>NZ_NBCN01000018.1:116221-149978 GCF_002099185.1 Streptomyces sp. CB03238 | reverse complement strand
CAGTCAGACCCTGAGCCACGACCACCGGAACCCGCTACGAGTATCAATGTCAGACCCCTCCGCTACGTTGCGGGCATGACGGAATTCGTACTTGTCGCAGGGGCGTGGCTCGGATCGTGGGCGTGGGACGACGTGGTGCCCGCGCTTCGTGGGGCCGGTCACGGCGCGCACCCGCTGACGCTGTCCGGCCTCGCCGACAGACAGGGTGTACCGGCCGGGCAGCAGACCCATGTCCAGGACATCGTCGGGGAGATCGAGCGCCGTGATCTGCGCGACGTCGTCCTGGTCGGGCACAGCTACTCGGGCATTCCGGCCGGCCAGGCCGCCGAGCGGATCGGCGACCGGCTCGCCCGCGTGGTGTTCGTGGACTCCAACGTGCCCGCCGACGGTGAGTCGTTCGTATCCGCCTGGCCGGACGGGCGGGCGATGGTGGAGAAGTCCATGGCCGAGAACGGGGGGTTCTGGGCACCGCTGACCGAGGCCGACTGCACCGGCCAGGACCTCACCGATCAGCAGATCGCACGGATCGTGGGCGGAGCGACGCCGCACCCCGGCGCCACGCTGACCGAACCGGCGGTCCTCGCACGCCCGCTCGGTCAGCTGCCGGCCACATACGTCAAGTGCTTGCTGGACGGGGCCCAGCCGAGCGGTGACGTGGTCGAGCTGCTGACGGGCGAGCGGTGGCGGCTGGTCGAGATGGACACCGGCCACTGGCCCATGTTCTCCCGGCCGCGCGAGCTGGCCGGCGTCCTCCTGGAGGCGGCGGCCAAGGGATGAGTAGGCGTTGAGTACCCGTACTCATGTACGGATCCGTCGGCGGCGCCACGATGCAGGAAGCGTGGCGCGGGCGCGCCGTACAGGCTCATGGGGGATGTCATGGGGAAGTTCTTCGGGGCGGTACTGGCCGTCGTGGTGACCGCGGCGGCCCTGATCCTGGCCCATGCGGTGGGGGTGCCGCCGGCGGTGGTGCTCGGGGCGGCGGCCGGGGTGGTCGGTCTGCTGTGGCTGCTGCTGCTCCTGACCGTGCCGTGGAACCTGTACTTCCGGGCGCACGCGGTGCTCGGTGAGATAGCCGTGAGCCGGGACAAGGGCCTGAAGGTCCCGACCGCGCGGGACACCGAGGCCGCGCGCATCGCACGGACGATGCTGCGCGCGGCCGTGGCCGGACATGTCGTCACGGCGGTGGTCGCGGTGGCGGTCGCGCGGGCGACGGGACAGCCGGTGGGCTACTGGCTCGCCGGGCTGTTCCTGCTGAGCACTCTGTTCCGGCCCGCGGGCGCCTGGTTCATTCAGCTGCGGCGGCGCCTGGGCACGCTCCTGAAGGATGTGACGTATCCGCGCGACGACGTGGTGGAGCTGCGGGCGCTGGTGGACCGCCTGGACTCCGGGGTGCAGGTCCTGGAGGCCAAGGCGGAGGAGCAGTATCGCGCGCTCGCCGAACTGCGGCGCACCGTGGACGCGTTGGGCATGGCCTCGTACGAGCGGGCCGACGAGGCCGACCGGAAGATCGCCGCGCTGGGCCGGGAGTTCGAGTCGACGGTGAACCGCCTCACCGACAACCAGGAACTCATCGCGGGGGTCAAGGCCTTCCTGCGCCTGCTGCGGGAGGGCGGCCCCGGTATCGAGCCGGCGAGGGGCCCACGGCCGGTGTGACCCCTCAGACGGGCGCCGTCGTCCGCGCCTTGGCGATGACCGTGTCGAGGAGCGCGAGCAGCGCACCGCGGACGTCGGCGCGGGCACGCGCGTCGAGCATGAGAATGGGCGTCCGCGGATCGCGCAGGTGCAGCGCCGCCCTGATCTCCCCTTCCGTATAGGGCTGTTCGCCGTGAAAACAGTTCGCGCCCACCACGAACGGCAGTCCGCGGCTCTCGAAGAAGTCGACGGCCGGGAAACTGCGGTCCAGGCGGCGGGTGTCGACCAGTACGACCGCCCCGAGCGCCCCGTTCAGCAGCTCGTCCCACATGAACCAGAAGCGCTCCTGTCCCGGCGTACCGAACAGGTAGAGGACGACTCCCGCGTCGTCGAGGGTGATGCGCCCGAAGTCCATCGCCACGGTGGTCGCCGTCTTGGACTCGATGCCGTCGAGATCGTCGACGCCGACCCCCGCGGCCGTCAGCCGCTCCTCCGTACGCAGGGGCTCGATCTCGGAGACCGTCTCCACCAGGGTCGTCTTGCCGACGCCGAATCCCCCGGCGATCAGGATCTTGACGGGGGCCGCTTCCTGGGCAGGGGTGTCATATCCGGGCAAGGTTGTCCCTGATTCTCATGAGCAGGTGGACATTGGTGGTCTCGGCGCCCTCCAGGGGCGGCCGGTGGTGGATCAGCCCGCGGTCCGCGAGTTCGCCGAGGAGGAGCGTCATCGGAGTGAGGCGCATCCCCATCCGGGCCGCGATCTCGGCGACCGCCCGCCCGTTCGGTGGCGGGCACATGGCAAGGACGGCCTGCCACTCGGTCGGCAGGCCGTCGTGGTCCTCCTCGGTGACGGCCGCCGTGATGGTGGTGTCCATCGTGAGGACGGTGTGCGGGGCGGCTGTACGGCCATCGGTCAAGGCGTACAGCCGCGTCCTGCGACGGCTTCCGCGCTGCGGCTCGTCGGACATTACGACGTGGCAGCCTGGGTGCGCTCAGGTGTGCTCAGCCACTCGCCCAGCGCCTGCGCGGTCCTGACGGCCTCGCCGCCCAGCTCGCCGAGCCGGGCCTTGCGGGACGTCACGACGATGAGCGTGCTGCCCTCGCCGCATCCGACGATGCACAGGTACCGGTCGTCCATCTCGACCAGCTGGCGGATCACCCGGCCGCCGTCGATCTCCCGCGAAATCGCCTTCATGGTCGACGCGATGCCCGAGGACGCGGCGGCGATGCGCTCCGCCTGCGGCCGGTCCAGCAGGTAGGCACTGAGCTTGATCCCGTCGTTGGACAGGAGCACGGCTCCCTCGATTCCGGCGATCCGGCTCAGATTGTTGTCCAGAACGCTGTAGATCATGTCGTTCGTTGTCGTCGTCATGGCTGATCCTGTCGGAGTTCGATTTCCACTGTCCGGGTGCCCTGTTCGTAGTCGTCCCAGGCGTCGGCCACCTCCTGAGGCGTCGCCGTGTCCGGCGTGACCGTTGTGTCCGTCGTGCGGGGCTCACGCAGTTGTCTGGCCATGTGGGACTGCGGGACGCGCTCGGGAAGGGCGGGAGGGGTGGGGCGGGCGGCGCCGTCGCGGGTCCCGGGCTGGGCCGGCGCCGGGCGGTCCGAGGCGGGCGTGGCCGGTTCCTGCGGGTCCCGGGCGTGTTCGACCGGGGCCTGGCGGTCCGTGGCCTGCCGCAGCGGCAGCGGGTCCGCCGCCACGTGCAGGACCAGCTCGGGCCTGCCCTCGTCGGAGCGGTGCGGCTCACGCCCGGGCCCGGACTCAGGCTCGGGCTCGGGCTCAGGCCGGTCCACCGCCGGGGTGGGGCGTGCGGTCACGCCCACCGGCTCGCGCTCGCGCTCCGTCGGGACCAGGAGCTCCCGGGGGACGATCACCACGGCCGATGTGCCGCCGTACACCGACCGGCGCAGCGTGACGGTCGCTCCCAGCTGGTCCGCGAGGTGGCCGACCACGAACAGGCCCAGCCGGTGCGCGTTCTCCGCCAGGACGGAGTACGGCGGGGCGGAGTGCAGGCGCCGGTTCATCTCCTCGTACGTCGCGGGCGTTACCCGGGGGCCGCGGTCCTCGATCTCGACCGACAGCCCGTCGGCCACCAGCTCGGCGCGGATCACGACCTTCGACCGTGGCGGGGAGAACCGGGTGGCGTTGTCCAGCAACTCCGCCAGCAGGTGGCTGATCTGGCTGATCACCCGTGGTTCCACGCTGATCTCGTCCAGCGCCTGGCGTTCGATCCGCCGGAAGTCCTCGACCTCCGCGGCCGCCTCGCGCAGCAGGTCGGCGACGCGCATGGGCTCGGTGTGCGGGTCGGGGATCTCGCCGCCCGCGAGGATGAGCAGGTTCTCGATCTGTCGGCGCATACCCACCGTCAACTGGTCGGATCGCATCAGCTGGGCCAGCAGCGCCTCGTCGCCGCCGAAGGTGTCCTGAAGCTCCTCGGTGAGGGTCAGCTGGCGGCTGACCAGGTTTCCGGTCCGGGAGGCGATGCCCGCCGCGAACATGCCGAACCCGTGACGCTCGGCCGCGAGCTGCCGGTGCCCGTCGACGGACACGGCCACGACCCGGGCGAACGCGTCGCTGACACGCCCCACCTCGTCCTGTTCGCCGCCGACCGCCGGCAGTGCCTCCGCGTCGACGGGCTGCCCCTGCTGGAGCCGGGCCACCACGTCCGGCAGCGTCTCCTCGGCGATGGTCACCGTACGCTCGTGCAGCACGCGCAGGCGGCGCAGGACCGAGCGGGTGGTGAACACGATGGCGACCGCGACGATCAGCAGCGCGCCGCTGCTGCCCGCGATCAGCCAGGTGACCTCCGCCTCGAGCTCCGACGCCCTCGCGTCACCGTTCGCGAGCAGCGCCCGCGTCCGGTCCATGTTGAGCGCGTCCACCTCGGCCGACCACTTCTTGTGCGCGGCGGACCAGTCGCGGATGCCCCGGGGCAGCTTCACGCTCGAGTCCGTGTCCTTGTGGTCGGACAGGATCTCGTTCTCGATCCGGGTCTTGGTCTGCCACGCGTCCGAGCCGGCGATCCCCGAGTAGCGGTCGCCGTCCTCGGTGGGCAGGAACGGCACGACCCACCGGTCGTACAGATGCCGGTGAGCCCCGACGGCGTTGACGAAGTCGGCGAACCGACGCGTGCTCAACTCCCTGGACGGCCCGGCCAGCGCGAGGATCGTGTCCTCCTGGGCCAGCATCTCCGCGGCCGAGAACATGGTGATCACGACGCGGCTCTCCTGAGTGAGCCCGGCGTCGTCCGTGTGGCTGAACCCGTCCTGGAAGTAGCGGATCGTCTGGCTGATCAGGTCGCTGTAGAAGACGATCACGCTGTCGGCGCTGCCGATGCGGGCGTCCGCGCGCTCCCGGTAGGTGTCCAGGTCGGCGAGGCCCTTCATGACCTCCAGGAGACGGCGGTCCGCCTCCTCCGACCCGGCCCCGGCGCTCGCCGAGGACCGGCGGAACTCCTCCGCGGCCGCGTCCGTGGCGGCGCGCTGGGCGCGCACGGCGTCCTCGGACACGGCGGAGCCCGCCCACCGCGCGGCGGTCATCGTCCGTTCCGTCTGCAACTCGACCATGAGCGTGTGAAGGGGGATGCCCAGCCGCTCACCCGCCGCCACATCGGAGCGCAGGTGCCCGGACTGAGCCAATAGCCGGTCCGCGGTCACGGCGACTTGCGTGCCCATCGCCACGGTGGGGACCAGCGCCAGCAGGATGAGCAGCGTACGGAGGCGCACGGTGCGCCGCCGCCGAGGGGGCGTCGGCGGAACGGGTGGACCTTCGGGTTCTATGGAAGACATCAGCCCTCGGGAGCGGGAGCGGGGACAGGCCGGCAACCGGGACCGGCACAGCCCTGGGGGAGGGCGTGGGGGACGGCCGGTCCGGCGTCGGTGACGCGTGCGGGTGCCGATCATAACCAGCCAAGTCGAGTAACGGAGAGGTTGCTTCCGCTCGTACAACGTGGTAATCGCGCCTGCCACGTTGCCGACACGATGCCTTCCCGAAGCCCAACCGGTACGACGCGCCACGCGCGTTGCGGGCGCGCCGGAGGCGACCTATCAGGCCACTCTCGGGTGCTTCGGGCGCTTCAGGACGCTTCGGCCGGTGGCGCAAAGGTGAACCACCGGCCGAAAACGGGCCCTTGAGGAGGAACAGCCTCAGCCGCTCAGGGCGGCCGACACCACCGACCGGGCCTCCTCCTGCACCCGGGCCAGGTGATCGGGGCCGAGGAAGGATTCGGCGTACACCTTGTAGACGTCCTCGGTGCCCGAGGGGCGCGCGGCGAACCAGGCGCTGTCGGTGGTCACCTTGATGCCACCGATGGCGGCCCCGTTGCCGGGCGCCTCCGTGAGCACGGACGTGATCGGCTCCCCGGCGAGGGTGCCGGCCGTCACCTGGGAGGGGGAGAGGCGGCTCAGGACGGCCTTCTCCTCCCGGGTGGCGGGGGCGTCGATACGGGCGTACGCCGGTTCGCCGAACCGTGCGGTGAGCGACGCGTACTGCTCGCTGGGCGTCCGCCCCGTCACCGCCAGGATCTCGGAGGCCAGCAGCGCCAGGATGATGCCGTCCTTGTCGGTGGTCCACACCGACCCGTCCCGGCGCAGGAAGGAGGCGCCGGCGGACTCCTCGCCGCCGAACCCGAGCGTGCCGTCGGCCAGCCCGTCCACGAACCACTTGAAACCGACCGGAACCTCGACCAGCCGCCGGCCGAGGTCGGCGGCCACCCGGTCGATCATGCCGGACGACACCAGCGTCTTGCCGACCCCGGCCCCGGCCGGCCACTGCTCACGGTGGCGGTACAGATAGGCGATCGCGGTGGCCAGGTAGTGGTTGGGATTCATCAGGCCGCCGTCGGGGGTGACGATGCCGTGCCGGTCGGCGTCCGCGTCGTTGCCCGTGGCGATCCGGAACCGGTCCCGCCCCTCGATCAGCGACGCCATCGCATAGGGGGACGAGCAGTCCATCCGGATCTTCCCGTCCCAGTCCAGCGTCATGAACCGCCAGGTGGGGTCGGTGACCGGGTTGACCACGGTCAGGTCCAGCCGGTGCTCCTCGGCGATCCGCCCCCAGTACGCCACGGACGCCCCGCCCAGCGGGTCCGCCCCGATCCGTACCCCCGCCGCGCGCACCGCGTCCAGGTCCAGCACGGACGGCAGGTCCCGCACGTACGAGCCGAGGAAGTCGTACCGCCCGGTTGTGGGGGCCGCCAGCGCACGGGCGTAGGGCAGCCGCCGTACGTCCTTCAGGCCGCCCGTCATGATCTCGTTGGCCCGCTCCTGGATCCAGCCGGTCGCCTCCGAGCCGGCCGGCCCGCCGTTCGGCGGGTTGTACTTGAACCCGCCGTCGGCCGGCGGGTTGTGCGAGGGGGTGACCACCACGCCGTCGGCGAGGCCGGAGGCGCGGCCGCGGTTGTGGGTGAGGATGGCGTGCGACACCGCCGGGGTGGGGGTGTAGCCGTCGGCCGCGTCGATGAGGACGGTCACGCCGTTGGCCGCGAAGACCTCGACCGCGGTGACCCGGGCGGGCTCCGACAGCGCGTGGGTGTCCGCGCCCAGGAACAGCGGCCCGTCAATGCCCTGTCCGGCCCGGTACTCGCAGATCGCCTGGCTCGTCGCGGCGATGTGGTCCTCGTTGAAGGCCCCGGTGAGGGAGGACCCGCGATGCCCGGACGTGCCGAAGGCCACGCGCTGGGCCGGCTCCGCCGGGTCGGGGTGCAGGGCGTAGTACGCGGTCACCAGCCGGGCCACATCGATCAGGTCCTCCGGCCGCGCCGGCCGCCCCGCGCGCTCGTTCGGCATCCGTCCACTCCTCCATGTCCGTCGATCAATCGATCAGTGCGATCCGATCAGTGCGATCAGTACGAGAGCGATGATCGCCCGATCGACCGTGTTTCGTACGACTGCCCCTCCGGAAGGGCCGTAAGGGCGTTCCCGTCGGGCATGCCCAGTGGGGCACCGGGCACCCTCATCACCCGGCGATTTTCCGCGAGTCCGCCCGTCCGCTCGAAAACAGTGGCCCGATCAGACCGAGTTCGCGGTCGGCGGAGGAGGCGTCATGGCCCAGCGGATCGTCCTGGTCAGCGCGTGGCCGGAGGCCCGGACGAAGGTTCCCTCGACACCCGGCAGACGGGGCAGGCCGAGTTCCCCGCGCGCCCACAGGGGGAGGGTGGACACCGCGTTCGCGGCGAGGACGGCGTACGGACCCCGGGCGATCCAGGGCAAGGGCGGGTGGAGCAGGATGAACCGGGCCGCCTCACGCGCCTCTTGGGTGGCGTACAGCTCCGGCCGGTACGCGGCCAGCCGGTCGGCCAGCCCGGCCCGGTCGCGCGGCGGGTCGACGACCCCGAGCGCGGCCGCGACGCGCGCGGCGTCGGCGATGTACGCGTCGCAGCCGGCCGCGTCCAGCGGACGCGCGCCGTAGCGCTGGTGGGCGGTGAGGAAACTGTCCACCTCGGCGACGTGCACCCAGCCCAGCAGGTGCGGATCGGCCGCGTGGTACGCCTGCCCGGCGGCGGTGGTGCCCCGTACCCGGTCGTGCACGGCCCGCACGTGGTCGACCGCGCGCTGCGCGTCGTCCGCGGTGCCGTACGTGGTCACGGCGAGGAACGTGCTGGTGCGCTGGAGCCGCCCCCACGGATCGCCCCGGTAACCGGAATGGGCCTCCACCGCCGCCATGGCCAGCGGGTGCAGGGACTGCAGCAGCAGTGCCCGCAGTCCGCCGATGAACATCGACGCGTCGCCGTGGACGGTACGGATCGGCCGGTCGGGACCGAACCAGCGGGGCCCCGGCGTGCCGTGGATCCGGGCACGGTTGGCCGGGCCGGCGGGACCCGCCACGCGGGTGAACAGGCTGCGGCCGAGCTGCTCCCGCAGATGGTTCATGCCGCAAGTATCCGCCCGGCACGCGTCTCGCCGGAATGGCCGTGCACGATACGGGATGGCCGTGCACGGTGCCGTCACTGCAGGGCGTGCACCGCCGCGGCGAACACCGGCGGCATCCGGGCGGCCGCCGGCACGACCAGCCGGGCCGTGTCCGGCCGGCAGCCGACCCGGACCAGGGCCTCGGTCATCATCCGGTGCCGCCGGGACAGCCGCCGCCACGCCCTCTCGTACGCCGCCGGCCGGCCCGCCCGCAGACACCGCACCGCCGCCTCGGCCGACGCCAGCGCCAGGGAGACGCCCTCGCCGGTGAGCGCGTCCACGTACCCCGCCGCGTCGCCGACGAGCAGCACCCGCCCGGCCACCCGGCCGCGCACCCGCTGCCGCAGCGGCCCGGCACCGCGTACGGCGCTCACGGCCGTCCCGTCGCCCAGGCGGGCCGCCAGCTCGGGGAAGTGGCCCAGGTGCGTGTCGTACGGGCGTCTCGCCGTGCTCAGGACCGCCACCCCGACGAGGTCCTCGGCGACCGGCGTCACGTACGCCTCCCCGCCGCCCGACCAGTGCACCTCGACGAAGTCCGACCACGGCGGCAGCCGGTAGTGCCGCCGCTGGCCGAACCGCCGGGGCCGGCGGTCCGGCAGCTCCAGACCCAGGGCCCGCCGTACGGGGGAGCGCAGGCCGTCCGCCGCGACGAGCCACCGGGCCCGCAGCCCCGCGGCGCTCACCGCGTCCGCGCCCTGCCGTACGTCGCCGACCTTCCCGGGCACCACCCGCACGCCCAGCTCGGCGGCCCGCCGGGCCAGCGCGGCGCTCAGCACCGTCCGGCGCACGCCCAGGCCGGTGCCGTCACGGAACCCCGCCTCGGCGCGGTGCGGACCGTCCACGTACCGGATGCCGCGCAGCTCATGGCCGGCCGGGCGGACGCCGAGAGCGGCCAGGGACCGCACACCGCCCGGCATGACCCCCTCGCCGCACGCCTTGTCCACCGGCCCCGGACGCGGCTCGATCACCACGGCCTCCATTCCGCGCAGCGCCGCGTGGATCGCCGTGGCGAGTCCGGCGGGCCCACCGCCCGCCACCAGCAGATCGATCACCGGGCCCCGCCCGGCACGGCCGTGCCACCGGGGGCCGGAGCAGCGCCGAGCGCCGCCTCCTCGCAGCGGATCCGTACGGTGAGCAGTGCCGCGTTGCACGCCGCGAAGAGCGCGGCGGTCAGCCAGGCGGAGTGGACCAGCGGCAGCGCGACGCCCTCGGCCACCACCGCCACGTAGTTCGGGTGACGCAGCCACCGGTACGGCCCGCCGGACACCAGGGGCAGACCGGGCACCACCAGTACGCGGGTGTTCCAGCGCGGCCCCAGCGTCCGTACGCACCACCAGCGCAGGCACTGGGACGCGACCACCACGGCCAGCATGGTCCAGCCCAGCCCTGGGCGGAACGGCCGCCCCATCGCCCACACTTCGGCCAGGCAGCCGACGAGAAGCCCCGTGTGGAGCACCACCATCACCGGGTAGTGGCCCCGCCCCGACTCCACCGCGCCCCGGGCCAGACTCCAGCGCGCGTTGCGGCGGGCGACGACCAGTTCGGCGAGCCGCTCCACGCCGACGGCCAGCACCAGCAGGGCGTACCAGACCATGCGTCTCTCCCGTTTCTACCAGCGCAGCAGGACCAGTTCGGTGCAGAACCCCGGGCCCATGGCGAGCAGCACCCCCGGCGTTCCCGGGGGCGGGGCCGCCGCCGTCAGGGTGTCGCGGAGGACGTGCAGCACGGAGGCCGACGAGAGGTTGCCGACCTCGGCGAGCGAGCGCCGGCTGACGTCGAGGGCGCCGTCCGGCAGGTCGAGCGCCTCCGCGACCGCGTCGAGGACCTTCGGGCCGCCCGCGTGGCTGACCCAGGCCGACACCTCGTCGCGGCTCAGGCCGTGGTCGGTCAGGAAGCCGTCGACGTCGTCGGCGAGGTTCTTGCGCACCACGTCGGGCACGGCGGGGTCGAGGACGACGCGGAAGCCCGAACCGGAGATGTCCCAGCCCAGCAGCCGCTCGGTGTCCGGGTACAGATGGCTGCGGCTGGCCACCACGGTCGGGCCGCCGCCCCCGCCGCCCCCGCCGCCCGCCGTGTGCCGCCGGGCACCGCAGGCGACGACGGCCGCGGCGCCGTCGCCGAACAGCGCGGTCGCGATCAACTGGGCGAGTGAGGCGTCGGCCCGCTGGAAGGTCAGCGAGCACAGCTCGACGGAGAGCAGCACGGCGACGTCGTCCGGCCGGCCCAGCAGATAGTCGTGCAGGCGGGCGATCCCGGCGGCCCCGGCGACACACCCCAGGCCGAAGACCGGCAGCCGCTTGACGTCCGGCCGCAGCCCGAGCCGCCCGACGAGCAGGGCGTCCACGGACGGCGCGGCGATGCCGGTCACCGAGGTGAAGATCAGCAGGTCCACGTCCCGCGCCGACAGGCCCGCCGCGCTCAGCGCCCCGGTGACCGCCTCGGCCCCCAGCTCCACGGCGCCGTCGATGAACGCGTCGTTGGCCGCGCCGAAGCCGTCCAGCCCGCCGTACCGGTCCAGCGGGAGTGCCATGTGGCGGGAGCGCACCCGCGCGCCGTCGTGCAGCCGGTCGAGTACGCGCCGGTCGGCGCCGGCGGGCAGGCAGTGACGGGCCACCATGTCGGTGATCTCGCGCTGGGCGTGCCGGTGCGGCGGCAGGACTCCGTGAACGGCTGCGATCCGGGTCATCAGAGCTCCAGGTCGGCGACATCGGTCCCCCATGTGTGCCCTCGTCCCGTGTCGCCGTACCGCTCGTACCGGCCGTTCGCCCGATGAGCGCCTACGCTCGGCCCGTGAACGCCACCGACCGGCCCGCGTACGGACACAGTGGTGTCGTCGGCGGCCTGCTGATGGCCTGTCACCCCGGCCCGGCGGCGGCCGTCACCGTCCTGGTGACGGTACTGGCGGCGGCGGCCGGGCACGACGGGCTCGGCTGCCTGCTGATCGCCGCCGCGGTGCTGGCGGGCCAGCTGTCGGTGGGCTGGTGCAACGACGCCGTCGACGCCGCCCGTGACCGGGCCGCCGGACGGTCCGCCAAACCGGTGGTGTCCGGGTCCGTCGGCGCGCCGGCCGTGTGGGGCGCGGCCACCGTGGCGCTGGGCCTCGCCGTGCCGCTCTCCCTCGCGTGCGGTCCGCTCGCCGGAAGCGTCCACCTGGTGGGGGTGGGTGCGGCGTGGGCGTACGACCTGGGCGTGAAGGCGACGGTGCTGTCCTGGCTGCCGTACGCGACCGGCTTCGCCGCGCTGCCCGCCTTCGTCACGCTGAGCCTGCCGGGGAGCCCCTGGCCGGCCTGGTGGGTCGTCGTCTGCGGGGCGCTGGTGGGCGTGGGCGCGCACCTGGGCAATGTCCTTCCGGACATCGGTTCCGACCTGGCCGTCGGGGTACGCGGCTGGCCGCAGCGCCTGGGCCCGGCACGGGTACGGCTGCTGCTGCCGGTTCCGCTGGTGGTCGCCTCCGCGGTCCTGGCCCTCGCCGGGCCGCCGCCGGGCACGGGCGGCTCGGGGGGCGTCGGCTCCGGCGTCGTCGGCCCGGTCGCGGTGGCGGTGGCCGTGCTGACGGCCGTGAGCGGGGCCCTCCTCGGGCGCCGCCGGCCCGAGGTGCCGTTCATCGCCGCGATCGCCGTGGCGGGCATCGATGTGGCGATGCTGGTGTGGCGGGGCGCCGCGATCACCTGACGGAACGGAGGGGCGGGCCGGCGGCCGACCTGGCAGGATCAACGCCCGATGACGGAGATCCCAGGCTGTGCGGTGTGTGGCGGAACCGTGGCCCCCGACGGCTACTGCTGGGACTGCGGCGAGGCCCAGCCGGCGTTCCGTTCCCACCTGGAGCTCACGACCGACGGTGGTGCCGCGGGAGTCAGCGACCGAGGCAGGCGGCGGGGCGTCAACGCCGACGCCATGGCGCTCACCACGGCGCTCACCGCGACCGGTGCGTGGACGATCGGTGTCGTGTGCGACGGGGTGTCGATGTCGCCCCGGGCGGACCGGGCGGCGCAGGTCGCCGCCGAGGTCGGCGCCCGCGCCCTGCGGGAACGGCTGGAGGCGGGCGCGCTGCCGGAGACCGCGCTCGACCACGCCACCCTCGCCGCGGGGCGCGCGGTCAGCGCCCTGGCCGCGTCCCCGGCTGCCGCACCCGCCTGTACGTACGTCGCGGGCGTCGTCGGCCCCGGGGGCTTCTGGTGCGCCTGGGTCGGGGACAGCCGCGCCTACTGGCTGCCCGACCAGGGCCCCGGAACGGTGCTGACCGAGGACGATACCGGCGAGCACGAGGCCCTGACCGCGTGGCTGGGCGCTGACGCCGGCGAACCGACCCCCCGTATCCGGAGCCTGAGGCCCTCCGTACCGGGCCGTCTGCTGCTGTGCACCGACGGGCTGTGGCGCTACCTGCCGGACGCCGGCGCCCTGCGGGACGCACTCGCCCGCCACCGGCCGCCCGGCCCCGGCGGGCTGCCGGCACAGGCGCGGTCACTGGTCACGTACGCCCTCGACGCCGGCGGACACGACAACGTCACCGCGCTCCTCATCCCCGTCGGGCCGTGAGGGCGGCCCACTGGTCCGAGCCGACTTCAGGGATTCCCGCTCTGGCCGAGCCGGACGAGGACGTACCTGACGAGGCGGGCGGCGGTCACGGTGCCCAGGAGGCGCACCCGGCCGTCACCCTCGCGCTCGACCACCGCGACCAGCGGGCTGTGGGTACGGGCCATGAGCGCCGCGACCTCCATCGGTGTGGCGTCCGGTCCCACGTACGGAGGCGGGAAGAGCCGCCGCGGCACCCACTCGGCGACCGTGAGCCCTTGCAGCCCCTCGGCGATCTCCGCGTCCATCCGGTCGTCGACGGTGGACGCCAGCAGCGGGTCGTCGAGCGCGTACGCAGGGACCAGCCGCCGCAGCAGCTGGGACCCGGGCACGATGGCGTGCGGCAGCCCGTCCGCGTCCAGGACGAGCAGGGCCGGCAGCGAGTTCTCGGCCAGCAGCCGGGCGGCGTCGATGGCGTCGTCGTCCGTCGTGACGTACGGATAGGGCTCGGCCAGATCATGGGCACGCACAAGTCCAACGTAGGCCCGCTCCCCGCGCGCCGCCTCTCGGGCCGGGCCGGTCCCCCAGGAGGAGCGTCAGGCGCGCGGCTGGTCGACCCGCTCGGCCTTCTTCTCCTTGATCCGTACCGCTTCCTTGCGGACCTCGGCCTGGACCGCGCGTTCCCGCACCAGCCACTCGGGGCCCTCCGCCTTGAGCGCGTCGATCTGCTCCGTGGTCAGGGGGTCCGTGATGCCGCCCCGTGCGAGACCGGAGATGGAGATGCCGAGCTTCGCCGCGACCACGGGCCGGGGGTGCGGGCCGTTGCGACGCAGCTCACGCAGCCACTCGGGCGGATCGGTCTGCAGCGCGGCCAGCTCGGCGCGCGAGACGACACCCTCCTGGAACTCGGCGGGGGTGGCCTCGAGGTACACACCCAGCTTCTTCGCCGCGGTCGCGGGCTTCATCGTCTGGGTGCTCTGGTGCGACGTCATGCGTCAAGGGTATCGAGCATGCGAGCGACCGATGACCACGACCGCCGACCACGGCGGGTAATCTGTCGGGGTGACAGGCTCCGATGCATCCCCTTCCTTCCGGCTCGCCTACGTCCCGGGTGTGACGCCGGCCAAGTGGGTGCGGATCTGGAACGAGCGGCTGCCCGACGTCCCGCTGACCCTCGTCCAGGTGTCCGCCGCCGAAGCACCCGAGGTGCTGCGGAACGGCGGCGCGGACGCGGGCCTCGTGCGGTTGCCGATCGACCGGACGGACCTCAGCGCGATCCCGCTCTACGCCGAGACGACCGTGGTCGTGATCCCCAAGGACCATGCCGTGGCGGCGGTCGAGGAGGTGACCGCCGAGGACCTCGCCGACGACATCGTGCTGCACCCCCTCGACGACACCCTCGGCTGGGAGCGTCCGCCCGGCCTGCCCGCGATCGAGCGCCCCGCCACGACCGCGGACGCCATCGAACTGGTGGCGGCGGGGATCGGTCTCCTTGTCGTCCCGCAGTCCCTCGCCCGCCTGCACCACCGCAAGGACCTCACCTACCGGCCGGTGGCGGACGCCCCCCAGTCGCGCGTCGCGCTGTCCTGGCCGGAGGACGAGACCACCGACCTGGTGGAGCACTTCATCGGGATCGTCCGCGGGCGGACCGTCAACAGCACCCGGGGCCCGCAGACCCCCGCCCAGCCGAAGGGCAAGCGCCCCGACAAGAGCGGCGCCGACCGGCGCAAGCCCGTGGCCGGCAAGCCGACCGGCAGGGGCGGCCCCCGCAGCGGCTCCGGCACCGCCAAGGGCGCCAAGCGCGGCAAGCCCCGCCGCCGGTCGTAGTCCACCGCCGATCCGGTCCCGCACCGCAGCCGCCCACCAGAAGTGGACTGTGGCCCGCCGACCACGGAACTTATTCGCTGTCGCCCCAGGCCTCCCGGGAGTGAGAATGCTCCTTCTCGAACGGGAGGAATTCCATGAGCCAGGCATACCTGACTCTTCATCAGCTGCTGCCGCCGCGGGAACTGGCGACGGCGCTCGACGCCGGGCACGTCACCCGCAAGGCACACCCGGAACTGCCGCTGTCCATCTACACGTACACACGGACCTGCCAGTACGAGCGGATCTGGAACCGCGTCACCATGCGCTGCCGCGGGCTCGTCGCCGACGACGTCACCGGTGAGGTCGTCGCGCTGCCGCTGCCGAAGTTCTTCAACGTCGGGGAACACGAGGCCGGTCAGCCCTACGCCCCCGCTCTGCCCGACGAACCGTTCGAGGTGTACGACAAGGTCGACGGCAGCCTCGCCGTGGTCTTCCACTACGCCGGCCGGTGGCGCGTCGCGTCCAAGGGGTCGTTCATCAGCACGCAGGCCACCTGGGCACAGCGCCGGCTCGACGGGAAGGACACCTCGGGCCTCACCCCGGGCGTGACCTACCTCGCGGAGATCCTGTACCCGCAGAACCGTATCGTCGTCGACTACGGGGACCGCCGGGACCTGGTGCTGCTCGCCGCCTTCGCCAAGGACGGCACGGAGATACCCCTGGCCGACGCCGCCCCCGCCTGGCGGCCGGTCGGCTCCGTCGTCACGGTCCGCCCGCCCATGCCGCTCGCCGAGCTGCTGGCCCTGACCGAGTCGAACACCCTGCCCGGGGGCCGGGCCGCCACCGGCACGGACGCGGAGGGCTTCGTGCTGCGCTTCGCGTCCGGGGTGCGGGCGAAGGCCAAGCTGTCGGAGTACGTACGCCTCCACAAGGTCCTGACGGGCGTCACCGAGCGGGACATCTGGCGCGGCCACGGCATCCAGCGCTTCGCGCACCTGCCCGCCAAGCAGATCGCCCAGGCGCTGGGCTGCTCGGCGGCGGACATCACCGCGTCGGGCGGCCGGCCGCTGGACGCCCTGCTGGAGCAGGTGCCGGACGAGTTCGACGCCTGGGTGCGCGAGGTGATCGCGCGGATCGAGAAGGACGTGGCGGACCGCGAGCGCGCCATCGACGACGCCTACCGCTCCCTCTCCCCGCTCGCCGGCGACCGCGCCGCCTTCGCGCGCGCCGTGAAGGCCCTGCCGGACGCCGCCGTCCGCCCGGCGATGTTCCTGCGCCTGGACGGCCGCCCGACCGAGCTGGTGACATACCGTTCGGTGCGGCCGGAGGCGTCCGATCCATTCAAGAACGACGAGGAGAACTGACCAGTGCTGCCCGTAGTACATGTGATGACGGGCCTTCCCGCATCGGGGAAGACGACCGCGGCGCGGGCGCTCCAGGCGCGGTCCGAGGGCCGGATGCGCCGGGTCAACCTCGACGACCTGCGCACCATGCTGGACGTCCCCACCCAGGAGCGGAATTCCTACGCGCACGAGCAGACGGTGCTCGCCATCCAGGACGCGGCGGTCCGGGCTGCCGTCGACGGCGGGTTCGACGTGGTCGTCGACAACACCCATCTGACGCCCCACATCCCCAAGCGGCTCAAGGCCGCCGTCGGCGGGCAGGCGACGTTCGTCGTGCACGACTTCACCGACGTACCGGTGGAGGAGTGCATACGGCGCGACGGCGAGCGGGAGCGGTCCGTGGGGGAGGAGATCATCCGCCTGCTGGCCGACAAGCACACCAAGGCCACGAGGGGCGGTTGGCGGCTCACCGACGCGTGGCTGAACGACCAGCCGCCCGTGGAGCCGTACGTCGCCGACCCGTCGCTCCCGTCGGCGGTCATGTGCGACATCGACGGCACGCTCGCGCTGCGGGGCGACCGTGGCCCGTACGACTTCACCCGCTGCGACGAGGACCTGCTCAACGTCTCGGTGCGCCAGGCCCTGCACTCCTTCCGGCGCGCGGACGACGACGTCATCGTGCTGCTCTCCGGGCGGGGCGAGGAGCACCGGGAGAAGACGGAGGAGTGGCTGCGGCGGCATGAGGTGCCGTACGACGAGCTGTGGATGCGGGCCGCCGGTGACGGCCGGCGCGACGACGTGGTGAAGGCCGAGCTCTTCGACCGGCACGTCCGCCACCGCTTCGCGGTACGGGTCTCCCTGGACGACCGGGATCGCGTGGTCGCCGTGTGGCGCCGCATGGGCCTGCCCACGTGGCAGGTCAACTACGGCGACTTCTGAGCGCCCCGGCGGTTCTCAGCGCCGCGGCGGTCCTCAGCGCCGCCGGGCGCACGTCCAGGCGTCCATGCCCTGCATCGCGGCGAGCCGCTTGGCCGTGGCGATCTGCTCGGCCCTGGTGGCCAGATCCGCGCGCGGCGCGTACTTCAGGCCGCCCGCGGCCACCCAGCTGGACTGCTTGAACTGAAGCCCGCCGTAATGCCCGTTGCCCGTGTTGGCCTGCCAGTTGCCGCTGGACTCGCACCGGGCGATGGCGTCCCAGTCCGCGCGTTCGCCGGGGCCGGGAGCGGCGGCCTGGGAGGCGGGGGCGGCGAGCATCAGGACGGCCGACGCGCACAGCGCCGTCGTGGTGAGCCTGCCGATGGTGTTCCCGCCGCCGGTACTGCTGTGGTGACCATGCAT
Source organism: Streptomyces sp. CB03238 (assembly GCF_002099185.1). Taxonomy (NCBI): domain Bacteria; kingdom Bacillati; phylum Actinomycetota; class Actinomycetes; order Kitasatosporales; family Streptomycetaceae; genus Streptomyces; species Streptomyces sp. CB03238. The sequence goes on along the minus strand of NZ_NBCN01000018.1, from coordinate 132,438 downwards.
CAGGTGCCCTCCGGGCCCGTCACGTCGGCCCCCGGCAAGGGGCCGGCTGAGGACTACGACCGTAGGGTCGTGCGACGTGGGCGGCACGTGGTGTTGCGCCCATCGGGTCTACGGGTCCGCGAACCGTCAGTCCGCCAGGGAGGCGAGGGTGGCTTCCAGGTCGGCGGCGCGGGGACGGTTGTGGGGCAGCTTGGCCAGGACGCGGGCCATGCCGCAGGTGTCGGTGAGCGCGGAGAACACCAGGCCGCCCGCCACGCCGGCGGACAGCAGGCGTGCGGCCGGCCGGCGCCGCCCCGCGAGGAGCCCCGCCAGGACCAGGGATCCGGCGGCGAGGCGGACCTGGCGCTCCATGACCCAGGCGGTGCGGGCACCGGCGGGGCGGTGGATGTCATGGCCGGACGCGATCCAGGCGGTGGTCCCACCGGTGAGGGTGGCGGCGGCGATGTCGTGCGCGGCCAGGGCCTCGCACGCCCGGGCGGAGCGGGCGCCGGAGGCGCACACCATGAGCAGGCGGCCGCGGCCGGTGGCCGTCCTGAGGGCGGGCAGGGCTGCATCCAGGTGGTCGAGGGGGATGTTGCGGGCGCCGGGCAGGTGGCCGGAGGCGTACTCGCCGGGGGTGCGTACGTCGATGACGGTCAGCTCGTCCAGCTGGGCGCGCGCCTGCTCGGCGGTGAGGGCGGGGGTGGTCACGTGGCTTTTTCCTTGTCTTCACGGGGTGTTGTACGCGGGCCACGATACGGGCGGCCGGGCAGGCCCGTGGCGACGCTCCGTCACAGCCGGGGCCGGGACAGGTACTCCGCGACGCGTTCGCCCCAGGTGCGGACGTCGGCGCGGGTCCTGGACACATGCAGCTCGGCGTGGAGCAGACCGGCCGCCGTCTCCGCCGTCGACAGGGGATGCCCGGGGTCGTCCGCCCAGGCCAGGATCAGGCTCGGCAGGCGCAGCCGGGTGAGCGCCGCCGGGGGAGGCAGGTCGGACTGGGCCAGGCCGCGCAGGACCGACGGCAGCACCCGCTCGTCGGGCGTCGGCGGCACGTCGGGCACGCCGGCCACGACCGTGGGGCGAGGCGCACGTGCCCGGCCGGCGAGCCAGGCGTCCACCCCCTCCCGTTCGATCGTGTCCGCGGACTCGCGGTTGTGCCGTGCGTACGCCTCGCGCGTCGTCCAGGCCGTGGGCGGGACGAGCAGCACCAGCCGGGAGAACCGTTCCGGTGCCTGGACGGCGGCATGCAGCACCGTGGCACAGCCCATGGACGCGCCCATGGCGTCGACCGGCCGATCGGCGCCCATATGGTCGAGCAGGGCCAGCAGATCACCCGCGAGGGAGGGGTAGGTGTAGTCGCCGGCCACCGGTTCGCCCGTGGAGCGGCCGTGCGCCCGGGCGTCGTAACGGACCAGGCACCGCCCCGCGGCCACGACCGGCGCCCAGTCGAACAGGCCCATCCGGTCCTCGGCGGCCCGGCCGGCGAACCCGCCGTGTGCGTAGAGCGCCAGAGGCCCGTGGCCGGCCTCCTCGTAGAACAGCTCGGCCCCGCGGTGCCGGAAGGAGCCTTCGCGGACGGTGTGTTCTCCCACGGCTCATCCTCCGAGCCCATTATGGGCGTTTCGCACGTGATGGCTTTCGATAATGATCACTCTTCTTCCTAGTGTGATCGTCATGACCCGCACATCCCCCGACTCCCGGCGCAGCCGCCCCCACCACGAGAGGCGCCGGGCCTACCTGGCGGCGGCCGCGGTCTTCGCCATCGGCATGGCCGGGACGACGCTCCCCACCCCGCTGTACGGGCTGTACCGCCAGGAACTCGGCTTCTCCGAACTGATGGTGACGGTCGTCTTCGCCAGCTACGCCGTGGGGGTGATCCTCACCCTCCTGCTGGTCGGCAACTACTCCGACGAGGCGGGACGGCGCCCCGTCCTGCTGTACGCGCTGGGCCTGGCCGCGGCCAGCGCGGTCTGCTTCCTGCTCGAAGGCGGCCTGCCCGCCCTCTTCGCCGGCCGGGTGCTGTCAGGCCTCTCGGCCGGGCTGCTGAGCGGGGCGGGCACGGCCACCGTGCTGGAGCTCGCGCCGCCGGAGCACAGGTCCCGCGCGGGCCTCGCCGCGACCGCGGCGAACATGGGCGGCCTCGGCTGCGGCCCCCTGCTGGCCGGGCTGCTCGCCGAGTACGCCCCGCTGCCGCTGTCCCTGCCGTTCCTGGCCCACCTCGCGCTGGTGGGCATCGCCTGCGTCATCGTCCTGCTCCTGCCGGAGACGGTCCGAGGCGCGCGGCTGCGGGCCCGGCCGAGGCCGCGGGGACTGTACGTACCGGCGCAGGTCCGTGGCGTCTTCGCGCCCTCCTCCCTCGCCGCCTTCGCCGGATTCTCGCTCCTCGGACTGTTCACCGCGGTGGCGCCCAGCTTCGTCTCCCACACCCTCGGAATCGGCAACCTGGCCGTCTCCGGACTGGTCGTCTTCTCGGTGTTCCTCGCCTCGACCATCGGGCAGTCCCTGACGAGCCGGGTGGCGGCGGGGACCGCACTGCCGCTCGGCTGCCTGGTGCTGGTGGCGGGGCTCCTCCTCGTCGGCGCGTCCCTGTTGGCCAAGGCCCTGCCGCTGATGGTGGCCGGCGCGGTCTGCGGCGGGCTCGGTCAGGGCCTGGCGTTCCGTGCCGCGCTGACCGCCGTCGGCGAGGCGGCGCCTCCCGCGCACCGGGCGGCCACCATCTCCTCGTTCTTCGTCGTCGCCTACACGGGCATCTCGCTGCCGGTCGTCGGTGTGGGCGCGCTGACGATGTGGCTGGGCCTGCAACGCGCCGGGCTGACGTTCACCGCCTGCGTGACGCTCCTCGTCGCGGCCACCGCGCTGCACCTGGTACGGCGCCCTGCCGCGACGCGCGGTCACTGACGCCTCGGATAAGATGATTTACCGGCATTTGAGCCTTGTGGAGAGGTTTCGCGAGCAGAGGCGTCACGCCCCCGTGGTGAGGTCATCGCGTTGGACACGCACGAGTCGACCAGTGGTGCACCCGATCAGTCCCTGACCGCGGTGGGGTACGCCGGAGTGCTCGGTGACCTGCTGCCGATCGCGCTGTGGAGGACCGACGCGGACGACCACATCGTCGAGTGGTCGCTCGCCGCCCAGGCCGTGCTGGGCCACACACCGGAGGAGATCATCGGCCGGCACGCGAAGCCGGCACTGGTCCCCGAGGCCAACTGGGAACTGGCCGAGCGGCTGGCCCGAAGGGTCACGGCCGGGGAGGCCGTGGTCGCCACCCTCCCGGTACAGCACCGCGACGGGCACCTGGTGCCGATGGAGATGTGGATCTGCCCGGCGGCCGACCGGCAGGGACGGACCGGCATCCTCGCCATCGCCGTACAGACTTCGGCGGTCCTGCACATGCGCGATTCGCTGGCCGCCCTGGAAGGGCTGTTCACCCAGTCACCCATCGGCCTCGCCCTCCTCGGACCCGATCTCCGCTTCCTGCGCGTCAACGAGGCCCTGGCACGGATGAACGGCGTCCCGGCCCGCGACCACCTCGGCAAACGGCTCGCCGACATCGCGCCGGGGATCAACGCCGCCGCGCTGGAGACGGTGATGCGGCAGGTCCTGGAACGCGGCGAGGCGGTGGTCGACGTCCGCCGCACCGGCCACACCCCCGCCGACCCCGGCCGCGAACGGACCTGGTCCTGCTCGTACGCGCCGTTGCGTGACAACGCCGGCCGGCGCCTCGGCCTGGTCGCCTCCCTCATCGACATCACCGACGGGCAGCAGGCGCAGGTCGAGGCCGAACGGGCACGCCGCCGTTTCGCCCTGCTCGCCGAGGCCGGCACCCGCATCGGCACCACCCTGGACCTGCGGCAGACCGCCGAAGAGGTCGTGCACGTGCTCGTGCCCCGGCTGGCCGACTCGGCCGACGTACACCTGCGCGAGAAGGTGCTGGACCCCGACGAGGCCGGCGCGTCGACCCGCGGCCTGGTGCGCCGCATCGCGATCGCGTTCACCGACCCGTCCGCCCCCGCCGGGCCACTGGCGGTGGGCCGCACCTACCAAATCCCGCTCGGGTCGGTGTACGAGCGGGTCATCGCCGACGGGCACCCCATGAACCTCTACCAGACCGACATCCCGGCGCTGGTCAGCGATCCGGGAGCCGAGCAGCTGCGTACCTACCTCAGCACCCGTCTCGGCTCCGCCCGCCTGGTGCCCCTGATCGCGCGCGGCAAGGTGCTCGGCGCCGTGGTGGTGACCCGCACCCGCAGGCGTGAGCCGTTCGACGAGCAGGACTGCGTACTCATCGACGAGCTCGTCGCCCGGGCGGCGCTCAACATCGACAACGCGCTCATGTACACCGGCCAGCGGGAAGCGGCCCTCACCCTGCAGCGCAGCCTCACCAGCAACGCGCTGCCGGACGTGACCGGCCTGGAACTCACCGGACGCTACCTCCCCGCCAGCGACCACGAGGTCGGCGGCGACTGGTTCGACGCCATCGCCCTGCCCCGCGGCAGGACCGGGCTCGTCATCGGGGACGTCATGGGCCACGGGATCCACGCGGCGGCCGTCATGGGACAGCTCCGCACAGCGGTACGCACCCTGGCGCGCCACGACACCCCACCGGCCCGCATGCTCGTCTCCCTGGACGCCGCCGTGTCCGACCTCGGCGAGAACGAAATGGCGACCTGCGTCTACGCCGTCCACGACCCCGCCACCGCGGACTGCGCCATCGCCCGGGCCGGCCATCCACCGCCGGCCGTGGCCGATGCCCGGGGGACGATCACGTTCCTCGACGGACCCCCCGGTACGCCCCTGGGCACGGGCGTACGGGACTTCCGGACCGAGCACGTGCCGCTGGGGCCCGGCAGCCTCCTCGTGCTCTACACCGACGGCCTCATCGAGGCCCGCGACAGGGACCTCGACCAGGGCATGGACCAACTGGCCCGGTCGCTGGGCCACCCCGACCGCCCGCTGGACGAGATCTGCGACGGCGTCCTCGGCCGGCTGCTGCCCTCGGCGGCGCAGGACGACGTGGCGGTGCTCCTCGCCAGAGCGCTGCGCCCCACCGACGCGGCAGGGAGCCACGCCGACCACCACCGGAACGATCCGGATCATATGGTGCAAGAGTGGTAGCGATGGACACACCGGTGACGACGTTCAGCGAGGGTCCCGAAGACCCGTTCGCCGTGCGGCGCTCGGCCTCGGCGGTGCTGGACGACCGGGGCACGGTCGTCGGCTGGAGCGAACGGGCCGAGGCGCTGCTCGGACACCCCGCCGAGGAGGCGCTGGGACGGCCGGCGGCCGGATTCCTGGTCGACCCGCGGGACGAGGGGGTCGTCACGGCCGCCGTGGCGGCCTGCGTACGCGACCGGGGCTGGTTCGGGGTCGTACCCGTCCGGCACCGCGACGGCCGGCGGGTCGAGGTGGGCTGCCGGGCGCGCTCGATCGTGCGGGACGGCACCCGCCAGGAGTGGTTCCTCGTCGGCGCGCCCGCCGAGGAAGTGATCCAGTGGGAGACGGACCGGTCGGTCCTGGACGGGCTGTTCAGCCGCTCACCGATCGGGCTGTCCGTCCACGCCCCCGACCTGACCATCCTGCGGGTGAACCGGGCGATCGCGAGGTTCAGCGGGATTCCGGTCGATCAGCACCGGGGGCTCCGTATCAGCGACTTCCTCATCCAGCGGGACACCGACACGGTGGAGACACAGCTTCAGGACGTGCTGGAGACCGGCCGGTCCTCGGTCTTCACCGAGCAGCCCTGCGTACTGCGCCAGGACCCCGGCCGTGAGCTGGTCGTGTCCGTGTCTGCGTTCCGGATGCAGGACCCCTCCGGGCGCACCCTCGGCGTGACGCAGACGGTCGAGGACGTGACGGACCGCTACCGTGCCCGCCGCCGGCTCGCCCTGCTCAACGAGGCCGGCACCCGCATCGGGACCACCCTGGACGTGACCGAGACGGCGCGGGAGCTGGCCGAGGTGGCCGTTCCGGACCTCGCCGACTGCGTCTCCGTCGACCTGCTGGAACCGGTCGCCCGCGGCGAGGAGCCCCTCCAGGACATGGCCGGACCACTGCGCCGCGCGGCGGTACGCAGCGACCCGCCGGACGCGGCCGGGCTGATGCACCCGGTGGGCCATACGCTCCACGTCCCGCCGGGCACCGTCCAGGCCCGCTGCCTCGCCGAGCGCAAACCCGTCCTCGACGCCCGGCTGGAGGGCCCTACCGCGTGGCTCTCCATGGAGTCCGAGCGTGCACAGCACGCCCCCGGTCCGGACATCCACGCCCTGCTGGTCGTGCCATTGGTCGCGCGGGGACTCGTACTCGGGCTGCTCAGCCTGTGGCGCACCCGACGGCTCGAACCGTTCGAGGAGGACGACGTCACCCTCGCCGAGGAGTTCGCCTCCCGTGCCGCCGTCTGCATCGACAACGCACGCCGCTACACCCAGCAGCACGCGGCGGCGCTCACCCTCCAGCACAGCCTTCTCCCGCACGTCGTGCCCCGGCACCCGGCCGCCGACGTCGCCCACCTCTACCTGCCGGCCGACGCCACGGCCGGTGTCGGCGGCGACTGGTTCGACGTCATTCCGCTCCCCGGGCTCCGCGTCGCCCTCGTCGTCGGCGACGTCGTCGGCCACGGCCTCCACGCCGCGGCCACCATGGGCCGCATGCGCACCGCCCTGCACACCCTGGCCAACCTCGACCTCACCCCCGACGAGGTGCTCTCCCACCTCGACGACCTCGTGGACCGGCTGGCCGCCGAGCAGGGACCGGCCGACGACCTCTCCCGCCAGGTCGTCGGCGCCACCTGCCTGTACGCGGTGTACGACCCGGTCTCACGGCACTGCGCCTTCGCCCGCGCCGGTCATCCGCCGCCCGCCGTGGTCACCCCGGACGGGCGGGTGAGCCTCCTCGACATGCCCGCGGGCCCGCCGCTGGGCCTGGGCGGACTGCCGTACGAGTCCGCCGAGCTGCACCTGCCCGAAGGCACCCTCCTGGCCCTCTACACCGACGGCCTCGTCCAGGCCGGCGACCGGGACGCCGACGAGCGGGACGTCGACGAGCGGGTGGCGGACCTGTGCGCGGCCCTGACCGAGCCCGCCCGCACGCTGGAGGACACCTGCGGCGCGGTGCGCGACACGCTGCTGCACGACCGCCCCACCGACGACGTGGCCCTGCTCCTGGCCCGTACCCGCGTCCTCGCGCCGGAGAAGGTGGCCACCTGGGAACTGCCCGTGGAAGCGACCGCCGCCTCGAGCGCCCGGACACTGACGGCACGTCAGCTCACCGAGTGGGGACTGGAGGAGATGCTCTTCACCACCGAGCTGATCGTCAGCGAGCTGATCACCAACGCCTACCGGTACGGAGGTGGACCGATCCACCTCCGGCTCATCCGTGACCGCCACCTCATCTGCGAGGTGTCCGACACCAGCAGCACCTCACCGCACCTGCGCCGCGCCCGTTCCACCGACGAGGGCGGCCGTGGTCTGTTCCTGGTGGCCCAGCTCACCGAACGGTGGGGGACCCGCTACACGCGCGAGGGCAAGACCATCTGGACCGAACAGGCGCTGCCCGCCGTCACGCCAGGGCGGTCGCTGCCCCTCTGAGCACCAGTCCGCATCCCAGCGCCAGCACGACGGCGGCCGTGGCGAGCGGTGCCGTCCGGTGGGCGAGGGTGAAGACCCGGCCCTGCGGCCGCCGCGCCAGCCTGCGCGTCGTGGTGTCCCGCAACCGCACCACGGCGAGCCCTGCCCCCGCGAGGGTCAGCGCGACCCCCGCTCCGTACGCCAGGACCAGCAGGAAGCCGAACCACGCCTGTCCGAGGGCGGCCGCGCCGATCAGCACGACCACGGCGGACGGACTCGGAACCAGGCCGCCGGCCAGGCCGAGGAGGATCACACCGCGCAGGCCGGGAGCGGGCGGGAGGTGGGAGTGGCCGTGGTGGTGCGCGCGGCCGTGATCCCCGTGTCCCTGCTCGTGGGTGTGGGTGTGGGTGTGGGTGTGTCCGTGCGCGTGTCCGTGTCCGTGGGCGTGAGGCCGGCGCCGCCGCCACGCCCGGCGCAGCAGCAGCGCGCCCGCCACCGCCACCAGGGTGCCGCTCGCGATGCCCAGCCAGGACACCACCGTGGGCGCCGCCGCCGAACCCGCGGTGACCAGGGCGCCGAGGACGAACACGCCGAGGGTGTGAGTGAGGGTCACCGAGGCTCCGAGCGCCAGCATGTCGCGCCGTGAACTGCGACCGCCCGCCGCCGCGGCGGCGGCCATCATGGTCTTGCCGTGCCCCGGGGCCAGCGCGTGCATGGCGCCCAGCAGCAGGGCGGCGCCGAGCGCGAGCGCCGCGAAACCCGCGGTCAGGTCGTGCCGGGCCACCAGTCCGGTCAGCGCCTGCGCCCAGCGGTCCGCGCCGCGCGGCAGCACGCCCGTCGCCGGGGAGGCCTCCGTACCGTCCTGCCTGCCCTCCAGCGCCGGTCCGCCGGAACGCACGGTGAGCGCGGCCGACCGGGAGCCGGGCGGCGAGGAGAGCAGATCGTCCGGGTAGGCGGTGAGCCGCCCGGAGACGGAGCCGGCCGGCACGTCGGACTCCGCGAGCGTCATCCGGTCGCCCCGCGCGGTGATCTCCCGCCACCCCGCTCCGGCCGCCACCGCCGCCGGTTCGTACGTGAGGCGCGTACGCTCCTCGGCCGGCAGGGATGCGGTCAGCGCGCACGTCACGCGCAGCGTCCGCAACCCCGCCTGTCCCGCACGCTCCTCCGCCTTCGCGCTTCCGGCCGTGAGCGGGCGGGCCGTTCCGCCGTCGGGGCCGTCGGGGCCGTCGGGGCCGTCGGGGCCGTCGACGCCGAGTCGCGCGCCCCTCGCCGCCGTGTCACAACGCGCCCGGGCCCATGCCGACAGCTCGGCGGGTGCCAGCCGGTCGTCCCCGTCGGCGTCGATGCGCTTGCGTGCCTGCGAGGCGGGGATCTCCGCCAGGTCCTCCACATGGTCCACGCTCAGTTTCCGCGGAGCGACGACGAGACCGTCGTACTGGCTGACGGTGAAGTTGCCCAACGGGTGCGCCTGTGCGGCCTGGGCGGGGAGCAGGGCCAGGGCCGCACCCGTGACCAGCGTGGCGAGGGCGCAGGCGGCGGTACGGCGGCTCATGACTCCCCCTGAAGGGCCGACAGGGCCGACAGGGCGGCCAGGGCGGCCTTCGCCTCACGGGCGCCCGTCGCCGAGAAGCCCGGGTTCAGAGCCAGCGCGGCGCGCAGATCGCGGCGCGCGGCCGTGTCGTCGCCCAGTGCGCGTTCGATCATGCCCCGGTGGAAGAGGAACGAGGCGTCGCGATGGCCGGGGGACAGGGCGGCCGCCTTCTTCGCGTACGTCAGCGCCTCCTGGTCCCTGCCGTTCGCGTGCAGTGCCCAGGCGAGCGCGTCCGCCGTGTGGACGCTCCGCCGCCGGGCCCATTCGGCCTGTGCCGAGGCCAGCGCCCCGGCGGCGTCGCCGTGGTCGGCCTCGACGAGGGCGGACTCCAGATCGGTGGCGACACCGTTCGCGCGGGCCAGCCGGGTCCAGGTCCGGACGAGCGCGTATTGCTCCTCGGCCCGGTCGCGCCGGCCGAGTGCCTCGTACAACTCACCCAGGGCGGCCAACTGGCCCGGCAACGGGTGACGCCGTACGACCTCCTCCAGATCACTCACCGCGCGTTTCGTGTCGCCCAGCGCGGCGTACGCACGCCCCCGCCCCTCCCGTGCCGGCACATGGCCGGGCTCGGCGCGCAGCGCGGTCGCGAAATGCTTCAGGGACTCGGTGAAGTCCCCTTGTGACCACGCGAGTTGGCCGAGCGCGGTGGCGACGTACGCCACATCGCCGGGACTGAACGCCGAGTCCAGCGCCCGCAGCAGCACCCGGCGCGCCCCGCCCACGTCGCCGCGCAGCTCCAGGACGTACGCGTACCGCGTGAAGACCGGGATGCCGGGGCGCCGCCGGTCGGCGAGCCGCACCGCGCCCAGCGCCTCGTCGTAGCGGCCGAGTTCGACCAGGGCGTCGACCCGGGTGGCCAGGGCGCGCTCACTGTACGGGTTCACCCGCAGCGCCTGCTCCGCCCGGCGCAGCGCCGTGGTGAAGTCGTGGCGTGCGGCGGCCAGCGCCGCCTGCCCGGCGAGCGCCGCGTCGTTCCCGTCGGCGGGGCGCAGCTTCAGCGAACGCCCGAACGCCTTCTCCGCCTGCGTATACCGGGTCGGATCACCGGTGCTCCGCGCCTGCTCCACGTACGCCGCACCCAGCGTCGCCCAGCCGGTGCCGTCCCGGGGCTGGGCCTTGAGGTGCTGCTGCAGGCCGGTGATGCCCTGCGCCAGGTCGCCGGCCGCCAGCCGCTCCAGGGGCACGGTCGCGGCGAGCGCGCGCGGTGTGCCCGTGGCGGAACGGTCCGCGTCGGCCCCGGACGCCACCGAGCCGGCGGTGAGCCCGAGCGCCACCGCCACGACCGCCGCGATCCGCCACCGCCCGGGCCGCCCGTGCCATCGGGCGAACTGCGGCTTCCGTACGAGCATCGGTTGTGCCTTCCTCGGTCTTCTGGGGTCGGGTGTGGAGTGGCCCGGCAGCGCCGTGGGGGAAGGGGGACGCTGCCGGGCCGTCTTGGGGGGACGTCAGCCGAGCCAGGACCGGCGCTCGGGCTGACGGCGGGAGCGCGACCACATCGCCCTGCCGAGGCCGGCGAGCAGCACGCACAAGGCGCCCGACGCGGCCGAGACCAGCATCACCGTGTTGTCGTCCCACGAGGAGGTGAGCGAGGAGACCCCGCCGGTGAGCCCCGTCGCGTCCGCCTTGGTGGACACCTCGGCGGCCTGGACGTCGGAACCGGCGGTGGGCAGCGCGACGTACGGGAAGCTGCGGCCGAACTCCTTGTCGTTGGCGTCGACGGCGTCGCCCAAGTCGTTCTTCGCGCCGACGAGTTCACCCTCGACGACCTGGAGGGCGATGTCGAGGACGTCGTCCGTCAGACGCCGTCCGTTGGGGAAGCCGGCGTTGTCACCGTCCAGCACACCCAGCCGCTTGGGTTCCGCCACCGGCTTGATGGAGGTGTTGAGGCGCAGCATCTCCGACGGGGTGCCGCCCGGTTGCTGGTTGAGGTCCTCGACCCCGGTGAGGAACACCGAGACGAGGTCGTTGCGCGGCTCCGCCGGGGCCTTGATCTTGTAGATGCCCTCGATGAGCTTCGGCAGCTCGGGTTCGGTGACGTTCTTCAGGAAGTCGCCGTCGTTCTCGGGCGAGGAGGCGTTGAACCTGTCCTTGTCCTTGACCGGGTTGACGACCTCGTTGACCAGGGGCATGCCGAGCCGGGAGACGCGCGTCCAGTCGCCGTAGGCGTTCTTGCGCTCGGTCGTCGCGTAGATCCCGACGACCGGCTGCTTCTCGGACTCGCGGAGGTACGAGCTGGGCACCTGCAGGGCGATGGTGTTGACGTTGTAGCCCTTGAGCGTGTCGTTCCCGACCTCCGACAGGTCACCGCCGTACAGCAGGTCGAAGACCCGCAGGTCGAGGAAGAAGGGGTCGTCCGCCTGGCCGGCGAACGCCTTGAGCCCACCGGGGACCTTCCGCACCGCCTGGTCGCGCAGCTTCTGGTAGTCGGGCATCGACGCCTTGCCGACGTTCGACGGCGCGACCGGCAGGCTCTTCGCCAGCTGGTGGCGCGAGGCGACCTTCCCATGCTTCAGACGCAACAGTTCGATGTTGTACGTCTGGGTGAAGTTGAGGTCCGGGTCGTCCAGGCTCTCCACCGCACCCGTGTTGTAGAGGAAGGTGTTCTCGTTCTTGCGGTGGTCCGTGAAGGTGAACCGGTACAGCAGGTCGTCCTGGGCGTCACCGTCGCTGTCGATGTGCATGTCGTAGCGCGCGTCGTTGGCGAAGGTGTAGAAGTTGGGGCCGCCCGCCGGCTCCTGGAACGGCAGCCAGTTCGCCACCAGCGTCGTCGAGTCGGGGTGGTCGGGGCTGACGAACGCGTACACATCCGTGGTGTCGAACTGGGGCTGCCCGGATATCAGGGGGGCCTCCCGGTGGCTTGAGGCCGTCGCCGTCCGAGGCTCCAGCACACTCACGCCGGCGGCCGCGAGCCCCCCGGCGGCCACTGCGCCACAGGCGAGCAGGGCCACGCTCCTGCTCCGCCACGTCCGGCCGCTTCTGGTGGTTGATGGTGGGGTCATCTCGTCCGTCCTTCATCGTTCATCGCGTCCGTTCCGGCTTGCTTGTTGGACCAGTACGTGCGTCGGGGCCGTGTTGTTCGGTCCTCACCGGTACGAGGTCCATGGATCCTGGAACCGTGCCGCGGCCGCCCGGACCTCGATGTCGTAGTGCCCGGGGGACCGGGCGCCCGGATGGAGCTGCGGGATCCGGTACGTACGTCTCGGCACCTCGCGCTGTTCACCGGCGTCTTCGCCGTCGGAGCCCCGTACGCCCTCGTGCGGGGGCCGGTCCGGCCGCGCGGCGGGCGCGGACTCGCCCGGCGCCAGGGCGCCGTTGGCCAGCACCGTGGACGCCACGATGAGGCCACCCACCGCGCCCACTCCGCACACCCCCGCCCAGCGCCCGCGTCTGAGGGCGAGGCGCGGCTGGACGGTGGGCGGTGCGCCACGCGCCCACAACGGTTCCACCGTCACGTACGGCGGTGGCGAGCCGGCGCGCGGAGCGTGGGGGCCGGTGGCGCGGGGATCCATGGCGTGGAGTTCGGCGCGTGCGGCGTCCAGGTCGTCCAGCACCCGCTGGAAGGAGTCCATGATGGACTGGGTGGGTTCGTTGTCATCAACGTGCACGATGGTGCTCCTCGGCGGAGTACATGCCTTCCGAGACTGCTTCGTCGTCAGGCAATACGCAGCGCGAGCGAGCTTGTCTCAACCCACCGCCGATGACCCGTCAGGACGGGTCGGCCGTGCGGGCCGGCTCGAAGCCCAGGTGCGGGAGGTGGTGGCCGAGGCGTTCCCGCTTGGTCAACTGGTAGAAGAGGTTCTCCTCGCGCGGTGGTATCAGCAGCGGAACCTGTGCGCCGACCGTGACCCCGTGTCGTTGCAACGCCTCGCGCTTGCGAGGGTTGTTGGACAGCAGCCGTACGGAGCGCACCCCGAGGTCGTGCAGGATCCCCGCCGCCGCCCGGTAGTCACGGGCGTCGTCAGGGAACCCGAGCGCCAGGTTCGCCTCCACCGTGTCCAGCCCCTCCGCCTGCAACCGCATCGCGCGCAGCTTGGCCAGCAGACCGATGCCACGGCCCTCGTGGCCCAGGAGGTAGACGAGGACGCCGCGCCCCTCGCTCACGATGGTGCGCAGCGCCGCGGAGAGCTGCTCGCCGCACTCGCAGTGCCGGGACCGGAAGGCATCCCCGGTCAGGCACTCGGAATGGAGGCGGGTGAGAACGTCGTCCCCCTCGATATCCCCGTACACCAACGCTATTTGTTCCTCGCCCCGATCGTGGTCCAGATAGCCGGCGGCGAGGAAAACACCGAACTCGGTGGACAACTGCACATTCACCACATGCTCGACGCCTGTTCGGCCGGTGGTGTCAGGGAGCACGTCATCGGTATCTATCATGGCCCGATCGTATCGGGTAACCTCCCGCAATGGGCGGGAACTTGACGACAGAAATGGGGCGGGGAAGATGAGTGTGCCGCGACCGCGCATGCCGGCATTGGGCATGCTGCCGATGGAGACGACAACACGGGATGTGGAGGAGGGTCACGCCGATGTCGCGCTCCTTCCCATAGGGAGTTTCGAACAGCATGGTCCGTTTCTCCCCTTGATGACCGACACCGTCATCGCGTGCGCGATCGCCCGCGAGGTCGCCGCTGTCCACCCCGTACACCTGCTCCCACCAGTGACGATCTCCTGCTCGCACGAGCATGCCGCCTGGCCGGGGACCGTCAGCATTTCCGCCGCGACGCTGTACGCCGTCGTGCGGGACATCGCAGAGTCACTCCGCCGCTCCGGTATCGCGAACCTGGTTCTGGTCAATGGGCACGGCGGGAACTACGTATTGCGCAATGTGGTTCAGGAATCCGCCGGAAGCGGTACGCGCATGGCTCTGTTCCCCGGTCCGGCCGACTGGGACACGGCAAGAGAAAGGGCCGGTGTGCGGACACCGTCGTACAGCGATATGCACGCGGGTGAAGTGGAGACGTCCATCCTGCTGCACGATCACCCGGAACTGGTCCGGCCCGGTTATGAGACCTCCGACTGGCTCGCCGACGACCGGAAGCATCTGCTCTCTCTCGGTATGCGCGCCTACACGGAATCCGGAGTGATCGGCCGCCCCTCGAAGGCATCGGCCGAGAAGGGGAGGGAATTGCTGACCGCCCTTGTCGACTGTTTCGGCGCATACCTTTCCCTGCTGTCCCCGGGCTCCCGGCGGGGCGTGCGGTGACCGGCGTCGTCCTCCTGGTCGACGCGGCCGGGGCATGGGAACGCCTGCGCGGCATCCGGTCCGTCACGGACGCCGAGAACGCCGGTCTCGTCCGGAGTGCGAACGGCCGGATGCGGTGGCGGTACGGCTGCCCGGAGGCGGACGCCCTGGCCGACCGGTACCTGCCCCTGTGCCTGGCCGGACCGCACGTCACGTTCGCGCAACTGGGCCAGAGCCTGGACGGTTTCATCGCGAGCCGCACCGGTGACGCGGACTACGTCACCGGTGAGGAGGACCGCGAGCACCTGCACCGCCTGCGCGCCCTCGCCGACGCGGTGGTCGTCGGGGCCGGCACCGCCGTCGCGGACGACCCCCGGCTGACCGTGCGGGCCTGCCCCGGCGGCAACCCGGTGCGCGTCGTCCTCGACCCGCGCGGCCGTGTACCGCTCGGGCACCGGGTGTTCACCGACGGCGAGGCGCCCACCCTGTGGGTCGTGGCCGCCGGCGACGAGCTCGGGCGGCCGTCCGCCCGGCGCCCGGACGGCGTGGACGTACTGACGCTGCCCGACCGCGCGGCGTTCGCCCCGCGCAACGTGGTCCGGGAGCTCGCGCGCCGGGGCCTTCGCCGCGTACTCGTGGAGGGCGGCGGCGTCACCGTGTCGCGCTTCCTCCACGAGGGCGCGCTGCACCGGCTGTACGTCACCGTGGCACCGGTCCTGCTCGGCGACGGCGTCCCCGGACTCGCCTTCCCCGGACCGGCCCTGATGCGCGACGCGCTCCGCCCGCCGACGCGGCGCACCGTCCTCGGCGAGGACACACTCTTCGAACTCGACCTGCGGACGCCGCCGCATCCCGGTCACCCACTGGGCCAGGAGCACGCCCGCACCGGGCAGGCTCGCGGCGAGGCACAGTAGCCCGTACACCACGGCGACGGTCAGCCCCTGGGCCGCGCCCAGCCCCGCCGCGCCGAACGCCCAGGCGGTGACGCCCTCCCGGGGCCCCCAGCCGCCGACGTTCAGCGGCAGCGCCATCGCGAGCAGCGCCAGCACCATCAGCGGCAGCAACTCGGCCGCCGGCGCCGTCGAACCGGCGGCGCGGGCGGCGAGGAGGAACATGGCGAGATACCCCGCCAGCACCGCGACGGACGCCACCAGCACGCCCGCCCAGGTCCCCGGGGCGAGCTGTGCGAGGCCGCCCGCTCCGGTGACCGGCTTCCGGCGGAGCCGGGCCCGTACGACCGCCGCCACGACCAGCCCGCACACGACAGCGGTACCCGCCACCGCGCCCCTGACGGCATGGCCCGCCTCCGCCAGGACCGGCGACGGGTGCGCGAACAGCAGCGCCACGCCGACCGCGACAAGGACCACCTGGCCAGCGACCCGCTCCACGACGACCGCGCGGACACCCCGGCCCACGTCACCGGCGCTCCGCCCGTGCCGTACCGCGCGGTGTACGTCGCCGAGGACACCGCCGGGCAGCGCCGCGTTCAGGAACAGGGCCCGGTAGTAGTCGGCGACGGCCCGGCCCAGCGGCAACCGGACGCCCAACGCGCGCGCCACCAGGCACCAACGCCACGCGCTGAGCACCGTGGTGCACAGGCCGAGGCCCAGCGCGGCCAGGAGAGTGGCGCCGTCGACGCCCCGCAGCCCGTCCAGGACGGGGCCGCCGCCGTGCCACGACACCACCGCCGCCAGGATGGCCGCGCCGGCCGCCATGCCGAGGCGGCCGCGAGCCGCCGCCCTGCCGACGCGTCCGCGAGCCGCCGCGCTGCCGACGCCGCCCCGCACGGCCGTTACGCCGACGCGGCCCCGCACGGCCGTTACGCCGAGGCGGCCGCGCATCGCCGCGACGCGGCCGCGAACCCCCGCAGCCCGCACGGCCACCGCCACCCGCGCCGCCA
>NZ_NBCN01000018.1:0-116163 GCF_002099185.1 Streptomyces sp. CB03238 | reverse complement strand
GCCCGCACGGTCACCGCCCGCACCCCCGCAGCCCGCACGGCCACCGCACCTGTTCCCGCGGCCCGCGCCGCCCCGCTCCTGCGGCCCGCGCCCGCGCCGCCCTCATGCCGCGCCACCCACGGGCCCCGGCAGGGCCAGCAGGTCACTGTGGTGCACCACCACCCGCAACTCACCCGCCTCGCACGCCTCCAGGCGGCGCCGCAGATACGCGGTGGCACGCGGCGCGAGATCCGGCCGCTGCTCCCGCGCCGCGCCGACCCAGCCCCGCAGCCACTCGGCCGTCAGCGCGGAGTCACCGGCGCCGCCCAGCCGCCACGGGCTGGAGTGCGTCCGTACGGTCATGCCACGGCCCGCGAAGAGCTCGCGGGCCGCCGCGACGGCGTCCGGTCCCAGGAGCCGGCGGCCGTGGTCGAGCCGGCGCTGGTGGTCGTTGAACGCGCCGCCGATCGCGCCGTCCAGCGGGTCCGCCGGGGTCAGCTCCACCCGCCCCGCCACGGACAGCGCCAGCAGCGCCGGGCAACCCGCGCCCGCGCAGGCATCGGCCAGCCGGTCCACCTCCTCGCGCGTGAGCAGGTCCAGCAGGGCGGACGCCGTCACCAGACCGGTGCCGGAGAGCTCCCCGGCGGTGAGCCGGCCGATGTCACCGCGCCGGGTCGCGACCGTGACCCGGCTGCCGTCGGCGCCCGTACGCGGCAGCCGCGCGGCGGCCAGGCCGAGGAGAGCGGCATCGTGGTCGTGCAGGACCCAGTGCTGCGGGCCGCGCAGCCGGGGGACGAGCCAACGCCCCATCGAACCGGTGCCGCAGCCCAGGTCACGGACCACGAGCACGGCACCCGGCCACGGCCGGTCCGCGTCCAGCCGGCGCCGCAGCGGGCCGAGGAGTTCCGTCGCGCGGGCGTCGGCGTCGGCGCCCTCCCGCAGTGCCAGCCAGTCGGGGGCGAAGCGGGGTCTGTCGGTCACGCTCACGCGGCCTCCCGGGGTTGTTGCCGGAGCTGTTCCAGGGCCCTGGCCAGGCTCCGGGTGGTCGTCTCCCACCCGGCCAGCGCGGTACGCCGCCGTCGTGCGGCGACCTTCGCCCGGTGGCGTTCGCCGGGCTCACTGAGCCAGCGCCGCAGCGCCCCGGTGAGCGCGGCCGGGTCGTCCGGCGGTACGAGGACGCCCGGCACGCTGCCGTCGGGGGTGCGCCCGACCGCCTCCGGGAGCCCGCCGACGGCCGTCGCCAGGACGGGAACGCCGCGCGCGAGCGCCTCCGTCACGGCCATGCCGTACGTCTCGGCGTGCGAGGCGAGCACCAGGAGGTCCGCCCCGGCGTAGCTCGCGTTCAGCGCGGGCCCGCTCCGGGGCCCCGCGAGGTGGACGCGGTCGTCGAGGCCGTACCGCGCGATCAGTTTCCGCAGCCGGTCCACGTAACCGGGGTCCTGGCCGAGCCCGCCGACGAAGGAGCAGCTCCACGGCAGGTCGGTGACGGCCGCGAGGGCCTCCACCAGCTCGTACTGGCCCTTGCGCGGGGTCACCGAGGCGACGCACAGCAGCCGTGGGGCGCTCCCGGTCCCGGACGAGCTACCGGGCGCCAGCGGCCCGATGTCGACCCCCGGCGCGGCGACATGGACCCGGCCCGGGGCGAGCCCGTGGTGGTCCATGAGCCTGCCCGCCGCCCAGCGGCTGGTGGCGACGACCGCCGCCACCGCGCGCAGCGTCCGGCGCTCGGCGGCGTCCAGCGCCGCCGCCCGCTCCGGGGCGAGCCCCGTCTCGTCGCCGAGCGGCAGGTGCACCAGCACCGCCAGGCGCAGCCGCCCGGCCTCGGGGACGACGACCTCGGGGACGCCGCAGGCGACGAGCCCGTCGAGGAGGACCACTCCGCCCTCCGCCGACTCCCGCAACACCCGCGCCAGTTCGGCGCGCGCGGCGGCCGCGGGCCGTGGCCAGCCGCCCGCGACGACGTGCTCGTGGACCTGCCAGCCGACGCCGGGCAGGTCCCGGCACACCCGGCGGTCGTAGACGTTGCCGCCGCTCGGCGCGGCCGGGTCGTCGACGCCACCGGGCATCACCACCCGTACCGAGCGCCCGGGCGGACCGGCGTCGGTCGCCTCGTCGTTCACAGAGCCCGCTCGTAACTCGCCCACGCGATGTGCGACTCGTGCAGCGTGACCGTGATGCCGTCCAGCCCGCGCGCGCCCTCGCCCAGCGCCCCGGCGTGCACCCGGTCCGCCAGCCGGTCGGCGACGACCTTCGCCAGGAACTCCGTCGACGTGTTGACTCCCGCGAACTCGGACTCGTCATCGAGGTTGCGGTAATTGAACTCGGCGACCACAGCGCCCAGTTCCTTCGTGGCGAGCCCGATGTCGACGACGATGTTGTCGGCGTCCAGCTCGGCACGGCGGAAGGTGGCGTCCACGAGGTACGTCGCTCCGTGCAGACGCTGCGCGGGTCCGAACACCTCCCCGCGGAAGCTGTGGGCGATCATGAGGTGCTCGCGGACTGTGACACTGAACAACGGCTGTGACCTCCCGGTCCGTCCTGTGCGGGCCGGTTCTCCGGCCCCTGCTGTTCAGTACGGCCGGAGGGTTCCGTGCGTTCAGGCCGTGCCGTACGCGACCCGGTGGCACAGTCCGGGCACGTCACCGGCGGCGATCCCGCGCAGCACCGACGGCAGTTCCTCGAAGGCGCACTCGCCCGTGACCAGGGCGTCGAAGACGGGATCGGAGAGCAGGTCGAGTGAGAGCGCGAGCCGGTCTGCGAACGTCCGCCGGGAGCGCCGCGCCTCGGACACCCGCCCCACCTGGCTGCCGCGGACGACCAGACGTCCGGAGTGGAACGCCTCGCCCAGCGGCAGGCTGACCCGTCGGTCCCCGTACCAGCTCAGCTCCAGCACCGTCCCCTCCGGGGCGAGGAGCTCCAGCGACCGTACGAGGCCGGCCTCGGTGGCGCTGGCGTGGACGGCCAGGTCGCAGCCGTCCAGGGCGTCCTCCGGGAGCGCGAAGTCGACGCCCAGCGCGGCGGCGACGGTCGCGCGGGCGGGGTCGGCGTCCACGAGCTGGACCCGTACGCCGGGGAAACGGGCGAGCAGCGCGGCGACCGAGCAGCCGACCATCCCGGCGCCGACGACGGCGATCCGGTCGCCGACCAGCGGCGCCGCGTCCCACAGGGCGTTCACCGCCGTCTCCACCGTCCCGGCCAGCACGGCCCGCGCGGCGGGGACGGAGTCCGGCACCGGTGTCACGGCGCCGGCGGGGACGACGTACCGGGTCTGGTGCGGGTACAGGCAGAAGACGGTGCGGCCGACAAGTGCCCCCGGTCCCTCCTCCACCACACCGACATTGAGATACCCGTACTTGACGGGCCCGGGGAACTCACCCTCCTGAAACGGGGCCCGCATCGCCGTGTGCTGGCTCTCCGGTACGCCGCCGCGGAACACGAGGCGCTCAGTCCCCCGGCTCACGCCGGAGAACAGGGTGCGTACGACGACGTCGCCGGCGGCCGGCTCCGGCAGGGCCACGTCCCGTATCTCGCCGTGGCCGGGGGAGCGCAGCCAGAAGGAGCGTGCGGTGGGCTTCATCGGGTTCTCCTGTTGAACGCTGGGGTGGCGGTGCACGTTTGGAGAGTGGCGAGGCCGAGCGCACGGTGAGCGGCGGCCATTGACTCTGTCACAGGTCCGGAGGGTGTCCCGTGTCCGTGGGCGACATGTCCGAAGCACGTCCCGAAGCACGTCCCGAAGCACGTCCCGAAGCAGGTTCCGAAGCACATCCCGATGCGCGTTCTGATGCGGGTCCGTTGCGCCATGAGCCCGCCGTGGGGGCGGCCGCGCAGACCGGGCTGCTGCTCCTGCTCGGTACGGTGACGGGACTGGGGCCCGTGGGATGGCTGACGGGCCTGGCGTTCACGGTCGCCACCTGGGCCGTGCTCAGCCGTGCCCTGTGCCGCTCCTGGCCCCGGCCCACGCCCTTCGGCCCGGCCAACGCCGTCACCCTGGCCCGGACGACGCTCGTCGGGGGCGTGACGG
Source organism: Streptomyces sp. CB03238 (assembly GCF_002099185.1). Taxonomy (NCBI): domain Bacteria; kingdom Bacillati; phylum Actinomycetota; class Actinomycetes; order Kitasatosporales; family Streptomycetaceae; genus Streptomyces; species Streptomyces sp. CB03238. Next base: position 112,163 of record NZ_NBCN01000018.1, on the reverse strand, counting down.
CGCTGGTCGCGGAGCTCTTCGTGAGCCGGCCACCGGTCGTGGTCCTGGTCGCGCTCACCACGGTGGCGCTGGCCCTCGACGCGGTGGACGGCCAGGTCGCCCGCCGCACCGGGACGGCGTCCTCCTTCGGGGCGCGCTTCGACATGGAGGCCGACGCCTTCCTCATCCTGGTGCTGAGCGTCTGCGTCGCGCTGTCGATGGGCCCGTGGGTGCTGGCGATCGGCGCGATGCGGTACGTCTTCGTCGCGGCGGCCCGGATGCTGCCGTGGCTGAACGGGCCGCTGCCGCCGAGCATGGCCCGCAAGACGGTGGCCGCCGTGCAGGGCGTCGTCCTGCTCGTGGCCGCCGCCGGGATCCTCCCGCGCGTACCGGCGTACGCGGCGGTCGTGGCGGCGCTGTCGTTGCTCGTCTGGTCCTTCGCCCGGGACATCCGGTGGCTGTGGTGCGTCCGGGTGCCGGGCGGCGGCGTGGTCGCGGCGGCCCGGGAGGCCGCGCGCGGACGCGTGTGACCCCGGCTCATCGCGGGCCGTAGGCGGTCAGGAACCGGTCGCGGAAGGCGTCCATCCGCCAGACCGGGGCGTCCGGCCCGGGCTTCAGCCCGTCCTGCCAGCCCCAGCCGGAGATCCGGTCCAGCACGGCCGGGTCGCGGGCGACGATCGTCACGGGGACGTCCCGGCCGTAGCGGTCCCGGGTGACGGTCGGGACGGGCTGGTGGTCGCCGAGGAAGACGACCACGGTGTCGTCGTCGCCGTACCTCTCCACGTACGAGACGAGGCTGTTCAGCGAGTACTCGATCGCGCGCCGGTATGCGGTGCGCACCCGGGCGGGGTCCTGCCACACGTCCGTGGGGTCCTCGCCCGCCTTCTTGACGGACTCGTAGACGGAGCCGTCGCCCATCTCGTCCCAGCCGAGCATGGCCGGAATGGGCGCCCAGGGGTTGTGGCTGGAGGTGAGGATGATCTCCGCCATCAGCGGGTCACGGGCCGGCCTGCCGTGCTCCAGGCGCTCGAAGGCCGCCAGGCTGTACTGGTCGGGCACGGGCGTCCAGCTGAACTTGGGGCCCCGGTAGCCGAGGTTCCGGGAGTCGTAGACGTTGTCCAGACCGTAGAACCGCCCCTCCGGCCAGGCCCGTGTGACGCCCGGCATGATGCCGACCGTCCGCCAGGCTTCTGTCCGCCGGAAGGCACTGGTGAGGGTGAGGCGGTCGCCGGAGGTGAGGTCGCGGTAGCGCTGCTGGTTGTCGATCCACAGGCCCGACGCGAAGGTGGAGTGGGCCAGCCAGCTCCCGCCGCCCGTCGTGGGGGAGGTGAGGAAGGCACTGCGGGAGGAGAACCCGGCGGCGCCGAGCCGGCGCGATCCGTCCGCGAGCACCGCGCCGACGTCCGACGCCATGTCGGGGTCCTCGATCGCGTTGCGGCCGTAGCTCTCGATGAAGACGAACAGGACGTCCTTGCCGCGCAGCCCGGTCAGCAGCCGGTCGGCGGGCGTGCCGCGGAAGGCGTCGACGGCGGACTCCTCGGCGAACGCCTCCCTGTCCGCCACCCCGGCACGCACCTGCTGCACCCGGCTCCGCACGGTGTCGGCCGTGCTGCCGGAGGCGACCGCCGTGCCCGACACCTGCACCCCGAGGGCCGCGCAGAGCACCCAGACGGTCCCTGCCACCAGGGTGGTACGGGTCGTCACCGCACTGTGCCGGACCACGACGTGACTCAGCCGGACGACCGACAGCACCATCGCCACCAGCAGGGCGACGACGAGGACCCCGGCCCCGACGACGGCGCCGATCGCGCCGGCCGGGCCTATGGAGTCGCTGAGGAACGCCTCGGCGTCGTCGAACAGGATCCAGTCGAGCACGGGGTCGAACGGCCGGGCGAGGACGGAGTGGAAGCCCATGTCGAGGACGTTCAGGAGGGTCAGCAGGCCCAGGACCACCCCGGCGAGCACCGCCACCACCCGCCTGGCCCTCGGCCGTAGCACCAGCAGCAGCGCGGCGCCACATATCGCCTCCACCGGTAGGCGCGCGAACGCACCGGGCGAGAGGCGTTCCAGCCGGTCGGGCAGCAGCAGGGCCACGACCACCAGCACGGCGGCCAGCCCCGTACCCACCCGTGACGCCGCGACGCGCGGCAGCTGACGAGACGTCCCGATCGACACCCGAAGGTCCTTCCGTACGAAGCGCAGGGTTACGGCGGGCTCCGGCGCGCAAGCCGGGGCCGCCGTGGAAGGTACGGCCCGCCGGCCGGTGCCGTTCACGGCCGGAACACGGTGAAGGGGCGCGGGCCCCGGGTGAGCCGCGTCTCACCCGGGCGGTGGCGCTTGTCTATGCAACGAGTTGCATAGAAGGATCGGGGCATGGCGCTCGACCACGCGATCCTCGTGTCCCTGCTGGAGAAGCCGGGCTCCGGCTATGAGCTGGCCCGGCGGTTCGAGCGGTCCATCGGCTACTTCTGGACCGCCACCCACCAGCAGATCTACCGCGTGCTCAAGCGCATGGAGAGCGACGGCTGGATCGATGTCCGCGAGGTACCGCAGCAGGGCCGACCGGACAAGAAGGAGTACTCCGTCGCCGCGCTCGGGCGGGCCGCCCTCTCCGCGTGGCTGCACGAGCCGATCGAACCCGAGAGCGTCCGGCACGACCTCGCCGTGAAGATCCGTGGCGCGGCCTTCGACGACCCGGCCGCGCTGATCCGCGAGGTGGAGCGGTACCGGCAGGTCCACACCGAGCGGCTCGCGCACTACCTCACGGGGGAGCACCGGGACTTCACGGGACCGGACGCGCCCCGCGCGCCCGGACCGCCCGACGCGGGGCGGGAGCTCCAGCACGTGGTGCTGCGCGGCGGCATCGCGTACGAACGGATGACGCTCGCCTGGCTCGACGACGTACTCGCCACCCTCCGCCGGCTCGCCGCCGGTCGCTGACCACCCCTCACGCACACACCTCCCCGGAAAGGCGGACACCCATGGCCGACCCGCTGCTGTTCAACCCGCGCACCTACGACCCTGCGCACTTCGACCCCGAGACCCGCAGGCTGCTGCGCGCCACCGTCGACTGGTTCGAGGAGCGCGGCAAGCGCAAGCTGATCGAGGACTACCGCTCCCGCGCCTGGCTCGCGGACTTCCTCGCCTTCTCCGCCAAGGAGGGGCTGTTCGCCACCTTCCTCACCCCCGCGGCGGCCGGGGACGGCCACCCGGACAAGCGGTGGGACACCGCACGGATCGCCGCCCTCAACGAGATCTTCGGCTTCTACGGACTCGACTACTGGTACGCCTGGCAGGTCACCATCCTCGGCCTCGGCCCGGTCTGGCAGAGCGACAACGCCGCCGCCCGCGCCCGCGCGGCCGAACTCCTCGACCAGGGCGAGGTGTTCGCCTTCGGCCTGTCCGAGAAGACCCACGGCGCCGACATCTACTCCACCGACATGCTGCTGGAGCCCGACGGCCAGGGCGGCTTCCGCGCGACCGGCTCCAAGTACTACATCGGCAACGGCAACGCGGCCGGACTCGTCTCCGTCTTCGGCCGCCGCACCGACGTCGAGGGACCGGACGGGTACGTCTTCTTCGCCGCCGACAGCCGCCACCCGGCGTACCACCTGGTCAAGAACGTCGTCGACTCGTCGAAGTACGTCAGCGAGTTCCGCCTCGAGGACTATCCCGTGGGCCCCGACGACATCCTGCACACCGGCCGCGCCGCCTTCGACGCCGCCCTCAACACCGTCAACGTCGGCAAGTTCAACCTGTGCACCGCCTCGATCGGCATCTGCGAGCACGCGATGTACGAGGCCGTCACCCACGCCCACAACCGCATCCTCTACGGCCGCCCCGTCACCGCCTTCCCGCACGTGCGCCGCGAGCTGACCGACGCGTACGTCCGTCTCGTCGGGATGAAGCTGTTCAGCGACCGCGCCGTCGACTACTTCCGCTCCGCCGGGCCCGACGACCGCCGTTATCTGCTCTTCAACCCGATGACGAAGATGAAGGTGACCACGGAGGGCGAGAAGGTCATCGACCTGATGTGGGACGTCATCGCCGCCAAGGGCTTCGAGAAGGACAACTACTTCGCCCAGGCCGCCATCGAGATCCGGGGCCTGCCGAAGCTGGAGGGCACGGTCCACGTCAACCTCGCGCTGATCCTGAAGTTCCTGCGCAACCACCTGCTGAACCCCGCCGAGTACGAGCCGGTCCCGACCCGCCTCGACGCGGCGGACGACGACTTCCTCTTCCGCCAGGGACCGGCCCGTGGCCTGGGCTCCGTACGCTTCCACGACTGGCGTCCCGCCTTCGACGCGTACGCCCACCTCGCCAACGTCGCCCGCTTCCGGGAGCAGGCCGACGCCCTGTGCGAGTTCGTCACCACCGCGGCGCCCGACGAGGAGCAGAGCCGTGACCTGGACCTGCTGCTCGCCGTCGGTCAGTTGTTCGCGCTCGTCGTCCACGGTCAGCTCATCCTGGAGCAGGCGCGCCTGACGGGCCTCGACGAGGACGTGCTGGACGAGCTGTTCGCCGTTCTCGTCCGCGACTTCTCCGCGCACGCCGTCGAGCTCCACGGCAAGGACTCCGCCACCGAGCAGCAGCAGCTCTGGTCGCTGGGCGCGGTCCGCCGCCCGGTGGTCGACGAGGCCCGCTCGGCCCGGGTCTGGGAGCGCGTCGAGGCGCTGTCCGGCGCGTACGAGATGACGCCGTAGCCCTCCGGCGAACCGTGTGCGGGCCGGTGGGACCGGGTGGTCAGTCACCCGGTCCCACCGGCCCGACTCATGCGGATGTCTGTGGGCTCCGCAGCATGGACGAGAGCGTGCGGTCGAGGATGTCGGGCACGTCCCTCTTCCTGAGCCGGCGGGCCTCGGCCTCGGACGCGGCCGCGTGCAGCAGGCTGTAGAAGGTGGTCACCAGCCAGCCCACGGGCAGGTCGGAGCGGAACACCCCTTCCTCCTGGCCACGCACCAGGATGCGCTCCACCCGTCCGAGGACCTTCTCGTGGTGCGCGCGGCGGCGGGCCGGGGCGATGACGCCTTCGGACGCCGACAGCAGGAAGGCGTGTCGCTCCAGGATGCGCCAGCTCGACCGTACGAGGCGGGAGAACGCCTCGTCGGCCGGGCCCTCGTCGAGGTGCTGGTCCTGGAGGACGGCGTCCGCCTGTTCCACCGAGTGCGCCAGAACCGCGTCGAGCAGCGCTTCGCGGGACGGGAAGTGCGCGTACAGGGTGACCCGGCTGACGCCGGCCGCGCCGGCCACCGCGGTCATGCTGACGTGCGGGTCCTGGACGAAGCAGTCGAGAGCAGCGGCCACGATGGTGGCGATGCTGCGCTCGGCGTCGGCGCGGCGGACCTTCTGATGCGGGCTGGGCATGTGGGGAGCGTATGTCACCCCGGTGCCACGTGCCACCAACCGAATATCTTGAACAATGCTGTTCAGTTTAAGGGTGTGTTGCCCTACGCTGATTCTTAACAGTGTTGTTCAAGTTAAGGAGTTCCGGTGACACAGCATCAGGCGACGCAGCACCTTGCTCAGGCACAGACCGGTCCACCGGACCCACGCCGGTGGGTGATCCTGGCGCTGCTGTGCACGGCGCAGTTCATGCTGATCGTCGACGTGACCGTGGTGAACGTGGCGCTGCCCACGATCGGTGACGAGCTGACGCTCGGCGCCGGCGCGCTGACCTGGGTCGTCACGGCGTACACCTTGTTCTTCGGCAGCCTGCTGCTGCTCGGCGGACGGGTCGCCGATCTGCTCGGCCGGCGGCGTGTGTTCCTGGCCGGACTGGCCGTGTTCACGGTCGCCTCGCTGGTGTCCGGGCTCGCGGAGAGCGGCGGTGTGCTGATCAGCGCCCGCGCTGCCCAGGGCGTGGGTGCCGCGATCATGTCACCGGCGGCAATGGCCCTGGTCATGTCGGTGTTCCACGGTCCGGAGCGCCATCGCGCCCTCGGTGTGTGGGCGGCTGTCGGCGGCACGGGTGCCGCCTTCGGTGTCCTCCTCGGCGGGGTTCTGGTGTCCGGCCCGGGCTGGGAGTGGGTCTTCTACGTCAACGTCCCGATCGGTGTCCTCGTGCTGGTCGCGGTCCCGGCCCTGCTCAAGGAGCAGACGGCCGGACAGGGGCACGGACGTGGCCACGGCCACGGCCACAGCCACAGGCACGGACACGGGGTGATGCCCGGTGTGGACATCCCCGGCGCGTTGACGATGACCGCCACACCCGCGCTGCTCATCTACGGTCTGATCCAGGCCAGGGACCACGGGTTCGGCGATGCGTCCGCGTGGCTGCCGCTCGTCGGCGCGCTGGTCGGAGCCGCTGTGTTCGTCGTGGCCGAGCGGTCCGCGGCCGCGCCGCTGGTGCGACTGCCGTTCCTGGCCCGTCGCCCGCTGCTGGGCGGCTGCCTCGTCATGCTTGCCGCGTCGGGCGTCCTGATCTCGGCCTTCTTCCTGTGCTCCTTCTACCTCCAGCACGTGCTCGGTTTCTCCGCGCTGAAGACGGGCCTCGTCTTCCTCCCGGTCGCCGTGGTCACCACCGTGGGCGCCCACCTCGGCTCACAGGCCGTCGCGCGGCTGGGCTGGCGGGTGACGGCCGGTGCCGGGCTCGGAGTCGCCGCGGCCGGGGCGCTCCTGCTGACGGGACTGGAGCGGGACGGCAACGCGTGGACCCAGGTGCTGCCCGGATTCCTGCTGCTGGCCTTTGGGCTGGGAGCCGGCTTCGTCTGCGCCGTCACCAGCGCCATGCACGGTGTGGAGCACGCCGACGCGGGCCTGGGTTCCGGGCTGGTGAACACCGGTCATGAGCTGGGTGCCGCCCTCGGTATCGCGGTGGTGGCGGCCGTCGCCGGGGCGAGTCTGGAGGGCGGCGGGGCGGCGGGCGCCCCGTCGGTCGAGGGTTTCGGAGCCGCGTTCGCCACCTGCGCGGTCATCTGTGCCGTGGTCGCCGTGGCGAGCCCGGCTCTGCTGCCCAAGGGGCGCCCGGACCCGTCGGCAGGTCCGGTGTTCGCCCACTGACACCCGCGCCCGACGGGGCAAATAGGGACAAATTCCAGCAGAAGGCCCGGGTATCCCACTCAGGTGGCCCGTTTGAATGATCAAAATGGTGGGGGGTTAGCATATGAGCACCGCCTAGCTCGAAAGATGAACCTGTGACTGTCAATGAGGACTCGTTCACCAGCTGGAAAAACCGCGAGGAGATCGCGGAGTCGATGATCCCGATCATCGGGAAGCTGCAGCGGGAGCGGGACGTCACAGTCCTGCTCCACAGCCGTTCCTTGGTGAACAAGTCGGTGGTCAGCATCCTCAAGACCCACCGATTCGCGCGGCAGATCGCCGGTGAGGAACTTTCCGTCACCGACACGATGCCGTTCCTGCAGGCTCTGACGACGCTCGATCTCGGCCCTTCCCAGATCGACATCGGCATGCTCGCCGCCACGTACCGGACCGACGACCGAGGTCTCTCGGTGGCGGAGTTCACCGCCGAGGCCGTCGCCGGCGCCACGGGTGCCAACAAGATCGAGCGCCGTCAGGCGCGCGACGTCGTCCTCTACGGCTTCGGGCGCATCGGCCGCCTCGTCGCCCGCCTGCTCATCGAGAAGGCCGGCTCCGGCAACGGCCTCCGACTGCGCGCCATCGTCGTCCGCCAGGGCGGCGAGCAGGACATCGTCAAGCGCGCCTCGCTGCTGCGCCGCGACTCCATCCACGGCCAGTTCCAGGGCACGATCACCGTGGACGAGGCGAACAGCACGATCGTCGCCAACGGCAACGAGATCAAGGTGATCTACGCGGGCGACCCGTCGGAGGTCGACTACACGGCGTACGGCATCAAGGACGCCATCCTCATCGACAACACCGGCAAGTGGCGTGACCGCGAGGGCCTGTCGAAGCACCTGCGCCCCGGTATCGAGAAGGTGGTCCTGACCGCCCCGGGCAAGGGCGACGTCCCCAACATCGTCCACGGCGTCAACCACGACATGATCAAGCCGGACGAGCAGATCCTGTCGTGTGCGTCCTGCACCACCAACGCGATCGTCCCGCCGCTGAAGGCCATGGACGACGAGTTCGGCGTACTGCGCGGCCACGTGGAGACCGTCCACTCGTTCACCAACGACCAGAACCTTCTGGACAACTACCACAAGGCCGACCGTCGTGGCCGCTCCGCGCCGCTCAACATGGTCATCACGGAGACCGGTGCCGCTTCCGCGGTCGCCAAGGCGCTGCCCGACCTCAAGGCGCCGATCACCGGCAGCTCGATCCGCGTCCCCGTACCGGACGTCTCGATCGCGATCCTCAGCCTGCGGCTCGGCCGCGAGACCACCCGCCAGGAAGTCCTCGACTACCTCCGCAACGTCTCGCTGACCTCGCCGCTCAAGCGCCAGATCGACTTCATCACCGCACCCGACGCGGTCTCGAGCGACTTCATCGGCTCGCGCCACGCCTCGATCGTCGACGCGGGCGCCACCAAGGTCGACGGTGACAACGCGATCCTCTACCTGTGGTACGACAACGAGTTCGGCTACTCCTGCCAGGTCATCCGCGTCGTCCAGCACGTCTCCGGGGTGGAGTACCCGACCTACCCGGCCCCGGCGGTCTGACACCGGCGGACTCTCCGTGAGGCGGACCCCGCTGGTCTGCCTCACGGAATCAGTTCCACAACCGCCGCTCCTCCCCGCGCGGGTCCTCCACGACGCCCTGTTCCGGGTGGTCGAAGACCATCACGGGGCGGCGCCGGAGACCGTACGGCTCCCAGCCCGGGTCGCCGTGCGCGGTGAACGCCACCCAGGCGGCGTGCATCCGGCGCGCGAGGTCCTTCGGTGCCTCGCGGCCGGCCAGCCCCTCGGCGCCCGGCCTGTCCAGGGTGTCGAAGGCGAAGCCGATCTCCAGGGCGTGGCAGGCGCCGAGGTTGCCGACCGGAGTGCGCCAGGCGAACTCGTACATATGGGTGGTGGCGCCGGCCCGGGCACGGGCCTCCGCCATCCGGATCGCGGGCAGCCGGAAATAGCGGTCGGTGAGTACGGCGGCCAGCACATCGCCGGGCGTGGCATCGGGCCGCGCCCCGGCGTAGGCGTCCGCGACGGCCGGCGTGGCCAGGGACCGCAGCGCGTCGGCACCGATGGCCCCGGCGGCACCGGTCGGGACGAGGAACAGCCGCTGTTCCTCGGTGGTGGTGCCCGTGAGCAGCGGAACACCTTGGCCCGCGCCGGCGGCGATGGCGTCGAGCGGTGGCCGCTCGAGGACGTCGCCGTCCACGACCGGCGGAAACGGCATCGCGGCCGCCACCACGCTGGGTCCGTAGCGGCCGCGACCGGGCCGTGAGCCGAGGTCGGCGGAGATGCGCCGTTGGGCCGTGAGCAGGTCCGGCAGCGCTACGGAGGCGAACGCACGGGCGGTCGGTTCCACCCCGAGGAGCCGTGCCGCTTCCGCGGTCACCAGCCGGGCGTCCTCGGCGGTCACGAATCCCTGGCCGGCGCCGCTCTGCGCGACGGCGCGGTGGAACAGGCCGGCGCTGTGGTCACTGGACAGCAGGGAGACGACGCTCATCGCCCCCGCGGACTCGCCGGCCACGGTGACCTGGCGCGGGTCGCCCCCGAACGCGGCGATGTTCTCCTGGACCCAGGCCAGCGCCGCCAGTTGGTCGCGCAGACCCAGGTTGGCGGGGGCGTCGGGGAAGAGCGCGAAGCCGGGTACGCCGAGCCGGTAGTTGAGGGAGACGAAAACGACGCCGTCCCGGGCGAAGGCGTGCCCGTCGTACGTGGGCACGGCCGAGGAGCCGTGCATGAAGGCACCCCCGTGGATCCACACGAAGACGGGCAGACCCGAGGCCCCGGGGTCGGGCGTCCACACATTGAGGTTGAGGAAGTCCTCGCCCGGTATGGACGGTTCGGGCAGCAGCCGGGCCAAGGCCGGCGGGTAGGCCGGCGCGGGCGCCGTCGGCCCGAACCCGACCGCGTCCCGGACCCCGTCCCACCTCTCCGGCGGGGCGGGCGCCCGGTACAGCTCGTCGCCCCTGGGAGCGGCGGCGTACGGGATGCCGAGGAACGAGGCGACCTTGTCGGTGACGCGCCCGCGCAGGCGGCCCTGCTCGATGGTGACGACCGTATCCATTCGTACCCCCTCGACGTCATGGAGCCCACAACATACCGAGCGGTCGCTCAGGCGGCTAGGCCGGGGGCTGGGCCGGGGGTGACGGGTCAGCGGTTGATCGCGTCGCGGACCTCGGCGTACACGGTGGCGTCCGTCAGGAACGCGCTGTGGCCGATGCAGGCGGTCTGCCTGTTGGTGGCACCGTCGAGGGAGACGCTGCTGTCGGGGTTGATGAAGGTGTCGCAGGGTGACCACCAGGTCGCGTACCGGGGGCTTCCCGGGGTCTCGTCACCGGAGTTGAGGGCGGTGAGGAAGTCCGAGCCGATGCGCATGTCGTGGCAGGAGGCGTCGAAGCAGGTGTTCGCCGTGTCGGTACCGTGATTGGGACCCGCGAGCGAGACCCAGGCGTCGATCTGGGCGCTGCCGCCGAGGTGCTTGGCGTAGTGGCGCGAGGAGAGTCCGCCCATGGAGTGGCTGACGACATCGGCCTTCGAGGCGCCGGTGGCGGCCAGCAGCCGGTCGACTTCCGCGGCGAGCTCCTGGGCGGTGGTGGCGTTCGACTGCCGCGAGTCGTACTGCCACTGACGCAGGTGCGAGGTGGGCCAGCCGTCGTTCCTGAACCGGCTCGCCATGGTGTCCCAGTTCGCCGCGCTGCCGTTGTAGCCGTGCACGAACAGGACCGGATGGCTGGTGGAATGGAACGTCGATGTTCCGGCCGCGCCGGCGGGGGCCCAGGACAGCAGGGCCAGGACGGCGACAGCAAGGCAGGCGACGATTGCGGGCTTTCTCACGAGTGACCTCACGGGGAAGGGGGCGCGGAGCAACGCCTGGGGCGGAGGGGGGGCTGTTGCGGAGCGCGTCATTCCCGGGTCACGGAAAGACCGAGCGGCACAAGGTGCCGAGGAGGTGCCGAAAGGTTACTGCCAGGTATACGGCAGAGGGCAAGAGGCGTGCGGCAGGTACTTCGGGAGCCGCGGGTGGCGCCGGTCGGCGGACCGGCGCCACGGTGGCGGGGCTGAGGTCAGAGGGTGGTGGTGTCGCAGAGCGCCACACCGAGGACGTCGTTTCCGGTCGTGCCGTAACCGGGAAAGGTCACGGTGTCGCCGGGAGCCGCCGTACGGCAGGGCGCCGAGGTGCCGTCCCGGTATTCGACCGTCACGTGCTGCGTACCCTCACAGCCGTTGCTGACGAACGTGTAGCGCCAACCCGCCGAGTACCCCACGCACGCGGGTGCCGCACCGCCGGCCTCCGTCGCCTCCGCCACGGCCGGCGTGGCGCCTGCGACGGACAGCACCACGCCCACAACTCCGTACATGACTGAACGCACAGCCTGGGACACGAGAGCTCCAGCCTTCATAGGTCGAATGAGTCACCCTCAGTATGGGGACGCCTCGCCATGGCTGAAAAAGTTTTCGCCAAGTTGCGCAAGTTTTCCGGAGGTTGGCGGCCATGGGACAGGCCTGGCCCTTGCCTCAGGTCCTCGGGAACCCACCAGGTGGTTCTCGTGTCACCTTCAATGGTGGTGTCCGGCCGCACGGCGCATCGAAGGCGTCCAAAACACGCAGGTGCCTCCCTCCCTTCTGCCTTCAGGAAGTTATGGTCGGTCGATCCAGGGTCCGGCGGGCGGCCGCGTCCCAGGCGGTCCGGTCACCCGTCGGTTCATAGCGCGTCAGGGGCTGGGTCCGGGCGAGCAGGCGGCGCATCGCGGGCCGGTCGCCGACCAGGCCGCCGGCCCTCGCCTGCACCAGGACGTTGCCCAGCGCCGCGGCTTCGGCCGGCCCCGCGATCACGGGCAGGCCGCAGGCGTCGGCGGTGAGTTGGCACAGCAGGGCGTTGCGGGCCCCGCCGCCGACCACATGGACGACGTCGACGGGGTGGTCCGCGAGCCGCTGCGCGTCCTCGACGGCGCGCCGGTGGGCCAGCGCGAGGGAGTCCAGGATGCAGCGCGTGACTTCCGCGGGGGTGGAGGGCACCGGCTGGCCGGTGGCCCGGCACGCGTCGGCGATGCGCCGTGGCATCCAGCCGGGCGCCAGGAAACCCGGGTCGCCCGCGTCGACCACCGACCGCTGGGGCGGCCGCCCGGCCGCGTCACGGAGCAGCGGCGCGAGCTCCGGCGAGCCCCATTCCCGCAGGCACTCCTGGAGGAGCCACAGGCCCATGATGTTGCGCAGGTAGCGCACCGTGCCGTCGAGGCCCAGTTCATTGGTGAAGTTGGCGGTACGACTGGCCTCGGTGAGGACCGGGGCGTCCAGCTCCAGGCCCACCAGCGACCAGGTGCCCGTACAGATGTAGGCGAACCTCTCCCCGCCCGTCGCGGGTACGGCGGCGACCGCCGACGCGGTGTCGTGCGAGGCGACGGTGGTGACCGGCACGGGGCCCGGCAGCCCGGTCTCCTCCCGTACGTGGGGGAGGAGGGTGCCCGCCGGGTCGCCCGGGCGCCGCAGCGGCGGGAACAGGGACAGGTCGATGCCCAGCCGGGCGGCCACGTCCCGCGCCCAGTCGCCGGTGCGCGGGTCGATCAGCTGGGTGGTCGAGGCGTTCGTCAGCTCCGTGCCCTGCCGGCCGGTGAGCCAGTACGTGATGAGGTCGGGAATCAGCAGCAGGCGCCGGGCCGCCGCGAGCCCGGCGGTGCCCTGTGCCGCGACGAGTTGGTAGAGGGTGTTGAAGGGCGCGTACTGAATGCCCGTCACCGCGTACAGCTCGGCCGCGGGCACACGCGCCCACACCTTCTCCGCCACGCCTTCGGTACGGCCGTCCCGGTAATGCACCGGATTGCCCAGCAGCGCTCCGTCCGCGTCGAGCAGGCCGTGGTCGACCGCCCAGCTGTCGATGCCGACCGAGTCGACCGGCCCGGCCGCACGGAGCCCGTCGATGACTCCGGCGTACAGGCCGAGGACGTCCCACCGCAGCCCTTCGGCGAGCCGTACCGGCCGGTTGGGGAAGCGGTGCACCTCCAGCAGGTCCAGCGATTCCGCCCCGGCCGGGCCGGTGCCCACCCGGCCGACCATGACGCGCCCGCTGGACGCGCCCAGATCGACCGCCGCGTACGACGCCGTACCGCTCACCGGAGGAACGCGGCGGCCACGCCGGCGTCCACCGGAACGTGCAGCCCGGTCGTGTGCGTCAGCTCCCCGCCCGTCAGCGCGAACACCGCGTTCGCCACGTGTTCCGGCAGTACCTCCCGCTTGAGCAGGGTCCGCTGGGCGTAGAACTCGCCGAGCCTGTCCTCCTCCACCCCGTACACAGCCGCCCGCCGCGCACCCCACCCGCCCGCGAAGATGCCGGAACCGCGCACCACCCCGTCGGGGTTGACACCGTTGACGCGGATGCCGTGCTCGCCCAGCTCGGCCGCCAGGAGGCGCACCTGGTGCGCCTGGTCGGCCTTGGTGGCCGAGTACGCGATGTTGTTGGGGCCCGCGAAGACGGCGTTCTTGGACGCGATGTACACCAGGTCACCGCCCAGGCCCTGCGCGATCATGGTCCGCGCGGCCTCCCGTGAGACCAGGAAGGAACCGCGGGCCATGATGTCGTGCTGCAGGTCCCAGTCCCTCGCCGTGGTCTCCAGCAGTGGCTTCGAGATGGAGATGCCCGCGTTGTTGACCACCAGGTCGACCCCGCCGAACGCCAGCACAGCCGCCGTGAACGCCTCGGTGATCTCGTCCTCGGAGGTGACGTCCATGGTGACGGCGACCGCCCGGTCCGCGCCGCCGAGTTCATCGGCCACCGCCTCGGCACTCTCGCCGTTCAGGTCCGCGACGACGACGCACGCGCCCTCGGCCGACAGCCGCTGTGCGACGGCCTTCCCGATACCGCTGCCCGCGCCCGTCACCAGCGCCACCCGCGCCGCGAGCGGCCTGGGCTCCGGCATCCGCCGGAGCTTGGCCTCCTCCAGCGCCCAGTACTCGATGCGGAACTTCTCCGACTCCTCGATGGGGGAGTACGCCGAGACCGCCTCGGCTCCGCGCATCACGTTGATCGCGTTGACGTAGAACTCACCGGCCACGCGCGCCGTCTGCTTGTCCTTGCCGAAACTGAACATGCCCACGCCCGGTACGAGGACGATCGCCGGGTCCGCGCCGCGCATGGGCGGCGAGTCGGCCGTCGCGTGCCGCGCGTAGTAGGCCGCGTACTCCTCGCGGTAGGCGGCGTGCAGCTCCTTCAGGCGCGCCACCGCCTCCTCCAGCGGCGCGCCGGGGGCCACGTCCAGGACGAGCGGCCTGACCTTCGTACGGAGGAAGTGGTCCGGGCAGGACGTGCCCAGGGCCGCCAGCCGGCCGTGCCCGGCGCGCGCCAGGAAGTCGAGAACCACGTCGGAGTCGGTGAAGTGGCCGACCTGCGGGCGGTCCTGGGACGCCACGGCGCGGATGTACGGGGCCAGCGCCGCCGCCCGCTCACGGCGCTCGGCCGGCGGCAGCGCCTCGTACCCCTCGATCACCGGGCCGAAGGGATCCGGCCGGCCCCTGTCGGCGAGGAACGCCTCGGCGGTGCGGATGATGTGCAGTGAGTTGCGTTCGCACTCCTCGGAGGTCTCGCCCCAGGCGGTGATGCCGTGGCCGCCGAGGACGCAGCCGATGGCCCGCGGGTTGGCCGCCTTGACCGCGGCGATGTCGAGCCCGAGCTGGAAGCCGGGACGCCGCCACGGCACCCACACCACCGTGTCGCCGAAGCACTCGGCGGTCAGCTTCTCCCCGTCGGCGGCGCAGGCGAGCGCGATCCCCGAGTCCGGGTGGAGGTGGTCGACGTGCGGCGCGTCCACCAGGCCGTGCATCGCCGTGTCGATGGACGGGGCGGCGCCGCCCTTGCCGTGCAGGCAGTAGTCGAACGCGGCGACCATCTCGTCCTCACGCTCCACGCCCGGGTACACCTGGGCCAGCGCCCGCAGCCGGTCCAGGCGCAGGACCGCCAGGCCCGCCTCGGTGAGCGTACCGAGGTCGCCGCCCGAGCCCTTGACCCACAGCAGCTCGACGTCGCCGCCGGTCACGGGATCCGTGGCGGTCCCCTTCGCGGAGGCGTTGCCGCCCGCGTAGTTGGTGTTGCGCGGGTCCGTGCCCAGGCGGTGCGAGCGCGCCAGCAGCGCGGCCGGCGCGGGATGGAGTGCGGAAGACATGGGGTGTCCTTCGAGCCGTGGGAGGAGGGGGAGGGAGGGGGAGCGGCGTGTGGGCGAAGGGTTCGCGTGCCGGTGAAGGGCGCCGATGAAGGGCGCCGATGAAGGGCGCCGGTGAAGGGCTTCGGTGAAGGGCTTCGGTAAAGGGCGCGCTGCTCAGGCGCCCCAGCCCGCCTGTTCGCCGCCGACCCGCTCCTCGGCGATCTTCTGCGCCCAGCCCGAGCGGTGGTAGGCGGCGACGGGGTCCGGGTCGAGGCCCGACTCCTCACGGAGCTCGGCCAGCAGCGGGCGTACGTCGGTGTGGTAGGCGTCCATCAGCACGGCGTTCGCGGCCAGGACGTCACCGGACCGCTGGGCGGCGGCGAGGGCCTCACGGTCCACCAGGAGCGCTTTCGCGGTGGCCTCCTGCACGTTCATCACGGAGCGGATGATCGCCGGGATCTTGGCCTCGATGTTGTGGCACTGGTCGAGCATGAAGGCGACGCCGGACGTGAGCGCCCCGCCCCGGACCACCTCGTCCATGATGCGGAACAGCTGGAAGGGGTCAGCGGCGCCCACCATGAGGTCGTCGTCGGCGTAGAAGCGGGAGTTGAAGTCGAAGCCGCCGAGCTTCCCCTCGCGCAGCAGCGTCGCGACGATGAACTCGATGTTCGTGCCCGGCGCGTGGTGCCCGGTGTCCACCACGACCTGGGCCTTGGGCCCGAGCTTCAGGCAGTGGGCGTAGGCGGTGCCCCAGTCCGGGACGTCGGTGGTGTAGAACGCGGGCTCGAAGAACTTGTACTCCAGCAGCATCCGCTGGTTCTCGCCCAGCCGGTCGTACACCTCCCGCAGCGCTTCGGACAGCCGGTCCTGGCGCTCCCGGACGTCGTCCTGGCCGGGGTAGTTGGTGCCGTCCGCGAACCACAGCTTCAGGTCCCCGGAACCCGTCGCGTCCATGATGTCCACGCAGGCGAGCAGGTGGTCCACGGCCTTGCGGCGGACCTTGGCGTCGGGGTGGCACACACTGCCGAGCCGGTAGTCGTCGTCCTGGAAGGTGTTGGAGTTGATCGTGCCCAGGCGCAGGCCCCGCTCTTCGGCGTACGCGGCCAGCGCGGCGTAGTCGTCGACCTCGTCCCACGGGATGTGCAGCGCCACCGTCGGGGCGGCCCCGGTGAGTTCGTGCACCTTCGCCGCGTCGTCCAGCTTCTCCCAGGGGGTGCGCGGGACTCCCGGCTGGGCGAAGACCTTGAAGCGTGTGCCGGAGTTGCCGTAGGCCCAGGAGGGCGTCTCGACGGCCTGGGCCCTCAGAGCGGCCTTGGCGGCCGCCTTCGCGTCAGTCATAGCCACCTCATGAATCGTTTCATCGAGAGGCTAAGTGCAGGGCGCAAGGGCGTCAAGAAGTCAGGATCTACTGCTTGAATGGATTCAAGCATCCGGTGTGCGACCCCGCCCTCCCGGGCAGGGCCGCACGCCGGGTCTACCGTGTCAGCGGCGCGTGGCGGACCGCCGGCGGCACGGGAGCGTAACCGGTGGGGCGGGTGGTGAAGGTGCCCCGGCCGTGCGTCCGGCTCCGCAGCCGGGACGCGTAGCCGAACAGTTCGGCCAGCGGCACGGTCGCCGTGATCAGTGCCGTGCCGGCCCGGGCCGTCGAGCCCGACACCCGGCCGCGCCGTGCCGCGAGGTCCCCGAGCACACCGCCCACGGCGTCATCGGGAACGGTGACCGTGACCTCGACGACCGGCTCCAGCAACGCCATCTCCGCGGCGCGCAGCGCGTCCCGTACCGCGAACCGGCCCGCGGTACGGAACGCCATCTCCGAGGAGTCCTTGGAGTGGGTGGCCCCATCGGTCAGCGTCACCCGCAGCCCGGTCACCGGGTGCCCGCCGAGCGGCCCCTCGGCCAGGGCGTCCCGGCAACCGGCCTCCACGGCACGCATGTACTCCTGCGGTACGCGGCCGCCGACGACCGCCGACCGGAAGACGAAGCCCTCGGTCCCACCACCGTCACCGTCGCCGTCACCCAGCGCCTCCACGTCGATGACCACATGGGCGAACTGACCCGCGCCGCCGTCCTGCTTGACGTGCCGGTACACCAGCCCACGCACCCCGCGGACGACGGTCTCGCGGTATGCCACCTGCGGACGGCCGACGGTGATGTCGAGCCCCTGCGCGCGACGGATCTTCTCCACGGCGACCTCCAGATGCAGTTCACCCATCCCCGACAGCACCGTCTGACCCGTCTCCGGATCGCTCCGTACGACCAGGGAAGGGTCCTCCTCCACCAGCCGGGCCAGCGCCGAAGCCAACCGGTCGGTGTCGGGGCTCCTGCGCGCCTCGACAGCCACGGAGACGACCGGGTCGGCCACGCCGGGCGGTTCGAGAACCAGGGGCGCCGCCGGATCGCACAGGGTGGTTCCCGGGCGGGCGGCCTTCAGCCCCACCACGGCGACGATGTCCCCGGCCACCGCACGGTCCACCTCCTCGTGCCGGTCGGCCTGCACCCGCAGGATCCGGCCGATCCGCTCCGTGCGCCGCCCGCCCATGTCCAGCACGGCGTCTCCTCTCCGTATCGTTCCGGCGTACACGCGCAGGTACGTCAGCCGGCCCGTCGCGGTCGCACTCACCTTGAAGGCGAGCGCGGCCAACGGCGCCTCGGGGTCGGCCGCCCGCTCCTGCACGGTGTCACCCGACGTGCCGCGCACCGCCGGTACGTCCAGCGGTGAGGGCAGGTACGCCACCACGGCCTCCAGCAGCGGCTCGATGCCGCGATTGCGGTAGGCCGACCCGCACAGCACCACGACACCCTCGCCGTCGCGGGTCAGGTCCCGCAGGGCCGCGTCGAGCGTGTCGGGGGAGAGCGCCGACTCCGTACAGAACTCCTCCAGCGCGAGCGGGTGGAGCTCCGCCACCGTCTCCTCCAGCAGTCGGCGGCGCCGGTGCGCCTCCTCCCGCAGGGCGTCGGGCACCGGGCCCTCCTCGGCCGTGTCGCGGCCGGCGGCCCAGCGGAGCGCGCGCATGCGTACCAAATCCACGACTCCGGTGAACTCCCCCTCGCGCCCGATCGGCAGCTGCACCACCAGCGGGACCGTGCTCAGCCGGGTACGGATGGACTCGACCGCCCGGTCGAGGTCGGCACCGGAGCGGTCCAGCTTGTTGACGAACGCGATGCGCGGCACCCCCAGCCGGTCGGCCTGACGCCACACCGCCTCGCTCTGCGGCTCCACGCCCGCGACGGCGTCGAACACCGCCACGGCGCCGTCGAGGACCCGCAGCGCCCGGACCACCTCGTCGGAGAAGTCGACATGGCCCGGTGTGTCGATGAGGTTGATCCGGTGACCGTCCCAGGTACAGCTCACCGCGGCGGCGAAAATGGTGATCCCCCGATCGCGTTCCTGCGGGTCGAAGTCGGTGACGGTGGTTCCCTCGTGGACCTCCCCACGCCGGTGGGTGGCACCGGTGACGTACAGGATCCGTTCGGTGAGGGTGGTCTTGCCGGCGTCGACGTGGGCGAGGATGCCGAGATTGCGGATGCCGGAGAGAGGAGGAGTGGTACGCACGGCCCGAGGCCTTTCGTCAGTGTTCGAGAAAAGGGCGGCGCGATTCCCGGGACGAACGCGGCCGGCCCGTACGTCGGAACGCGTCCGGGCAGTGGCAGCTGGGGCAGGGGAAAATCAGGTGTTCGTCACGGGCATCCGGCGACGGCCGCGCAGCCGTCGTCGGGCGGACGAAGACACCGGGATCACATCGAACCGCGACCGGGGAACCACGAAAGCAGCGCGACAACGCATGATCGGGCCCCCTCTCTTGTTCCACTGGCGGCAGCAGCGCGCCACGGCGAGTGTAGTGAGCCGGCCAGGCCCGGCGCCTGCCAATATTGACGTCGCGTCAGGGCGCCGCGCGTGACGGGCCGCGTCCGAGAGGTCCAGTAACGTGGGGTTGTTCATCCCGGCCTCGCGTCAGGACGGCCGATCACCGGAGGGGGTGGCCCTTTGCGGGTCAAGGATTTCGATCACGTCGTGCTCAACGTCGAGGACGTCGAGCGGTCGCTGGCGTTCTACTGCGGCCCCCTCGGCCTGGAGCCGGTGCGGGTCGAGGAGTGGCGCGCCGGGAAGGTCCCGTTCCCGTCCGTGCGGGTCAGCCCGACCATGATCATCGACTTGCTCGGCCGCCGGCGTGGCGAATCCAACGTGGACCACATCTGCCTCGTCGTGGACCCCGTGGACTGGCAGGAGGTCATCGACTCGGGCACGTTCGACGTGCTGGAGGGCCCGGTCAGCCGCTTCGGCGCACGCGGCAGTGCCCAGTCCGTCTACGTCAAGGACCCCGACGGCAACACGGTCGAGCTGCGCTGGTACCCGCAGGACGCCGAGGGCTGAACCGCAACGCCCCGCGCCGCCCGCCACGGCAGGGCGGCCCTGCCGGACGACGCGAGGCGGTCAGCTCACGGCTCGCCGGCCGTCCGACTCCAGTGCCGCCTTCAGCCGCTCCAGCGTGGTGCGGATGTTCCCCCGCTGGAAGTCGGCGAACGTACGCCCCCGCGTCGCGATCCGGTCGAACGCGCCGGCAACGGCGTCGGGCCACGCCCGCCGGTCGTCGGTCCAGATCTCGGTGACCCGGGTGGCGCCGCCCTCGACCGGCTCGAAGCGGTACTCCCAGGTGGCGATCGCCCCCGGCAGCCACGGACGCCGCGCCCCGATCGCGTGCACGCGGAACGCGAAACGCTCACCGGGGTCGGCGGCCGTGACCGTGCACCTCGTCACCCACGCGAAGGGACCACGCTTGTTGCGGCCCTCGAAGACCATGCCCACGTACGCGCCCCGGCGCTCCCCTCGTACGGTCGCCCCACGGTTCTCCGGGCTCCAGCGGCCCATGGCGGTGGGGTCGCTGAGCCGCTCGTACACCGTCATGGGGGCCACATCGATGACGATGCTGTCCGACACGGACATGGTGCGGGGCATGGCGGCACCTCCTGGTCCACGGCTGTCCGGCACAGCCGGTGGGGATCCACACCCTACTCGGCAGTAATGCCGCGCGCCCGACGGGCACCAGCGGGCCGGTGCGGTGATGATCGGCTACAGGGGCACGTCGCCGGCCCCGTACAGCCCCGGGAGTGGTGCCATGACCGTCGCGGTCGTCCTCTTCACGTCGGATCTGCGCCTGCACGATCATCCGCCCCTGCGCGCGGCGCTGCGCGCGGCCGACGAGGTCGTGCCGCTCTTCGTCCTCGACCCCGGCATCAGCGCGGCGGGGTTCGACGTGCCGAACCGCCGCGCCTTCCTGGCGGACTGCCTGACCGACCTCGACGCGCGTCTGCGGGAGCGCGGCGGACGGCTCGTGGTGCGCTCCGGGCCGGTGGCCCGGGAGGTGGCTGCGGTCGTCGCCGAGTGCGGGGCCGGCCAGGTGCACATGGCGGCCGGTGTCACGCGCTACGCCCACCGGCGGGAGGAGGCGCTGAGCGCCGAGCTTCAGGCGCGTGGCGTCGCCCTGCAGGTGCACGACGCGGTGGTCACGGCGGTGGCCCCGGGCGCCGTGACACCGGCCGGCTCCGACCACTACGCCGTGTTCACCCCGTACTTCCGGCGCTGGTCCCGGGCAGGCCTGCGGGAGATCTACGACGCGCCGAGCACCGTACGGGTCCCGGAGGCGGTACGGGGGGAGAAGGTCCCGTCCCGGGAAGACGTTGCCGGGGTCTCGCCGGGGCTGGGGCCGGGCGGTGAGACCGCGGGCAGGAAACGGCTCTCCCGCTGGACGCGCTCGGGCCTCGCGCACTACGCGGACCTGCACGACGACCTGGCCGGGGACGCGACGTCACGCCTGTCGCCGTACCTCCACTTCGGTGCCCTCTCCGCCGTCGAACTCGTCCGCCGGGCGTCGGCCCACGGCGGGCCGGGCGCGGAGGCATTCGTGCGGCAGCTGTGCTGGCGCGACTTCCATTACCAGGTGATGGCGGCCCGGCCCGCGGCGTCGGTGCGGGACTACCGCCCGCGGCAGGACCGGTGGCGTTCGCCGGGGGAGGCGGCGGAGGAGATCGCCGCCTGGCGGGAGGGCCGCACCGGCTACCCGGTCGTCGACGCGGCGATGCGTCAGCTGCGGCACGAAGGCTGGATGCACAATCGGGCCCGTCTGCTGGCGGCGAGTTTCCTGACCAAGACGCTGTACGTGGACTGGCGCATCGGCGCCCGGCACTTCCTGGACCTCCTGGTGGACGGGGACATCGTCAACAACCAGCTCAACTGGCAGTGGGTGGCGGGCACCGGCACCGACACGCGGCCCCACCGCGTCCTCAACCCCGTGGCCCAGGGCAAGCGGTTCGACCCCAGGGGCGAGTACGTACGACGGTGGGTGCCCGAGTTGCGGGGCGTGGACGCGCGCCGGATCCACGAACCGTGGCGGTTGCCGGAGGCCGAGCGGGCCGCGTTGGACTACCCCGAACCGCTGATCGACCTCGCGGAGGGCCTCGCGCGTTTCACACACGCACGGGGGCGGGACTGACCGCTCCGTACGCATCGGCGGCATCACCAAGCGGTGGCCGGACCGGTTGGACACGGCCCACCCGTACGGCCTCGCCACCCCGCAGCCGGTGACCGAGCGCCTGCTCAACGAACGTGCCCTGGAACTCGGTGCCGAGATCCGGCGCGGTTGCGAAGTGGTCGGGCTGAGCCAGGACGAGGACGGGGTGACCGTCGAGCTGGCGAGTGGGGGCACCCCCGCCCATGAGGGCGTAGCCGGCGGGGGAGGCACGCGCCTGCGCTCACGCCACCTCGTCGGGTGCGACGGCGGCCGCAGTACGGTGCGCAAGCGGCTCGGCGTCGGTTTCCCCGGTGAGCCCGCCACGGTCGAGACGCTGCTGGGCGATATGGAGCTGACCGAGGATCCGGCGACCGTCGCCGCCGTCGTCGCGGACGTCCGCAAGACCCAACTGCGGTTCGGCGCCATACCCGACGTGGACGGCCACGCGGGTGTGTACCGCATCGTCGTGCCCGCCGAAGGGGTGTCCGAGGGCCGTACGACCGCGCCGACCCTCGAGGAGTTCACGCAGCAGCTGCGGGCCGTCGCCGGCACCGACTTCGGCGCGCACTCGCCGCGCTGGCTCTCCCGGTTCGGCGACGCCACCCGTCAGGCCGAGCGCTACCGGGTCGGCCGGGTGCTGCTGGCCGGCGACGCGGCGCACATCCACCCGCCGACCGGCGGGCAGGGGCTGAACCTCGGCGTGCAGGACGCGTTCAACCTCGGCTGGAAGCTGGCCGCCGAGGTGGGCGGCTGGGCGCCGGAGGGGCTGCTGGACAGCTACCACGCCGAACGGCACCCGGTGGGCGCCCGCGTGCTGGACAACACCCGCGCGCAGATCACGCTGCTGGGCACCGATCCGGGTGCGACCGCGCTTCGGGAACTGTTCTCGAAGCTGATGGACTTCGAGGAGGTGAACCGGTACGTGACCGAGATGATCACCGCGGTCGGGGTCCGCTACGACTGCGGTGACGGCCACGAACTGCTCGGCCGGCGACTGCGGGACGTGAAGCTGAAGCAGGGTCGCCTCTACGAGCTGATGCACGGCGGCCGCGGCCTGCTGCTCGACCAGACCGGCCGGCTCTCGGTGGAGGGCTGGGCGGACCGGGTCGACCACGTCGTCGACGTCAGCGAGGAACTGGACGCGCCGGCGGTGCTGCTGCGGCCGGACGGCCACGTGGCGTGGGCCGGTGCAGACCAGCAGGACCTGCTCGCCCGCCTGCCCACGTGGTTCGGCGCCGCCACCGGCCGAGCGTCGCACCCTGACAAGTGAGAGCCGGCCGAACGGCGGCTTTTCTCCCCGCTGTCGATCCCGCCTGTGCTCCGCCCGTTGGTGCCCACGCGCGCCTCCTCGCTCCGCGTGACGGCACGGGCGCCCGCCGCCGGCCCTGCGAGCGGTCCTGTCGGAGGTGACGTCCTCGGCCGTACCGGGCCTCGACGCGGGCGCCGTTCGCGGACTGCTCGTCGTGGTGAAGGAGCTGTGGCCGCAGCGGACACCCCTGCCCCCACCCGGAACACCACCGGCGCGGCAACCGGCGGCCGATCCGGCGATCGGGCTGCTCCGTGACCTCGTCACCGACTTCAGGGGCAGCGCGGCGCGCTCCGGTACACGATGCGGCTCCCCGGGCTGCTGCGCGCACCGCTCGACAGCTCACCCCGCACCGTCCGTCTCACCACCGAGCCCACCGCTCTGCTGACAGATCCGGGGGCCGGACGCCTTCCGGTGGCCCCGCAGCGCGGCCGGTTCCAGGTCCGGCTGGTCGACGACGGGGCACCTGCCCGCGCACCCGGCCGGCGGAGCCTCGCCCCACCCCTCGACGCCGCCACGCTCTAGACTTTTCGTGTGGGGAGACGGTCGCCGCTGGTCGGCCGAGCGGCCGAGCGGGCAGAACTGCTCGACGCGCTCGCGCGATGCCGTGCCGGTGAAGGCGGCCTGT
Source organism: Streptomyces sp. CB03238 (assembly GCF_002099185.1). Lineage (NCBI taxonomy): Bacteria > Bacillati > Actinomycetota > Actinomycetes > Kitasatosporales > Streptomycetaceae > Streptomyces > Streptomyces sp. CB03238. The sequence continues at coordinate 88,590 of NZ_NBCN01000018.1, read as the reverse complement.
TCCTGCTGAGCGGGGACTCCGGGTCCGGCAAGAGCAGGCTCGTCGCGGACGCCCTCGCCGACTGGCCCGGAGGCGTGGTGTCCGGCGCCGCCACGCCGAGCGCGGGCGCGTACGCGCCGTTGGGCGATGTGCTGCGCGCCGTGTCCGACGAGGGCGGAGAGGTGCCGGCGTACCGCGCGGGTGATCAGTCGGCCCTGCTCGGCACGGTCGAGCGCACCTTTCGCAACCTCGGGCGGCGACAGCCGACCGTGGTCGTCCTGGAGGACCTGCACTGGGCCGGTGCCGCCGCCGTCGACCTGTTGCCGGCGCTCGCGGTGTCGATGGCGGCCGAGCCGTTGCTGCTGATCGGCACGTACCGCGGTGAAGAGCTGTCGCGTACGCATCCCATCCGGCACATGCGCACCGAGCTGCGCCGCAGCGGCCACTTCGTCGAGGTCGCACTGCGTCCGCTGACCGCCGAAGAGACCGGCGAGCTGCTCACCGGCCTGCTCGGAACGGCGCCCTCTGCCGGGCTCGTGTCCGCCGTACACGACAGGGCGGAGGGCTTGCCGTTCTACGTCGAGGAACTCACCGCCGCCCTGGCGGAGAGCGGTGCCCTGCGGGAGTCCGACGGCGGGCTCGACTTCGCGGCAGGCACCGAGCTGCCGGTGCCGGAGAGCGTGCTGGACGCGGTGCTGGTCCGCACGGCGGCGCTGCGGCAGCGGCACCAGGCCGCGGTCGAGCTCGCCGCCGTCCTCGGCGTACGGGTGGATCTGCCGGCGCTCTCCGACCTCGTGGAAGCGGCCGACATCGACCAGCTCCTCGACAGTGGGCTGCTCACGGAACGGGCGCACGATCCCGGCTCGGCGGAATTCCGCCACGCGCTCGTACGGGACGCCCTGTACCGGACCATTCCCTGGGCCCGCCGGCGTCACCACCACCACCTGGCCGCCGAGTGCCTCACCGCCCGGGGCGCCCCGCCCGAGACGGTCGCCGAGCACTGGATCGCCGCGCACGAACCCGAACGTGCGAAGCCGCTGCTCCTCAGCGCGGCCGAGAGGCACTGTTCCGTGTACGCCTACAAGGACGCCGCCGCGCTGGCGCGGAGAGCTCTCGCCCTCTGGCCGGAGGAGACCGACCCGGCCGGCCGGACGGCCACCATGGAGCGCCTGGCGGAGTGCGCCGAGCTGTGCGGGGAGCTCGACTCGTCCGTGGCCCTCTGGACCGACGTCGCGCGGCTTCGCCACTCCAGCGGTGACCTCGCGCCGGCCGGGGCGGCGTACCGGAGACTGGCGAACGCCGCCGGGCTGCAGGGCGACTGGGCCCGTGCCGTCACCGCACGCGAGAGCGCGGCCGACACGTACGCGGCAGCCGGCATGCGCGGTGAAGCGGCGGTGGAACGGCTCGCGCTGGCGGACCAGCTGAAGTCCGCGGCGCGGCACTCGAAAGCACTGGACCAGGCCGTGGCCGCGGCCGAGGACGCCGAGGCGGCGGAGCGCACCGACCTCAAGGCGCGCGCCCTCGCCCTGCAGGGCTCGCTCCACTCCGCCCTGGGAGACGGCGTGCGCGGGGTCGCGGTCGCACGGTCCGGGCTGGAGCTCGCCCTCGCGGATGAGCTGCCCGAAGCGACGGGCGAGGCGTACTACGAGCTCGGGGAAGCCCTCGCGTACGCAGCCGACTACGGGGCAGCCGCGGACGCCATCGACTCGGCACTCGAGCTGTGCCGGGCGCACGGTGTCACCGAGCTGGCGCAGGTCTGCTTCACCTGCATGTCACCGGTGGTCCGGCTCATGGGCGACTGGGACCGCTCACTGGCCATCTGCGGCGAGGTGCTCGGCGACGACCGGATCCCACAGGTGCTGCGTATGGTCGCCGAGGAGGAGTCGGGCCTGATCACCGTGCTCCGGGGAGACCGCCGGCGCGCGAGAGCGCCGCTGCGGCGCTCCGCCGCCTTCGGGCGCGACAACGAGGTCTTCGGCATGGAAGTCGGTGCGACCTGGGGCCTGGCCATGGTCGCCGATCTCGACGGCGACGAGCGCACGGCCCTGAACACGGTGACCGCCATGCTGGCGCGATGTCTCCTGAAGGAGGAATGGCACTACTCACTGCCCGCGCTGCGGTGGGCCGCCACGTTCCTGGCCGAGCGGCACGACGGCGACGGGCCGCCCCAATGCCACCGCGTGCTGGCCACGGCCGCGACACAGAACAGTTCGCCCAAAGTACTGTCCGCCCTCGCCCACGCGGGCGGCGAGCTCGCCATGGCCGACGGCGACACGGCCCAGGCGGCGGCACACTTCGGCCGGGCGGTGGACCTCATGGGCGGCATCAGCGCGCCCTTCGAGCGGGCGCTCAGCCAGCTGCGCCGGGGGGTCGCGCTGGCGGGTGAGGGCGACCGGGACACCGCGGTCTCCACCGTGACCAGTGCCTACCGGACTGCACGCCGGTTGGGAGCCAGGCCGCTGGCACGCCGTTGCGCGGCCGAGCTGGCCCAGCGGGGGGAACAGGTGGACCAGCGGCTGGGGCGCCTCGCAGCCCGCTCGCTGGAGCCGGTCGGCCTCACCCGCCGGGAGAAGGAGGTGCTGCGCCTGCTCGCGGACGGCCGTACCAACCGGGACATCGCCCGGGAACTCTTCGTCAGCCCCCGCACGATCGACATGCACGTGCGCAACCTGCTCGGCAAGCTCGGCTGCTCCTCGCGCGTGGAGGCCGTCCGATACGCGGTCGACCTGGGACTGGCCCAGGTACGTGCCGGCCGGGCCGAAAGCGCCCCTGAGCAGCAGTCGAAAATACGGCACTAGCGGGCCGCGAATACGGCAGGACGACGCATGCTGTCTCCTTCCCCGCTCCCTAGCGTGAAGGCCGGACACCGAGAACAGGCACCCGAGACCGGGAGGCAGCCATGGAAAAGCTGGCCATCGTCGTGCGGGACGACGCCTACGACAAGATGCTCACCCCACTGACCTTCGCCTGGCTGTACGCGGAAAAGGGCGTGCAGGTCGACGTGCTCTTCGTGCTGTGGGCCGTGCGCGCCCTCACCAAGGAGGGCGCCGCCTCACTGGAGGTCGAAGGGCGACACCGCGGAGCGGACGAGGAAGCGCTCCGGCAGAAGATGATCGAGGACGGGGAGCCGACCGAGATCCTGGACTACCTCACCCACCTCAAGGGCACCGGTCACGTGAACCTCTACGCCTGCCGCCTCGCCGCCGACACGTTCGGCGTCGAGGAGTCGAACCTGATCCCCGAGGCGGCGGGCATCGTGGACGCCACCTGGTTCCTCGAGGAGAAGGCGAGCGCTGCCGACCACTGCCAGTACTTCTGACAGCACCCCGTCCACGGCACCCTGTCCACCGCCGGGCGCCCGGCGCGCCCGGCCGGCCGCAAGGGAGACTTGTTGACCTCACCTTCGGTTCAGGTTCTAGCGTGATGTTTCACGCAGACCAGTGGCGGCCCATGGACGGGCTGGACCACTGCAACCGGGGAAGAGAGCGACTTTGATGAACACTGCCTCAGAACGTACCGACGCCCAGCCGGCCGTCACCGTGATCGGTCTGGGCGAGATGGGCTTCGCACTCGCCGGTGCCTTCCTGGACGGCGGGCACCCGACCACGGTGTGGAACCGTACGCCGGAGAGGGCCGACCCCCTGGTCGCCAAGGGAGCTGAGCGGTCCGCAACGGTCCGCGACGCCGTTGCCGCCAGTCCTCTTGTGGTCGTCAGTGTGAAAGGCAATGCGACGGTCCGCGCGGTTCTGGAATCGTCGGGCGACGCGCTTTCCGGCCGCTCCGTGCTCAACCTCACGGATGGGACCTCCGCAGAGGCCAGGGCCGTGGCCGAGTGGTCACGGACCAGGGCGCGCAGTATCTCCATGGGCAGATCATGACGATCGCTCCGGGCATCGGGGGAGCGGAGACAGTGATTTTCTATGGCGGTTCCGACGCCGTGTTCCACCACTTCCACCCAACACTCCAGCTCATCGGCGGCCGGGGAACGCTGGTCTCGGCCGACGCCGGCGTACCGGTCCTGTACGGGATGGCCGTGCACGGCACCATGTGGGGCGCGCTCAACGGATTCCTGCACGCGACCGCTCTGCTGTCCAGCGAGGGCATCGAGGTGAAGCGGTTCCTGGACGGCGCCGGCCCGTCCGTTGCCGCACTGCTGGCGTCCTTCCCGGTGATCGCCGACGAGGTCGACCGTGGTGAGTACGCGACGCAGTACGGAGCGCTCCAGCACCACCGGCCCTCGGTCGAGGACCTGGTCCGGGAGAGCGGGGCGCGGAACATCGACGTCGAATTCCCGGCCTACACCCTCGGCCTCGTGAACAAGGCCGTGGAAGACGGCCATGCCAATGACAGCTACTCGCGTCTGATCGAACACTTCAGGAGGGCTGCCTGACGGGCAAAAGCCCAGGCCAGGCGCTGATCCGGAGATGATCCGCTCCTGGTCCGGATCTTGGCACGCCGGTTCTTTCGGTGAGACACGCGTGGTCGGGCCGTCCCTGGCCGGCCCGGTCCGCTGCGGAAACGTGAACAGGGGCGATGACGGCTTCGGCCGGGGTGCAGTCGTTGCGGGGAGCCCGAGGCAGGATGGTCGCCTGCCGGGCAGGGGGTGCGTGTTGTCGTACCTTCCTGCCCGCGCCCGGAGGGATCCCAGTGGCCTGTTCGGCCTCGTACCGCTTCACTGGGGTCGTCCGGGTCAGTCCACGACGATGCCCGGATAGCACTGCTCGTGGTGCCAGTCCGGGGCCACCGGGTAACCGCAGTGGCAGAATTCGGGCCGGGCCGACTCGCCCCGGGCGCGCCGGGTCAGGGCGATGATCAGGGGCTGGCGGTCCAGCCAGGACGCCGCATCGTCGTGGTCGGTCAGGCCGAGGGCCTCCGGCGTCACGTCGAGCCCGTCGGCGAGCAACTCGATGAGCTGGTCGGCCTGTTTACGGATGAAGCGCAGGACGTTGCCGCAGTAGGGCGGGGACATCTCGTCCAGTCGGTGGCGGCGGTCCTGAACGTCCTGCCAGACCTCGTCCTGGTTCAGGAGGTTCACCCAGTGCTCCTCCGAGGTCCAGCGTGCCGTCGGCGCGACGGGTCCGCTGCTGCCCGCTGATCGCACGAACGCCTGGGTTTCCGCGGCCTCTTCGAGGGCCAGGCAGTACTGCGCGTGGTCCTCGGCCGCCAGGCGCCGGTAGATCGCTACGGACGTGTCGGCGTCCCGGCGCGCGGCGGCCAGGTCACCCCCGGTGCCGAGCCGGGCCTGGGCCGACTGGCGCAGGATCTTCGCGTGGCCGCTCTCGTACCGGACCGGGTCGGCCGCCGCGAGCCGTGCGGTGATCCCCGCCGCCTCGTCGGCCAGGACGAGGGCCTCCCGCCACCGCTGCAGCCGCCCCAGATAGGTGACGAGCTGCGACGCGAGGTCGGCCAGGACGGGCTCATGCACGGAGGGCGCCACCGCGGCCAGCCGTCGGGCGGTCGTGACCGCCTCCTCCAGCGCGGTCACCGCCTCCTCCCTGCGCCGCGACGCCCACAGCAGGACGGCCAGGTTGCCCAGGCACTGCGCCAGCTCGGCCTCGCCGAGTACGAACGCGCGGGCGAGCAGTGACCCGGCGGGCGGGCCGGCCGCCAGGCCGCGCCGGGCGAACTCGATGGCCCGCGCCTGCGCGGCCACGGCGTCCGAGAGGCGGCGCAGCCGCCAGGAGAAGATCCCGAGGCTGTTCAGGGCGAGCGCGAGGCCGGTCTCGTACTGGCCGGGTCGGGTCGCCGTCAGACGCCAGAAGATCCCGACCGCTTGCTCCGTGGGGGCCATGGCCCGGTCCGGGTATCCCGCCGCGGCCAGCCCCCGGCCCACCTGTGCGAGGGCCAGGGCAAGGCCGGGCTCATGGGCCGCCGGGTCCGCCCCGGCCAGGTCCTGGAAGAGCGCGGCCGCCTCCTCAGCCGCGTGCAGGGCGCGGTCGGGGGCGTCGGCGTCGAAGGCGTGCTGGGTCAGGTGCAGCAGCGCGGTCGCCAGGGTCGCGGTCGGGGCTGTCTGCGGTGCTGCGGACGAGAACGCGGCTGTGGAAGGGGACGAAGACGGTGACCCAGCCGGGTGTGCACCGGCAGCCGCCGCCTTCCGGAAGCAGCGCACCGCCTCCTCGTCCGCGGCCAGCGCCTCTTGTGCCCGACCCGCCCGGCCGAGCCGGAAGCCGAGGCTCTGGTGCAGGCGGCCGCGTTCGGCGGGGTCGGCGGTGTCGGGGAGGCGTTCGGCGACCAGTCGGGCAGTGAACGTCGCGATGCCCGCGTCCAGGTCGAGCTGCCCGAACTCCGGGAAGCAGGCCTCCACGGAGGCGAGTACGGAGGCCGGCAGGGTGGTCTCGGCGAGCGCCGTGAGGGCCGCGCTGCCCGCGGCGACGGCCACCGACGGGTCCTGCCGCAGGATCTCCTCCAGGTGCCCGGCGATGTGCGGCCAGCGCCCCGGTGCCGCCGCGGCGGCCAGGAACGTCAAGCCGCGCGTGACCGACGGCGCGACCGCACCGTCCGGGCCGCGGGCGCTGAGCGTGCGCGCTGTCGGTGCGGCCCAGGGGGCGGCTGGATAGCCGGTCACGCGGTGCCCGTCGAGGCTGAGGGCGAGGAAGTCCTCGGCGAGCCGGTCCGGGTAGAGCGGCTCGAGGACGGCGCCCGGCTCCGATGCCGGGTAGCAGGTGCCGTGGTCGGTGAGCAGCCGCAGCGGCCGCTCCAGGCCGATCCCCGCGAGCAGGGCGCTCCCGTCCTCCGGCGACACGGCCCCGGAGAGGGCGGCCGCGAACACGACGCGGTTCATGTCGCTCGGCGCGGTGCTGAAGTCCAGGCCCTCCAGGCGGTTCTCCCACAGCCGGGACCAGTGCCGTCGCTCCCGGTTCAGGAGGTACGCGGAGAGGCCGGCCAGGTCGTTCGGGGCCTGTTCGCCGCGTACGTGGGCGTCGACGGCGACCAGGGCGGCCATGTGCACTGCGAGGACGAGCCCGAACTCCGGGCTCTCCAGATCCTTCGGTTGTGCGATCACGGCCGGGTCGGGAACGCCGTACCGGGCGGCGAAGCAGTCCCGGGCCGCGACGAACATGGCCGACCGGGCCCGCGGGTCGCCGCCGGGGGCGCCCAGCGGGCTCAGCTCCTGGTCCCGTGTGCCGGCCATGACGTCTTCCAGGGCGGAGCGAACGGCGGGCCAGGCGGTGGCCGAGCGGGCGAGCAGCAGCAGCCGGGTCGGCAGTGAGCGGGCGAGCAGCCGGTTGCTGAACAGCCAGGTGAGGTGCGAGACAGGCCAGCGATCCGCGTAGTCGACCATGAGAAGAAGGCCACGAGCCCCGTGGGGCCGCAGGTCCGCGCCGCTCTCCTGGCTCGTGTCCAGGACGGCGCCCGGGCCATGTGTGGCCGTGACGACCTTCCAGCCCGCGGCGGCGCTCTCGGCGGCGAACTCGTCGGCGAGGCGGCTCTTTCCGTGCCCGCCGGGGCCGTGCAGCCATGTCGCCGAGAGCCGCGGCCCGGGGGCGTCCCGCCAGGCTGCGAGCTCGGCGCGCTCCCGCTCCCGGCCGGTGAAGTCGACCAGCCGGTAGCGGGCGTTGAGCATCCGGCTGGGCTGGTGAAGCAGCCAGGTGTCGTCCGGTGCGGGGGCCGTGGGGCGCTCGCCGAGCAGGTAGACGGGCCCACGATCCGGGAAGACATGCAGGTCGGCGCCTACGACGCCGTACCCGAAGCCGCTCTCCACACGGATCGTCTGGTGGACGGCCGCCTCTGCGGCGGGGGCGGGCGGCGGTGCGGCACCGCCGCCAGTGCTGACCCGACGGCCCTGCCGGGTGTCCTCGTCAGCCCCTGTCACCGAGCGGCCCCGCCGGTACCTTCGCTCCTGACCTCCCTTTCCCTCTGCGGCGGTTCGGCGGTACGGTCCGGCGCCGACTCGGGGCTGTGGTGATGGTTGACGATGTTTCCGCCCTGCACCAGGAACGCCTTCCCGTTGTCCCGCACGACGACGTCCTGCACCCACGTCGGTTCGCGGTTCCCGGCGGGCCGGACCTCCTCGATCAGGGCCCGCAACTCCTCGGCCGCGGCCGGGTCGCGCTGCAGCAGCGAGCGCAGCTCGAGCTGCCACAGTGGAAGGAGCGTCTGGCGCACCTGGTCGCTGTCCTCGGCCTCCGCCACGAGCGCGGCGTTGCTGTCGAGTTGGCCCTCGATCGCCTGCTGCCGTTCCTCGCTTCCACGGCGCCGGAACAGCTCCGCCACGCGGGTGCGGGCGAGTATCCAGGAGTCGGTGGCCATGGCTCCGACCACCGCCGTACCGCCAGCCATCACGAGTTCGTCGAGCACAATTCCTCCCTCTGCGGGCCCCGCTGACGTCGCGCACTCCGTGCGCCGCGTCCCGCACCGACGACCGTAGAACATCCAGCCGGAAACCGGGGGCTGGGCCGGCCGTTCTCACCACGTGTGAGCGATCACTCGCTCCACGGTTGCCCCTGTGTCAGAGTTGGTTCATGCGCACGGCTGGTGGGGGACAGCAGGATGGAGCGGCCGCGTCGGGGGAATCCGTACCGGACGTGGTCAGCACGCGGTGGGGGGTCCGCCTGACTGACCCGCTGCCGGCCCGATTCGAGGAGCCGGGCTGGAGTTACGAGGAGAGGGTGCCGCGCGGCTGCCCCGCCTGCGGTGGCGAACTGCACTCTCTGCGCAGGCCGTACGAGTCCCAGGGGCGCGTCTACCGCTACGTCGCCGTCGTCTGCCCGTGCTGCCCCGCCGCCTACGCCCTGGCGGATCTCGGTGTGAAGACGTACGACAAACTCATGGGCCGCAGCGGCCGGGCGCCGGCCCCGGCATCCGTTCCCGCCGCGAACCCGAATCCCGGCCCCGGTGCCGACGACGCCTGGAACATGCTGCTCGGCCCGTGCCCCACGGGTGACGAGCCGGGCGGCCTGACCATCACACCGATCCATGTCTCCCCCGGCGCGACACTCCGGCCTGCGCCCGGCCCCGCGCGCATCATCGCCTCCAACCTGACCTTTCCCGCCCCCGGTTGGCCTACCGACCTGCCGCTGCCGGCCGAACCCGAACCGCGGCTCCTTTACTGGTGCAAGGTGACCGACCCGCACTGGCGGCCACCTGTCGCGGCCATCGACGCGGCCGAGGACATCCGCGTCATCATGCCGGACGGCCCGGAATTCGACGCCCTGCGCGCGCACTTGGCCGACGAGGACGTCCCCTACCGCTGTGCGCGGCACTGGCAAGAGGCGGAAGTCGTCGGCACGGTCAACGACGTGGGTGGCCGAACCGACCTCGTCGCGTTCCCCGTCCGCTCCGGGGCACTGCCCGCCGCCCCGGTCGCGGGACCCGGCGCCCATGCCGCCCGTGACGCGTTCGCGCTGCAGTGGGACGCCCTGGAGGAACTGCCCGAGGACGCCGACGACGCCTACGTTCCGGTGGCCGACCTGGTGCCGCCGGGCTGGGCGCAGTTCCTGAAGTACCCGACCTTCAATCCGGCGCAGGCCGACGCCGTCCCGGCGATCCTCGAGGACGACGGGAACGTCGTGGTCGTCGCCCCGACCGGCGCGGGCAAGACCCCGATCGGCATGGTCGCCGCCCTCAAGGCCAGCGCGCAGGGCCGCAAGGCCGCCTGGCTCGTGCCGCAGCGCTCCCTGACCGACGAACTCGACCACGAACTCGACCTGTGGCGCGGCAACGGACTGAGCGTGGTGCGCCTCACCGGCGAGTACGCCGTCGACGCCGAGCTGATCCGCAAGGCCGACATCTGGGTCGCCACCACCGAGAAGTTCGAAGCCATCTGCCGCACCGGCTCGCTGCGCGACGCCCTCGCCGACGTGGGCTGCCTCGTCGTCGACGAGGTCCACCTGCTCGGCGACCCCGGCCGCGGCCCCATCCTGGAGGCCCTGCTCGCGCGCGTCGGTCAGGACACCTCCCAGGTGCGCATCGTCGGCCTGTCCGCGACGGTCGCCAATGCCGACGAGGTCGCCGACTGGCTCGGCGCCCGCCTGGTGCGCACCACGTGGCGGCCCACCCGGCTGATCTGGCAGATCCCCGTCCCCGCCGCGTCCATCAACAGCGACCGGGGCGCCCGTGCCGCGGCCCGCACCCGTGCCGCCGTACGCCAGGTCCGCGCCATCGCCGACGAGGGCGGCAGCGCCCTGGTGTTCTGCGGCAGCAAGCGTGGCGTGCGCATGACCGCGCTCGCCCTCGCCGAGGAGCGCGGGGCCCGCACCAAGGGCGTCGACAAGGACGACCCGGAGGTCGTCGAGCGGCTCTGCTCGCCGACGGGCGTGCGCCTCCACTACCGGGACTGGCCCTACAAACGCGGGGCCGAACAGGCGTTCCGGAGCCGCGAGGCAAACGCCCTGGTGGCGACGTCCACCGTGGCGGCCGGGGTCAACCTCCCTGCCCGCGCCGTCGTCGTACGGGACACCGAGATCGGCATGGACCGGGTCGAAGTCTCCATGGTCCAGCAGATGTTCGGCCGCGCCGGGCGCGTCGGCGCCGGGGAGCGCGAGGGCTGGGCCTTCCTCCTCACCGACGGCACCGACCGGCCCGAGTGGCAGGCCCGTCTGGCCGCCGGCTACACCGTGCGCTCCCGCATCCGCGAACGCCTGCCCGACCACCTGCTGGCCGAGGCGGTGCAGGGACGCGTGTGCACGCTCCGCGAGGCCGAGGACTGGTGGACCCGCACCCTCTCCTACCACCAGGGCAACGAGAGCTTCGACCCGCTGTACGACGCCGTCGAATTCCTCACCGAGGCCCGCTTCCTGCGCCGCAGCCCCGGCCTCGAGCACGACGACACCCTCATGGCCACCGAGCTCGGCACCCTCACCAGCCGTTTCATGCTCGCTACCGACCTCGCCGACGACCTGTCCGACGCGCTGCGCGCCGCCCACGTGCCCCAGGACCCGGACGCTGCCGAGCAGCTGCTCACCGCGCTGCTCGCCGCGCACCTGCCGAACCTGCAACAGGCGCAGTTCACCGACCGGGCCCGCGCCGTGCTGCTGCGCGTGCTGCGCAACGGCGGCCACCTGGACCCCCCGGACCCGGCGACGGGCGGTGCCCCGGCGCGGCCGGTGGACGAACCAGTGGTCGCCGGGGACCTGGCGCGGGCCGCGCTGCTCCTGGTCGCCCACAGCCCCAAGGTGTTCCGCACTCGCTCTCCGTACGTCCTCGGCATTCCCTCCGAGAGCCTTACCGGCATCTACGAGGAATCCCAGCGCTACCTGGCCTGGCTCGGCGCACAGGGCCCGCTCGGCACCGTGCACCCCTGGGCCGCCATCGTCGCCGCAGACCTGGCCGCCCGGATCCGCTGGCGGGAACTGGCCCCGCGCCGCGGCGCCGGGCGCCTGCTGTGGATCTGCGAGCAGATGGCCACCGCGCCGCTCGCCGCCCGGCTCGTGCCGCAGATGTGGCGTGCCGCCCGCAAGCGGGGCATAGGCGCCCCCGACTGGCCGGGCACCACACCACCCAACGGCTGCGCCCTGCCCTCCCAGCGCTACCGGCACCTCCTGGCAGAGCGGACGACCGGCGCGCTCCTGACCCCGGGCCCGGACGGTGTCCTGGTCCGGGGCTGCCCGCGTGGCGCGACCGTACAGCTGTGGGACGGCACGTCCGTGGAATTTCACCCGGCCGAGCACTCCCCGGTCGAACTCCCCTACCCGCGCCCGGCACCGGACGACCCGGAGGCCGGCCACCGTGGCGCCGTTGTCTTCACTCGCAGCGACCGCTTGGCCACGGGCTGGCTGGCCGCGTACAACGGCTTGGGCTGAAAGCCGTCCCGGTTGGGGCAGTCCTTCGCGAAAGCCCTGCAGTCGCGTTCAGTAAGTACGCCTTCGAACATCGGGGATGAGGCCCGGCCGGCATGCCGCCTGGCGGCGGATACATGGGTATACACGCACCTTCACCGAGACCTCGTCCTGGAGCGCCGCGAAGCAGTGGGCCGACTGCGCGCCGGGGAAGCGCCCCGGGGAAAGCGCCCTCCCTCGGGTTCGGGCAGGAACACCTGTCCATGGCCTCATCGGAGACAACCGCCGCATCAACGAGTTGTCCAGATCGCTGAGCGGGCGGGCCCTGGAGCGTTGGTGGGGCGGGTCGCACCACCGACGAGGCGGCCGGCCGGGCCGGTCCGGCACATGGTGTGCATGGTGTGGGGTTCGTCCCGCCAGGGTCTGTGAAGCGGAACGCGCTGGTGGCACCATGGCCACCGAGCAGTACCGACGGTCGGTACGTGTTCTCTGGGGCATCAATGAACATCCGGCTCCCCTTCCGGCTCCTTGCCGCCGCGGCGGCGGCCGTCCTGGCCCTCACCGCCTGCAGCGGTTCCGACGGCTCCCGGGGCGCGCCGACGTCCCCGTCCACCGGGACCACCACGAGCACACCCGCGCCCGGAACATCCATACCGAGCACCTCTGCTCCGGCACCGTCACCGTCGTCGCCGAAACCGGCACCGAGCACCCCGCCTCCGACGATGCCCGCCCCCGGCACGAGCGCGCCGCTGATCGGCGTGGGCCGCTTGCAGCCTCTGTGGCCGTTCACGTCACTCGACCAAGCTCGGGCCTGGCAGCGGGAATACCGGTCCGGCGGCCACCAGCCCTGGCATCTCAGCCCTGAGCAGACGGCACTGGCGTTCACACGGAACTACCTGGGCTTCCATGAGATCGACCGCATCACCAAGCGCACGGTCAGCGCTCTGCACGCCCGTATCGGCGTCGGGCTGAGCGGCCCCGAGACCACGGGTACCGCGGCGGTCGTCCACCTCGTGCGGTACGGCACCGGCCCGGACGCCCCGTGGGAGGTCGTGGGAACCGATGACACGCACTTCTCCCTCACCAGGCCGGCGTACGGATCGTTCGCGCTCTCCCCGCTGCGGACCGGCGGTCGGATCTCGGGCGTGGACGAATCGATCCGCGTACAGGTGCGCCAGCCGTCGTCCGAGGCGCCACTCGGCTCGTCGTGCTGCACCCCGGGCGGCGGCACGGGCCAGCCCTGGTCCTTGACCGTGTCCTTCACCGGCGCCACCGACCCTGTGCTGACCGTCGTCGCGACGACCGGTGGACACATCGCGGAGGTCGAACGCTTCACGGTCACAGCGGTACGCACTCGCTGACCCGCCCGCGGCCCTTACTGCCCTCCGCGACCCCGCGGAATCCTCCACCGGCACGATGATCCGCCGGCCGCTCCCGGCGGAAACGGGGCGGTCTGCCACTGGTGCGGCGTCCCGGCCGCCCATCCCCTCCCCGCGCCGGTCTCGGCGTGCGACGGACCGGAGGTGGATGGAGGATGAAGCCGATGAGGGAGCAGCCGTGGTCAAGACACATGAGACGCCGGGCACGCACGGCGACCTGGTGGTGCTGAGCAACGTCAACAAGCACTTCGGCGCGTTGCACGTGCTGAAGGACATCAACCTGAGCATTGCCCGCGGCGAGGTGGTCGTCGTCATCGGGCCGTCCGGCGGTGGCAAGTCCACCCTGTGCCGAGCCATCAACCGGCTGGAGACGATCGACACGGGAGAGATCGCCATCGACGGCAAGCCGCTGCCCGCCGAGGGCCGTGAGCTGGCCGCACTGCGTGCCGATGTGGGGATGGTCTTCCAGTCGTTCAACCTCTTCGCACACAAGACCGTGCTCCAGAACGTGACGCTCGGGCAGATCAAGGTCCGCAAGAAGGACAAGCACGCTGCCGAGGAGCGGGCGCGCGCACTCCTCGACCGGGTCGGCGTGGCCTCCCAGGCGGACAAGTACCCTGCTCAGCTCTCCGGTGGCCAGCAGCAGCGCGTGGCCATCGCCAGGGCGCTGGCCATGGAACCCAAGATCATGCTTTTCGACGAGCCGACCTCGGCACTCGATCCCGAGATGATCAACGAGGTACTGGAGGTCATGCAGCAGCTCGCCCGTGAGGGCATGACGATGGCCGTCGTCACCCATGAGATGGGTTTCGCGCGTTCGGCCGCGAACCGCGTGGTCTTCATGGCGGACGGCAGGATCGTGGAGGAGACGACGCCCGACCAGTTCTTCAGCAACCCACGGACCGATCGCGCCAAGGACTTCCTGTCGAAGATCCTTCACCACTGAGCCGGCCCGGTGAGGAACCGGTCCGGCCCCGCAGTCCCACCCCCCACACAGTAATCCGCAGGGATGATCACCATGAAACCTCTGAAGGCCGCCGTCGCGGCCACCGCCGCAGTCGCGCTGTCCCTCACCGCCGCCGCATGCGGCGGCGACGATGGCGGCGGTGGTGCGGGTAACGGTGGCGACAAGATCACCGTCGGCATCAAGTTCGATCAGCCGGGCCTCGGCCTGAAGACGCCGGACGGCAAGTACACGGGCTTCGACATCGACGTGGCGACCTATGTGGCCAAGGAGCTCGGATTCGAGCCCGGCGACATCGAATGGAAGGAAGCCAAGAGCGCGGACCGCGAGACGCTGTTGCAGCGCGGCGACGTCGACTTCATCGCGGCCACGTACTCGATCAACGACGAGCGTGCGAAGAAGGTCGACTTCGCCGGCCCCTACCTCCTGGCGCACCAGGACGTCCTCGTCCGTGCGGACGACAACACCATCAAGCGGCCCGAGGACCTGAACAACAAGAAGCTCTGCTCGGTCACCGGGTCCACGTCCGCACAGAACGTCAAGGACAGGATCGCCCCCAGGGCCCAGCTCCAGGAGTACGGCGGTTACTCCGAGTGCCTGACCGGCCTGGAGAACAAGGCTGTCGATGCCCTGACCACCGATGACTCGATCCTCGCCGGTTACGCCGCGCAACCGGAGCACCAGGGCAAGTTCAAGCTCGGCGGTTTCAAGCTCAGCAACGAGAACTACGGCATCGGTGTCCAGAAGGGCAGTGACCTGAAGAACAAGATCAACACTGCGCTCGAAAAGATGGTCTCGGACGGTTCCTGGGACGAGGCAGTGAAGAAGAACTTCGGCCCGGCGAACTACAAGAACGAGCCCGCACCGAAGATCGGCAACATCGTCAAGTGAAGCAGGACCGGCACGGCGCGCCGCCGCTGAGGGTGGCGCGCCGAGCCGTCCCCGCGCGCGAAAGGGCGGGAGATCGTGTTCGACTTTCTTGAGGGCTACGACCTGCTGGGCGCCTTCTGGGTGACGGTCCAGCTCACCGTCTACTCCGCCATCGGCTCCTTGGTCTGGGGAACCCTGCTGGCCGCGATGCGGGTCAGCCCAGTGCTCCTGATGCGAGGCTTCGGTACCGCGTACGTCAACATCGTGCGGAACATCCCCCTGACGGTGATCATCGTCTTCACGTCGCTGGGCCTCTTCCAGACGCTCAACGTCACCCTCGGCGCGGACGACTTCAAGACCATCAACTTCCGGCTCGCCGTGCTCGGCCTGATCGTCTACACCTCCGCGTTCGTCTGCGAGGCGCTGCGGTCCGGCATCAACACCGTGGCCATCGGCCAGGTGGAGGCGGCACGGGCCATCGGACTGCCGTTCACCCAGACCCTGAGGCTGATCGTCCTCCCGCAGGCCTTCCGCTCGGTGGTGGGCCCGCTGACGAACGTACTGATCGCACTGACCAAGAACACCACGGTGGCCGCCGCTATCGGGGTCGCCGAAGCAGCGCTGCTGATGGGCGAAATGATCGAGAACGAGGCACAGCTCATCCTGATCTCGGCGCTCTTCGCCTTCGGGTTCATCTGCCTCACGCTCCCGACCGGGCTGATTCTCGGCTGGGTGAGCAAGAAGGTGGCGGTGAAGCGATGACCTCCGTCCTCTACGACGCCCCGGGCCCCCGTGCCAAGCGGCGCAACGTCCTGTACGCCGTGGTGTTCCTGGTCGCCCTCGCCGCGCTGATCTGGTGGGTGGGCCGGGCTCTGGCCGACAAGGGCCAGCTCGAATGGGTCAAGTGGGAGCCGTTCGTCACCGACGCCCGGGCCTGGAGCACCTTCCTCCTTCCGGGACTCGAGAACACGCTCATCGCCGCCTCGCTCGCCATGGTCATCGCGTTGCCCCTCGGAGCGCTCTTCGGGATCGCCCGGCTCTCCGACCACTGGTGGGTACGCGGGCTCGGCGGGACCGTCGTGGAGTTCTTCCGCGCCATCCCGGTGCTGATCCTGATGCTTTTCGCCAATGCGGCGTACGCGGAGTTCACCAACATCAGCCCCGAGAATCGGCCGCTGTACGCCGTGGTCACCGGTCTCGTCCTCTACAACGCCTCGGTTCTGGCCGAGGTGGTACGAGCCGGAATCCTGTCCCTGCCCCGCGGCCAGACCGACGCGGCCAAGGCGATCGGCATGCGCAAGGGCCAGACCATGACGTACGTCCTGCTGCCGCAGTCGGTCACGGCGATGCTGCCGGCGCTCGTCAGTCAGCTCGTGGTCATCGTGAAGGACACCGCGCTCGGCGGCGCGCTCCTGGGATTCTCCGAACTGCTGGCATCGGTCCGCCCCATGAGCGCCAACTACGGCGCGAACACCATCGCCAGCTTCACCGTCGTGGCCTTGATCTTCGTCGTGCTGAACTTCCTGCTCACCACCTTCGCGAGCTGGCTGGAGGGCAGGCTACGCCGCGGCAAGAAGTCCACCGGCGCGGTGGTCGGCGCCGACGCGGTCGCGGAGCTCGCGACACCGGGCGAGCACGTCGTCCCGGATGAGCACGGCGGAGCGGGCAGGCGCGCGCCGGGCGGCAAGGCCGAGCGGAACGGCGAGGAGAAGTAGCCGTACAGCCGCACCAGGGTCAGGCCCTCGTCCGGGTCGCCGGCCGTACGGCTGAGGACCATCGCGAGCCACCTGCTACGTATGGGGCAGGTCATCGACCGAGCGGTCAGGGTGCCCCTGCGCGAACTCGACGACGTGCTCGCCGTGGATGTGTCGGCCCGTCGAGTGCTACATCGAGATGGGCAGGTGCGGTGAGCGGAGCACGAGCAGGGTGATCTCGCTAGGGGCGAAAACGCGGAACGGGGGTCCCCAGAAGCCGGTGCCGCGGCTGGTGTAGAGGAGGGTGCGGGGGCCGTGGTGGCTGAGGCCGGCGAGGGCGGGCTGGTCGATGCGGACCAGGTGGTGGAAGGGCCAAATCTGGCCGCCATGGGTGTGACCGGAGAGTTGGAGGTCGATGCCGGCTGCTGCTGCCCGGTCGATGAACTTGGGCTGGTGTGCCAAGAGCAGGACGGGTAGGTCGGGGTCGGCACCGTTCAAGGCTCCGGCGAGGTGGGCACGGTGGCCTGCCAGCCCGGAGGACTCGGCGGTGACGTCGTCCACGCCGGCGACCACGAGGGTGTCGCCTCCGCGTTCGAGCAGCAGATGTCGGTTGCGCAACGGCTCCCAGCCCAGCTCGTCCATCAGGTCGACCCAGCCCTGCGCCTCGCTGTAGTACTCGTGGTTGCCGGTGACGTAGACCCGGGCCCTGGTGGCCCGCACGGTGCCGAGTGGGGCGGCTTGGGTGCGGCGGCGTTCGGCCGTGCCGTCCGCGATGTCGCCGGTGTGGCAGACCAGGTCGGCTTCCAGAGTGTTCACCGTCTCGCACACCCGTGCCGACCAGCGGGCGCGATCGAGTGGGCCGTAGTGGGTGTCGGTGATGAGGACGACGCGGATGCCGTCCAATCCGGCACCCAGCCGCGGGAGTTGCACGTCGAGTCGGCGCACGCGTGGCACGCGGCGTGCCTCGGCGTACCCCCAGGCGAGCAGCACGGCGGTTACGCCGAGGACGGCCCACGTGACGATTCGGGCCCGGTCCTGACTCTCGCCGACGCCGGCCACGGCCAGGGTGAGCCGCAAGAAGACGCCGAGCAGAACGGACCAGGTGAACAGAACCCAGCTCGTGCCCAGCAGGGTGTCGCCGACGATCGCCGCCCGGTCCTGTTGACGCCGGCCGTGGCCGCGCACCATCGCGAGCGGCATACCGACGAGGCCGAGGACGAACAGGACGGTGCCGACCAGCGTGACGGGCAGCGGCCAGTGCTGGCCGGTGTACAGGAGCACCCAGCAGGGCACGGTCCACAGAAGTACGGGGGCGATCAGGGGGATGTAGCGCATCAGGCGGTGAAGTCGGCTCTGCCGCGGAGTTTGCGCTTCGCTGTCGGCGGGTCGGGTGTTGCTGGTGTCGGTCACGCTTCCCCTCTCTGACCAGGCTGCCGTCTCGCGCACTGTATCCGGTCGCCCTCGGGCCGGCCGGACCGGCGTTCATGGACCCTTGGGGCGAAGGGTTCTCTGCGGGATGGCAAGACTCTGCCACAGATACCTTCCTTGGCATGAGCCGCGATCAGGCCGCTACTGCCCCGGCTGGGTACTGCCACCAGTGGAGCGCGCGCCGGCGGGACGATGGCCTAAGCCGATGATGGCGAGTGTCGGCCTCACTGAAGCCGGTCAATGCACTCCCGCAACAGGGCGTTCAGGTCGATGATGGCCCGCACCAGGGCGTGACAGGCGTAGGCGTGACCGCCCCGGAAACAGGCGTTCAGCTCACGGACGAGCTGCAAGAGCTTGTCCGGACTGAGCCGGGTCTGGCCCTGCTTGGCCTCCAGCTCCTCGATGAGGTCTTCATCGACGTACTGCGGCGGTTCCAGACAGGAACTCGAGGAACCCAACTATCACAGTGGGTACCCACCGTGTCGGGTTGCCTGGAACGCAACGACGCCTCCAGGCAACCCGACTTCAGGCTCTAGAAGAAGCCAAGCTTCTGAGGGCTGTAGGAACAAAGAATGTTCTTCGTCTGCTGGTAGTGGTCCAGCATCATCTTGTGCCCCTCGCGTCCGATGCCCGACTGCTTGTAGCCACCGAACGCCGCGTGCGCCGGATACGCGTGGTAGCAGTTCGTCCAGACCCGGCCCGCCTGGATGGCGCGTCCGGCGCGGTACGCGGTGGTGATGTCGCGGGTCCAGACGCCGGCGCCGAGGCCGTACAGGGTGTCGTTGGCCGTCGAGACGGCGTCGTCGAAGTCGGTGAACGACGTGACCGCGACGACCGGCCCGAAGATCTCCTCCTGGAAGATCCGCATACGGTTGTCGCCCTCGAAGATGGTCGGCTGGACGTAGAAGCCGCCGGCCAGTTCGCCGTCGTACTCGATGCGCTGACCACCTGTCAGGATTTTGGCGCCTTCCCGCTGGCCGATGTCGAGGTACGAGAGGATCTTCTGGAGCTGGTCGTTGGACGCCTGGGCGCCGATCATCGTGTCCGTGTCCAGCGGGTGGCCGGGCACGATGCGTTCGGTACGGGCGACGGCGGCCTCCAGGAACTCGCTGTAGTGGCCGCGCTGGATCAGTGCGCGTGACGGGCAGGTGCACACCTCGCCCTGGTTGAGGGCGAACATGGTGAAGCCCTCCAGGGCCTTGTCGCGGAAGTCGTCGTCCGTCGCCCATACGTCGTCGAAGAAGATGTTCGGCGACTTGCCGCCCAGTTCCAGGGTGACCGGTTTGATGTTCTCGGAGGCGTACTGCATGATCAGCCGCCCTGTGGTCGTCTCGCCGGTGAAGGCGATCTTGGCCACGCGCGGGCTGGAGGCGAGCGGTTTGCCGGCCTCCACACCGAAGCCGTTGACGATGTTCACCACGCCCGGCGGCAGCAGGTCGGCGACCAGGTCCATCAGGACGTGGATGGACGCCGGGGTCTGCTCGGCCGGCTTGAGGACGACCGCGTTGCCCGCGGCGAGCGCCGGGGCCAGCTTCCAGACCGCCATCAGGATCGGGAAGTTCCACGGGATGATCTGCGCCACGACACCGAGCGGCTCGTGGAAGTGGTACGCGACGGTGTCGTCGTCGATCTCGCTCAGCGAGCCCTCCTGGGCGCGCAGCGCGCCCGCGAAGTAGCGGAGGTGGTCGACTGCCAGCGGCAGGTCGGCGGCGAGCGTCTCGCGGACCGGCTTGCCGTTCTCCCAGCTTTCCGCGACGGCCAGCCGCTCCAGGTTCGCCTCCACCCGGTCGGCGATCCGCAGCAGGACGGCCGCCCGCTCGGTCGGCGCCGTACGGCCCCACGCGGGCGCCGCCGCGTGCGCCGCGTCCAGGGCGCGTTCGACGTCCTCGGCGGTACCGCGGGCGATCTCGGTGAAGGGGCGGCCATTGACCGGGCTGGGGTTCTCGAAGTACTGGCCTCGGGCGGGCGGCACATGGTCGCCGCCGATCCAGTGGTCGTAGCGGGACTCGTACGAGACGATCGCACCCTCGGTGCCGGGCGCTGCGTAACGGGTCATCTGCGGGGCCTCCCTGGGGCTGCACCATGGACGGGTGCTCGCGGCGAGGCTAGGGACGCGGACGTTGCAACCGCGTTGCGCCGGCCCCCAGTTCCGCATTGAGGGCCTGAAGGCGCGCCTGTACGGGGGCGAGGCGACCCGGCGGTACGGCGCCCGCCAGCGCCCGCCACACCTCCAGGTCGTCCTCCCCCCAGGGGCTGTGCGCCCAGTCGGCGAGGAGCGCCGGGTCGCCGCGTGCGATGAGCGCGGCGCGCAGCTCGTCGGCCAGCCGCCGCCGCAGCCGCGTCACCGCGGGCGCGCACGAGCCGGGCAGCAGCGGCCCGGCGTACCCGCCCAGCGCCGAGGCGACCGCACCGGAGGCCAGCCTGCGGCCCACGGCGTCGAAGTCCGCGTCGACCGGCGCCGCCAGCCGGTACGGGCGCGAGCGCAGCACGCCGGGCCCCAGCAGGGCGCGCAGCCGGGACAGTTCGGCGCGCAGCGTGACCGGGGTGACCGACTCGTCGTCGTACAGAGCCGCCAGCAGCTCCTCGCCGCCCATGCCCTGCGGGTGGTGGGCGAGCACCACCAGGATCTCGCTGTGCCGGCGGCTCAGGCGCGTCCGCCGCCCGCCCGCCACCAGCACCGCCTCGTCCCGGCCCAGCGCCGTCAGCCCCAGCCGGTCGCCGGCCCCGGGCGGCCGCTCCAGCAGCGCGAGCTGCGACTCCGCCGCCCGCGCCACCGCCTGCACGAACGCCAGGCTGTGCGGATGCGCCAGCCCGTCCCCGCCCGTGATGTCCACCGCCCCCAGCACCCGCCCGGTACGCGGGTCGTGCACCGGCGCCGCCGCGCACGTCCAGGCCTGCACCGGCCGCCGGAAGTGCTCGGCGGCGAAGACCTGGACCGGCCGGTCGACGGCGATCGCCGTACCGGGGGCGTTCGTCCCGGCCGCCGACTCGGCCCACCGCGCGCCCGCCACGAAGTTCATCCGGCCCGCGCGGCGCAGCGCCCCCGGGTGCCCCTCCACCCACAGCAGCCGCCCATATGTGTCGCAGACCGCGACCAGGTGCTCCCCGTCCGCCGCGTACGCGCCCATCAACTCCCGTACCACCGGCATCACGGCCGCCAGCGGATGCCCCTCCCGGTACGCCGCCAACTCCTCCTCGTCCAGCTCCACGCACGCGTTCCCGTCCGGACACACCCGGGCCCGCGCCGAACGCCGCCACGAATCGGCCACCACCGGCCGTACCACCGGCCGCACCGGCTCCCGCGGCCGGCCGCCGCCCGCCGTGAACGCCTCGTGCGCCCGGCGCAGCGCCCTCGCCCGCTCCACGGGATCCGCGCCCCGCTCCAAGGCCACCCAGGGGTCGTTCACATCGCCCTCCCCATTGAGGTCGTCCGCGCCCGTGCCATCGTCGCCGCGCCGACCGGCCCCCACAAGCGGGCCTTCGACCGGGCTCATAGGAGGCGGCCGAGAACCGTCCCGTAGAGTGGGCGCCGGGCCGTGACTGGCGCTTGGGTGGAGTACCACCGGGGAGCGGCCCGGCGGACCGACGCCACTGCCGCGCGCCTGGGCGATCCACTGACGAACGCCCGGGAGTTCCCGTGTCCACCACCCCTGCCACCGCACGCCTCATGGACGGCAGCGGCCTCGCCCGCCGCCTCGTCGAGCAGACCGCCGCCCGCGCCGCCGGCCTCACCGCCCGCACCGGCACGCAGCCCTGCCTCGCCACCGTCCTGGTCGGCGAGGACCCGGCCTCCGTGACCTACGTGAAGATGAAGCGCGCCCGCTGCGAGAAGGCCGGTATCCGCTCCCGCCACATCGAGCTGCCCGCCACGACGACCACCGCCGAACTGGTCGCCACCCTCGAGGGTTTGTCCCGCGACCCCGAGGTGCACGGCATCCTGCTCCAGCACCCGGTCGGCCCCGGGATCGACGAGCGGGCCGCCTTCGAGGCCATCGCCCCCGAGAAGGACGTCGACGGCGTGACGTTCAGCTCCTTCGCCACGATGAGCTTCGGCCTGCCCGGCTTCGTCTCCTGCACGCCCGGCGGCATCATGCGGCTGCTCGACGCGTACGACGTCGACCCGGCCGGCAAGCGGGCCGTCGTCGTCGGCCGCAGCGCCATCCTCGGCAAGCCCGCCGGGATGCTGCTGCTGGCGCGGAACGCGACGGTGACGTACTGCCACTCGTACACCGCCGATCTCGCGGCAGCCGTACGGGAGGCCGACATCGTGGTCGCCGCGGTCGGGCGGCCCCGGTTCATCAAGGGCGAGGACATCAAGCCCGGCGCCGTCGTCATCGACGCGGGCTACAACCCCGGCAACGTCGGCGACGTCGACTTCGAGACCGCGGCCGCCCGCGCGAGCCTGATCACGCCGGTGCCGGGCGGCGTCGGACCGATGACCATCGCGGTGCTGCTCGCCCAGACCGTCGACGCGGCGGAGCGGCAGCTCGCGTAGCCCCCGGCGTCGGGGTCAGGCCGGAGCCGGGCCCCGCCCCCGGGGCCGGCGCCCCGCGGGAGGGGCGTTCCGGCTGCCGGGGCGTCAAGGGACGCCCGGGTGTCAGGCGTCGTCCGCCGGCGCTCCGGCGAGGGCGGCGGCCGGGTCGGGGCCGGGCGGGCCCGCCGGTGTCCAGCGCCCGGACTCCTTGCGGTACGGCCACCAGCGGCCGTCGCGGTCCAACCGGACCTGTACGTCCGCGCCCGCCACCGTCCAGCGGCCCGGGCGGTCCGCCCGCAGCGACGGGCGTTCACCGTCCTCCCAGGCGGCGGCGAGCTGCGCGGTGGCCCGTGCCAGCAGCTCCGGTTCGGGCGTCCACTGCTCCTCCAGTACGGCAAGGGCCTCCGCGCCGCCCAGCCGCCACGCGCGCGTGGCCGGTTCCAGGCCGGCGCGCCGGCGGCCGGTTCCGGCGGCGAGCCGGTCCAGGGCGGCCGGCGCCCACGTTGCGCCGGAGGCGGCCAGCCGGACGGCGTCCTGGTCCGCGCTCAACGGCACCTCCATGGGCCGGTGCTCGTGGCCGTCGGCGAGCGCGTCCGCCAGCATCCGGTACGCCCGTGCCGCCGTGTCCGCCGCCAGCAGCTCCAGCGCGGCCGGGTCGACGCCCGGCGCGGGACCGGCCTCGGTGTCCAGCGACGGCGGCTCACCGGGCGCCTCAGGCAGCGGGGGCGGCGTGGGCAGCGGCGGGAGGATGCCCGCCGCGGCGAACGCCTCGTCCGCCCGTACCCCCTCGGGACCGGGAGCGGCCGTCTCCTGCCCGTCCTGGACGGCCCGGGCCGCCCGGTCCGCCTTCCCCGCCCGCGCCACACTGCGCACCTGCAACTCGTCCAGCAGCCGCCGCTCCCCGCGGCCCCGCATCAGCAGCAGCACGAAGGGATCCTCGTCCAGCAGCCGGGCCACCTGGTAGCAGAGCGCCGTCGTGTGCGGACAGTGGTCCCACGCGTCACACGTGCACTCGGGCTCCAGGTCACCGATACCGGGCAGCAGCTCGACGCCCGCCGCCGCCGCGTCCTCCACCAGGTGCGGCGGCATGTCCCGGTCCAGGAGCGCGGCGATATGACCCGCCCGGTCCACCGCCATGTCCAGGAACCGGTCCCACTCCTCCTCGGTCAGCTCCTGCAACAGCACATCACTGCGCTGCGCGGTGCCGTCCCGGTCCTTCACCACCGCCGTGATCCGCCCGGGCCGCACCGACACCGCGCCCACCGCACCGTCCCGGGCCTGCTTGCGACCCTTCTTCAACTGCTGGAGGTCGAGCGCCGTGTCCTCCAGCGCCTTCAGCCATGCCCGTCCCCACCAGGTCTGCGCGAAACCCCCGCCCCCCGCGGGAGGCAGCGCCGCGAACGTACGCTCCATGTCCTCGTCACGACTCATCGCGCGTCCCCCCGCACCTCTCGCACTCCACGCAGTTCCACCAGTTCCGCCAGTTCGGCGTCGGTCAGTTCGGTCAGCTCGCTCACGGCGTCGCCCTCGCCGGCGCCCAGTACGGAATCGGCCAGCTCCTTCTTGCGCGCCAGCATGCCCGCGATCCGGTCCTCGATCGTGCCTTCCGCGATCAGCCGGTGGACCTGTACGGGCTGGGTCTGCCCGATGCGGTACGCCCGGTCCGTGGCCTGCGCCTCGACGGCCGGGTTCCACCAGCGGTCGTAGTGCACGACATGACCCGCGCGGGTCAGGTTCAGGCCGGTGCCCGCGGCCTTCAACGACAGCAGGAAGACGGGTACCTCGCCGGCCTGGAAGCGGTTCACCATGGCCTCCCGCTCGGCGACCGGAGTGCCGCCGTGCAGGAACTGGGTGCGTACGCCCCGGGCCGCCAGGTGCTGCTCCAGCAGCCGCGCCATCTGCACGTACTGAGTGAACACCAGCACGCTCGCCTCCTCGGCGAGGATGGTGTCGAGCAGCTCGTCCAGCAGCTCCAGTTTTCCGGAGCGGTCGGCGATCCTCGGCCGTTCCTCCTTGAGGTACTGCGCCGGGTGGTTGCAGATCTGCTTGAGCGCCGTCAGCAGCTTGACGACGAGGCCCCGGCGTTCCATCCCGTCCGCCTCCGCGATCGCCGTGAGGGTCTCGCGTACGACCGCTTCGTACAGGCCCGCCTGTTCGGCGGTGAGCGACACCGCCCGGTCGGTCTCCGTCTTGGGCGGCAGCTCCGGGGCGATCCCCGGGTCGGACTTGCGGCGGCGCAGCAGGAACGGCCGTACCAGGGCCGCCAGTCGCCGTGCGACCGCCGGATCGGCACCGCCCTCCACGGCCTGCGCGTACCGGCTGCGGAAGGTGCCCAGGCGGCCCAGCAGACCCGGTGTCGTCCAGTCGAGGATGGCCCACAGCTCGGAGAGGTTGTTCTCCACGGGGGTACCGGTCAGCGCCACGCGCGCCTTGGCGCCGATGGCGCGCAGCTGCTTCGCGGTCGCCGAGTACGGGTTCTTGACGTGCTGCGCCTCGTCGGCGACCACCAGGCCCCAGCCCACCCGCGCGAGCCGGGCCGCGTCGAGCCGCATCGTCCCGTACGTCGTCAGGACGAACTCACCGTCCGCCAGTCCCTCCAGGTCCCGCCCCGAGCCGTGGAAGCGGCGCACGGGCGTGCCCGGGGCGAACCTCTCCACCTCCCGCTGCCAGTTGCCCATCAGGGACGTCGGGCAGACGACCAGGGTGGGGCCGGCGGCTGACACGTCCGTCTGCCGGTGCAGGTGCAGTGAGATGAGAGTGATGGTCTTGCCGAGGCCCATGTCGTCGGCGAGACAGGCGCCGAGCCCGAGCGAGGTCATCCGGTGCAGCCAGTTGAGACCGCGCAACTGGTAGTCGCGTAGGGTCGCGGCAAGGGCGGCGGGCTGCCCGATCTCCTGGCGGGCCGCTTCCGGCCGGCCGCCCTCGGGGTCGGCGAGCCGGTCGCGCAGCGCTTGGAGCCACCCGGACGGCTGTACGTCGACCTGGTGGCCGTCCACCTCGGTGGTGCCGGTCAGTACGGCGCCGAGCGCGTCGATCGGGGTGACCTTGCGGTCCTGGTGGTCCCGGGCGCGCCGGGCCTCCTCCGGGTCGACTAGCACCCACTGGTCGCGCAGCCGCACCACGGGCCGCCCGGCCTCGGCGAGCCGGTCCAGCTCCGCGCGGGTCAGCTCCCGGTCGCCCAGCGCGAAACGCCAGTTGAAGGCGAGGAGCGCGTCGGCGGACAGGAACGACGGCAGGCCCGACCCGCGCCTGCCGTGCCGGTCGCCTTCCGTGTGCTCGTCCCCGTGCAGACCCCCGTGCAGACCTCCGTGCGGGTCCTCGTCCGGCGGCCCGATCACGGCACGCGCGGTGAGCGAACGGGCCAACTGCCGGGGCCAGTGCACCTGTACGCCGGTGGCGGCCAGCGCCCGCGCGGCCTCGCCCAGCAGTTCGGTGACCTCCTCGTCGGCCAGGTCGACGGCGTCCGGTACGGAGGCGGACAGCAGCGGGGCGAGCGGCGGCCATGCGCGGGCGGCGCGGCGCAGCGCGAGCAGCGCGTCCATCCGGGCGCGCGGCCCGAACCCGTCCCCGGCCGTGCCCGACCACACGTCGGCGGCGTCGGCGACGAGCGCGGGGTCGCTGACGCTGTGCATCTGGAGCACCGCGCGGAAGGCCGGGTCCCGGGCCGTGTCCAGCCCGGGCACCTCGACGCGCAACGACAGCCGCACGCCCGCGTCGTGGCCCGCCGCCACGTCCGCCGCCCAGGCCCGCTGCCCGGGTACGTGCTGCGGCTCGTACGCCGCGAAGGCCGGGCCGCCGGTCGCGAGCGGAGCCGCGGGCGTGCGCGGCAGCGCGTCGGCGACCGCGTCCAGGAAGGACCGCAACAGCCGCTCGGGCTCGGGCAGCAGGAGCATGCCGTCCACCGCGGTGCCCACGGGTACCGCGTGGGCGTCCGGCGGCATGGAGGCGGCGAGCGTACGCACCCGCTCCAGGTCCTCCGCGGCGAGCGGGCCGGCTCGCCACGCGTCGTGGTCGGTGGCGCTGAGGCCCGGCAACAGCAGTCCGCGTGCCACGAGTTGGAGACCTAGCAGGGTGGCGGCACCCCAGAACGCGGTGGCGGGGGAGGCGTCCACGGCGCGCCCGGCGCGGGTCAGGACGGGCAACGCGTCCCGTACGGGCAACATCAGCGCGCGTACGGGAGCCGGACGCCCGTCCGGGGCGACGACGGACAACTCCTCGACGGAGCCGGAGCCGGAGCCGGGGCCGTCACCGGAGGGCGGTTCGGCACCGTCGGCGAGCAGGAACGCGAAGCGTCCCGTGCGGGGCGGATCGGCGGGCAGGAAGACGGTGGAGCAGCGGGCGAGTTGGGACACATCGGGAGTCTCGTGGGACGTTGCTTCCGGAAGCCTGTGCACAGCGCTGACGCATTCCTCAAATTTGACTAGCAGGGAGTCGAAGCGCCGAGGGTACCGGATGACCCCTGTCTGACGTGGGCGAATGTGCCGTGACATAGCCCACGTCACGGGCGGGGTGCAGGCAGCACCACCCCAGTACCCTGGGAAGCCCCACCCCGTTTCGGGGTGGTGGTGCCATGGCTCTGGGCGATCGCTCATCCGTACGTTCATCAGGTCGGCGCACGTCTGCGCACGGGACCTATCAGACCCGGAGAAAGCCATGTCACAGGCCACCTCTGCCCTCACCATCCCCGCACCCGCTCACCCTCCCGCACCCACACCCGCTCTCGCTCCGGAGAAGCGCGGCCCCCGCAGCGAGTTCGCACCCCTCCTCCGTACGGTCAGGGACCAGGGGCTGCTGGAGCGGCGCACCGGCTGGTACGCACGGGGTATCACCGCGAATCTGCTCGCCCTGACGGCGGTCGCCGTCGGCCTGGTGCTGTTCGGGCACTCCTGGTGGTCGCTGCTGCTCGCCCTCCCGCTGGCCGTGCTGTCCGCGCGGGCGGCCTTCTTCGGCCACGACGCCGGGCACTCGCAGATCAGCGCCGACAGGGGCAGGAACCGCCTCATCCAGCTGCTGCACGCCAATCTGCTGCTCGGCATGAGCCAGGAGTGGTGGAACGACAAGCACAACCGGCACCACGCGAATCCGAATCATGAGGAGAAGGACCCGGACGTCGCTCCGGACGTCCTGGTCTTCAACCAGCACCAGGCGGTGGGGCGCACCGGCTTCCGCGCCTGGCTGGCCCGCCACCAGGCCTGGCTGTTCTTCCCGCTGACCACGCTCGAAGGCCTCGCCCTGAAGGTGTACGGCTTCCAGGCGCTGTTCTCCAAGGACGGGCCGCGCCAGACCCCGCGCCAGCGCCTGACCGAGGGCGGCCTGCTGTTCGCCCACGTCGCCGGATACGTGACCCTGCTGCTGACCACCATGTCGGTGGGCCAGGCGGTCGTCTTCGCGCTGATCCACCAGATGCTGCTCGGCCTGCACCTGGGCATGGCCTTCGCCCCCAACCACAAGGGCATGGAAGTGCCCGACCCGGACGGCGAGCCCTGGGGCCACCTGCGCCGCCAGGTGCTCACCTCCCGCAACATCCGCGGTGCGGCACTGACCGACTGGTTCTTGGGCGGCCTGAACTACCAGGTCGAACACCACCTCTTCCCCAGCATGCCGCGCCCCCACCTGCGGCTCGCGCAGCCCGCGGTCCGTGCCCACTGCCGCTCCCTGGGCATCCGCTACACGGAGACCGGGCTGGTCGACTCGTACCGCCAGGCACTGGGACACCTCCACCAGGTCGGCACACCGCTCCGTACGGCCTGAGCGGCGGATCCTGGGAACCGGCGGGCTCGATCACGCGTTCACACAGAAGGAAGCGGCCGTGGCCGGCCGTGAAGGAGGCGTCGAACATGTCGACAAGGACGAAGATCGTCATCGGGGGAGTGGCCGTGGGCCTTCTCCTGTGGCCGTTGATCGGATTCTGGATGTCCCTGCTGGTGCTGATCGGCGTTCCCGCCGTCGCCTACCTGGCACTGGACCCGAGCCAGCGGCGTCGGCTGCGCCGCGTCAGCCGCAAGGAGCTCGGCCGCTGATCGCCCGCCCGGTGCACGCTTTTCAGGGAGCGGCCGGCAGGCGGAGTCACCCGCGCGCGATCATGGATGATGGGCGCCGGGCATCATGGGTACGACAGATCATCGGTACGACACAGGGGGGTCGCCATGGGCAGTACGGTCACGGCGGTCAGCAGCAACGGGGAGTATGCGTTCACCAAGCCGAACCGGCCGGAGATCACCCTGCTGGCCGGACTCGGAGTGGAGGGTGACGTACACGCGGGCGTGACGGTCAAGCACCGGTCCCGCATGGCACAGGACCCGACACAGCCCAACCTCCGGCAGGTGCACCTCATCCATGAGGAGCTGTTCGAGGAGGTGGCAGAGGCGGGCTTCACCGTCCGCCCCGGCGATCTCGGGGAGAACATCACCACCCAGGGCGTCGACCTGCTGGGCCTGCCCACCGGCACGCTGCTGCACATAGGCACGGAAGCGGTCGTCGAGGTCACGGGACTGCGCAATCCCTGTGTGCAGATCGACGCCTTCCAGGACGGGCTGCTGAAGCAGGTCGTCGGCCGCGACGACGCGGGCGCCATCGTCCGCAAGGCCGGGATCATGGGCATTGTGCGGAACGGGGGACGGGTACGGCCGGGCGATGCGGTGCAGGTCGAGTTCCCGGAAGGCCCGCACCGCCCCCTCGAACGGGTCTGATCAGGGCGCCCGTGGGTACCCGCCCTGGCGGAACGCCGGAGGGAGACACCATGGACGACAAGCGGTTCGAAGGCGCGGGCGAAGCGGGGCCTGGCGTACCGAGGGACCTGCCCGACGAGCAGGCCGGCAGCGGCCCCGACCACTGGGACCCGGATCTGACCGAGGAGCCGGACGCCGACACAGCCGAGCGGACACCCGCAGAGGACACGCCCGAGGACGGCGCCCCCGAGGAGCCCACCGCCTGAGCGGACGGCAGACGTGCTCGTCAGGCCGGACGTACCGCCATGTCGTCGAGTGCGGCCAGCAGGGCGGGCAGGTTCGGACCGCGACCGATCGGCAGCACCTCGCGGGGCAACTCGTCCAGCAGTACGAAGGCGATGTCGTCCGTCCTGGCCACCACGGACCAGCCGGGCCCGTCCGCCCGTAGCGTCCGCGCCCCACCAGGGGCGAAACCCGACCGGACCCGACCGGGCGGGGGCGGCACCTCCAGATAACCACGCAGCTCCGCCAGAACGCGCCGCAAGGCGCCGTGCCCGTCGTCCCCCGGGACACCGGATGCCGGTGCACCGGGCGCCTGTCCGGCCGGGGGCTGCGCTTCGGAGGGCCGTCCCTCGGGCGCCCGGTCGCCGGTCGTGCCCTGCCGTTCCGGCAAGGCATCGCCGTCGCGGGCGCCGTCGCCGTCCGCCGGCTTGGCGAGGTCGTCCTCGCCGAGCTGATCACGCCAGGCCATCCACTGGAGGGCGACCTCGTCCGCGCCCATCCGGCGCTGGGCAGGTCCCCATTCGCCGGGGTCCGGCGGCGTCAGCGGCTTCCGCTCGCCGGGCGCCGTCTCGGGATCGTGCGGCGCGGGCACGTGCGGCGCGGCGACCGCGAGGGCCAGTGGCCAGCCCGGCAGGGCAACGACGACGCTGCGCTCGTCGGGGGACAGGTCGTACTTCATGCCGCAGTCCCAGGAGGCGATCGCCACCGCGACCAGTGAC
The DNA here is from genome assembly GCF_002099185.1 of Streptomyces sp. CB03238. Lineage (NCBI taxonomy): Bacteria > Bacillati > Actinomycetota > Actinomycetes > Kitasatosporales > Streptomycetaceae > Streptomyces > Streptomyces sp. CB03238. The sequence continues at coordinate 58,416 of NZ_NBCN01000018.1, read as the reverse complement.
ACGTCGTCGATGACGACCGTCCACCGGGCGCCGTCGCCATCCTGGCCGAGCACCAGCCCGTACCCCTCGGCATACGGTTCCAGCCCGAGCGCCGCGCACGCCTCGGGATAGTCGTCACCGAGCAGGCTCGGGTACTGCGCGGGTGTCAGCAGCACGGCGGTCAGCACGTACAGTGCGTCGTCCTCCGCGTCGCCGACGCCCACCGGTTCCGCCCCGGCCATGGCCGCCTCCCCTCCCGCTCCCAACGTTCGTCGGCGCACCTTAACCAGCGAGTAACCCCGTCGTCGAGGGCCCGGCCGCCCCCGACCACGACGACGTCATGCCGCCGGCAGGCCGAGAAGGCCACGGGCGACGGTCTGCGGGGACTCGTCCCGCTCCCGGGCGAGGGCGATGACGGCCCGGCAGGCCAGTTCGCTCACCCCGAACGACAGGGCTTCGGGCGACACCCAGCCTTCCGCCTCGTCGATCGCCTCCTGGTCGTCGTCCGCGCACGCCGCCACGTACGCCGCGGCCGCCTCGAAGATGTTGTGCTGACGGCCGCTGTGCCGCCCTGCGGAGCCGGTGCCGTCCTCCCGCTCCGATGCCGAGCGACTTCCGCCGGACCCGAACAAGGACGTGAAGGAGCTGAAGAACGTGCGGAGTCTGCTGAACACCGAGCCCACCTTCCCCCTGCGCGGCGGCGCTCACCGCCGGTCTTCCGACTCTGGACCTCCAACGTAGAGTCGGACCCGCGACCGCAGAAGGGGTGGGCGAGGGTGCGCCGGATGTTCATGGACGCGCGCGACGACGTGATGTTCGAGGACGTGCGCTCGACGCGTCAGTCCTGACGTACGGCGAGGGCGAGAAAACGGTCGTCCTCGTCGGCGTACGAGACCATGTGCCAGCCCGAACCCGCCAGCAGCGGGCGCAGGTTCGGCTCCGCGCGCAGGTCATCGTCGGTGAGCCGGCGTCCATGGCGGGCGGCCAGCGCCGCTCGGCCCACCGGATGGAACAGCGCCAGCCGGCCACCCGGTCGTACGACCCGGGCCAGCTCCCGCAGGTCCTCGGCCGGCCGGGCCGGGTGCGAGACGAGCCCCGCCCCGAAGACCGCGTCCAGCGCCCCGTCGCGCAGCGGGAGCCGCCCCACGTCGGCGAGCAGCAGCGCCCCGCTGCCGTCCCGCCCGGCCCGTACCGCGGCTGCCAGCATCGCCGGCGTCAGGTCCGCACCGATGACCGTCCCCCGCGGCCCCACGGCCTCGCGCAGGGGCGGCAGCGCGCGGCCGGTCCCGCAGCCCGCGTCGAGCACGGCGTCGCCCGGGCGCAGCCCCATCTCCGCGACGGCCGCGGCGTACGCCGGCCCGTCGCCGGGGAACCGCGCGTCCCAGTCCGCCGCGCGGGCCGTGAAGAAGTCCTGCACATGTGTGTGGTCGTCGGCCATACGGACATGATCCCTCACTGACGTCGCCGACCATACGGTGCACATGTCCGAGCGTGACGCGCGCGCGGAGCGATCGTTCAGGAACCTCTCCCTGTCATATTCCGTCTGCTTTCGAAACGCGCCCCTCGTGTGCGCCCCCTGCCGGTCTAGCGTCCCTGAGCCATGGGACACCTGGACCACGCCACCTTCGGCTGGCTGACCCCCGTGCTGTCGTACGCGATGGCCTGCATCGGCGCCGCCCTCGGGCTGCGCTGCACCGTACGAGCGCTCGAAGCGACCGGAGCCTCCCGCCGCAACTGGCTGCTCACCGCCGCCTCCGCCATCGGTACCGGCATCTGGACGATGCACTTCGTCGCCATGCTCGGCTTCGGCGTCACCGGCACCGACATCCGCTACGACGTGCCGCTGACCCTCTTCAGCCTGCTCGTCGCCATGCTCGTCGTCGGCGGCGGGGTGTTCGCCGTCGGATACGGCCGGGACCGCGTGCGGGCACTGCTGCTCGGCGGGTTCACCACGGGCCTCGGCGTGGCCAGCATGCACTACCTGGGCATGGCCGCCCTGCGCCTGAACGGGACGGTGGGTTACGACCCGCTCCTGGTCGCGCTGTCCGTCGTCATCGCGGTCGTGGCCGCAACCGCCGCCCTGTGGGCGGCCCTCAACATCACATCGCCCCGCGCGGTCACCGTCGCGTCCCTCGTCATGGGCGCCGCCGTCAGCAGCATGCACTACACCGGCATGCTCGCCGTCCGGGTCGATGTCGTCCCGTCCGCGGGCGAGCTGCCCGGGGCCACGGCGATGCAGTTCATCTTCCCCCTCGCCGTCGGCCTCGGGTCGTACCTCTTCCTCACCTCCGCGTTCGTGGCGCTCTCCCCGACGGCCCGGGAGCGCGCCGACTACGCCTCGGCCGAACGGCCCACCGAACCGGCGGCCGCCTCCTGAGCGCCCCTTCCAAAGCCCCGCAAGGGCGACGCCCCCCACCAGCCCGCACCCGGAACGAGGAGGCCATGCCAACCCCCCGTACCACCCACGGCCCTACGGCCCGCCCCGGGAGGCGGGCACACGCCGGCCCACCGGCCACGGCACCGGCAGCGCACGCACCACGAGCACCACACGCACCACGCGCACCACGCCAAAACCGGCGGCACCTGCGGCCCAGAACCGTACGCGCCAAGATCATCTCGTTGCTGATGGTGCCCGTCGTGTCCCTCCTGGCCCTGTGGGGCTTCGCCACCGTCACCACCGCGCAGGACGTGGCACGGCTGCGCGAACTGAACCGCGTGGACGACCGGATACGCGAGCCGGTGGCCGTCGCTGTCACGTCCCTGCAGGCCGAACGCCGCGCCGCCGTACGTCAGGTGGCCGCGCCCGGCACCGGGACCGCCGCGACCGCCGCGGAACTCCAGCAGCAGGCCCGGCGCACGGACGCCGCCGTCGCGAAGCTCCGCCTGGACGACCGGCACACCGTCGCGGACGGAGGCGACCTGCCGGCCGAAGTGGCCGCCCGAATACGGAAGTTCACCGACCAGGTCCAGCGGCTGACCACCCTCCGTAAAGCCGCCCTCGCCCGCACGGCACAGTGGGACACCGTCTACACGCAGTACACCGCCACCATCACGGCGGGCTTCGAGGTGAGCGGCGCCCTCACCGGCATCCAGGACGCCACAACCGGCTCCCACGCGCGCGTGCTCCTCGAACTGTCCCGCGCCGGTGAGATGCTCGCCCGCGAGGACGCCCTGCTGACCTCCGCCCACCTCACCGACAACCTCACCGCCCAGCGGCTGCGGCTGTTCACCGGCGCCGCCGAGACCCGCCGTACCCTCCTCCAATCCGCGACCGCCGACCTGCCCGGCCCCGGACGCGACGCCTGGCACCGGCTCTCCGTACAGCGCGCGTACCGGCAGCTCACGGACGCCGAGAACGCGGTCGCCGCCGCCCCGGCGGGGCGCCGGGCAGCCACCGCCGTTCCCGCCACCGCCTGGGACCGGGACCACACCGCCGTACGGGACGCACTGGCCGCCCTGGAGACCGACGCCCGCCGGAGCGCCGCCGACCGCGCCGAGCCCTTCGCCGGCGGCCTCCTGACCCCCTCCGGCGCGGCCGTCCTCCTGGGCCTCGCCGCGGTGGCCGCCTCCCTCGTCATCTCCGTACGCATCGGCCGCGCCCTCGTCGTCGAACTCGTCACCCTCCGCAACACCGCCCTGGAGATCGCCCGCCGCAAACTCCCGCACGCCATGCGGCGGCTGCGCGCCGGTGAAGAGCTCGACATCCACGCCGAAGCCCCGCCGGGACGAACCGCCCACGACGAGATCGGCCAAGTCGGCGAAGCCCTCGGCACCGTGCACCGGGCAGCGCTCAGCGCGGCCGTCGAACGCGCCGAACTCAGCCGCGGCATCTCCGGAGTCTTCGTCAACCTCGCCCGCCGCAGCCAAGTCCTGGTCCACCGGCAGCTGAACCTCCTCGACAGCATGGAACGCCGCGTGGACGACCCGGCCGAGCTCGGCGACCTCTTCCGGCTCGACCACCTGACGACCCGGATGCGCAGACACGCGGAGAGCCTCATCATCCTCTCCGGCGCTGCCCCGGGCCGGGCATGGCGCACCCCCGTGCCACTGACCAACGTCGTACGGGCGGCGGTCTCCGAAATCGAGGACTACGCGCGCGTGGAGGTACGGCAACTCCCCGAGACGGCGATCATCGGGACCGCCGTCGCGGACCTCACCCACCTCCTCGCCGAACTCGTCGAGAACGCCGCCCAGTTCTCCCCGCCGCACACCAAGGTCCGCGTCACCGGCGAACCCGTCGGCAACGGCTACGCCCTGGAGATCGAGGACCGCGGCCTGGGCATGGGCAAGGAGGCCCTGGAACAGGCCAACCGCCGCATCGAGCACTCCGAGGCACTGGACCTCTTCGACAGCGACCGCCTCGGCCTGTTCGTGGTCAGCAGGCTCTCCGCACGCCACGACATCAAGGTCCATCTGCGCACCTCCCCCTACGGAGGCACGACAGCCGTGGTCCTGCTGCCCACCGCGCTGCTGCAAAACGCCCTCCCGGCCGGCCGCGCCGAGGCCCCGGCCCCGTCCGCCCCCACACCACCGCCCGCATACGGCAGGCCCCCGCGCGTCCCCGCGGACGTGACCGCCCGTACGGTCCTCCCCACCCACCACGAGGGGCCCCCGCCCGCGGCCGTCACCACGCTGCGCCCGCCACCCGCCCCGGCCGCGCCCCCAGCCGTCGACCCCGCCCCCGGCCCCACCTCCTCGGGCCCCGCCCCCGGCCCCGCCCCGGGCGGCGACCAGGGAGGCCTGCCCCGCCGCGTACGCCAGGCACACCTCGTCCCGCAGCTGCGCGAGGCGCCCACGGCGCGCCGGGACCCGGCCCCGGGCCCCGACCGGGACCCGGCCGCCGACGAGCCCTCCGGACGCACCCCCGAACAGGTCAGGGCCCGTATGACGGCCTACCACGACGGCTGGACCCGCGGCGCCGCCGCGCCCGGCACCGCCCCCGCCCCACGCGCCCACACCCGTACCCGTACCGGCGAAGGAGACGAAGGATGATCGAGCACGAGAGGATCGCCCCCCACCACCCGTCCGGCGAACTGGACTGGCTCCTGGACGATCTCGCCTCGCGCGTACGGGACGTGCGCCACGCCGTCGTCCTGTCCAACGACGGCCTCGCCGTCGGCTCCTCCAGTGCGCTCACCCGCGAGGACGCCGAACACCTGGCTGCCGTCGCGTCCGGTTTCCACAGCCTCGCCAAGGGCACGGGCCGCCACTTCAAGGCAGGCGGCGTACGCCAGACAATGGTCGAGATGGACGAGGCGTTCCTGTTCGTGGCCGCCGCCGGCGACGGCTCGTGTCTGGCCGTACTGAGCGCGGCGAACGCCGACATCGGCCTGATCGCGTACGAGATGGCCCGCCTGGTCAAACGTGTGGGTGAACACCTGCGCACCCCGCCGCGCGTCACCACCACCCCGTCCTCCGCCGACTGACCGGAGACACGCCATGACCGAGGACAGCGGCACCGGCCCGCAGGTGCGCGGCGCCCACTGGTACGACGCCGACGCTGGGCCCCTCGTCCGCCCGTACGCGATGACCGGAGGCCGTACCAAGCCCGGTCCGAGCAACGTACGGTTCGACCTCATCGCCCTCGTCGTCGTCGACGACAGCCCGCACGGCGCCGCCGAGGAGTCCCTCCTCGGCCCCGAACACCGTGCCCTTCTCTCCCTGTGCCGTTGCGAGACACAGTCCGTGGCCGAACTGGCCGCCGACGCCGACCTGCCCGTCGGCGTCGTGCGCGTCCTCCTCGGCGACCTCCTCGAAGCCGGTCACGTACGGGTCAGCCGGCCCGTTCCGCCCGCGCAGCTGCCGGACGAACAGATCCTGCGGGAGGTGATCGACGGTCTGAGAGCCCTATAGGATCATGCGTCCGGCCCGCTCTCCGGGCTCATGCGGAGGAACCAGTCCCGCGCGGCGCCCGCGGCCTGCTCCAGCGTCCCGGGCTCCTCGAAGAGATGGGTGGCTCCCGGAATCACACGGAGCGTGCACAGGGCGGTCAGGTGCCGCGCCGCCTCTTCGTTCAGCCGCAGCACCTCCTGGTCATGGCCGCCGACGATCAGCAGTACGGGCGCCCGTACGCCGGCGAGTGCGGCGCCCGCGAGATCCGGGCGGCCACCGCGCGACACCACGGCACGGACCCGCTCCGGCCTTTCGGCGGCCGCCACGAGTGCCGCGGCCGCGCCCGTACTGGCACCGAACAGCCCCACCGGCAGCTCGCCGGTGTCCGGCCGGTCCTGGAGCCAGTCCACCGCCGCCGTCATGCGCCGTCCCAGCAGCGGGACGTCGAACCGCAGCTCGGCGGTGACCATGTCCACGCGCTCCTCGTCCCCGGTGAGGAGGTCCATGAGCAGGGTGCCCAGCCCCGCCTCCTGGAGGACCTCGGCCACGGCGCGGTTACGGGGGCTGTGCCGTGAGCTCCCGCTGCCGTGGGCGAAGGCCACCACACCGCGAGCCGCGCCAGGCAGAGCCAGGTCTCCGGCCAGGCCGACCTCACCGACACCGATGGAGACCGCCTCCGACGCCGTTGCCATGGGTGCCACCTCCCGTGCTCGGTCCTGCGCCGCGCCTGTCGGCCCGGAAGCCGCGCCCGCGCGACCCCCGTACGGTCACGCCATCGGGTACCCATGCCTCCGGGACGGATGCCCGACACCGCCGGGCGGTCGCCACGCGGAGTCGAATCGCGTACCCATGTGGACATCGCATGGGTCGACAACAGTCACATCGCTCAAAAGCGATCGCATTGCCCGGGACGGGCGTCCTGGTTGCGATACTGCTGACCTCGCCCAGAACGCATGTACTGGTGCCGGCCTTTTGCCGACCCCGAGCCCACTCCTGAGAGGAGTGATCGATGGCCTCCGAGCGGTCCGACACCACCGCCCTCGCTCTCAAGATCCTGGTCGCCGGCGGTTTCGGGGTCGGCAAGACGACCCTGGTGGGCGCGGTCAGCGAAATCCGGCCCCTTCGCACCGAGGAACAGCTCAGCGAGGCCGGGCAACTGGTCGACGACACCGGGGGAGTGGACCAGAAGACCACCACGACTGTCGCCATGGACTTCGGCCGCATCACCATCCGCTCCGGACTGTCGCTGTATCTCTTCGGTACGCCCGGACAGGACCGCTTCTGGTTCCTGTGGGACGAACTGTCCCAAGGAGCCCTGGGCGCTGTCGTCCTCGCCGACACACGGCGCCTGGAGGCATGCTTCCCGGCGGTCGACTACTTCGAGCACCGCCACATCCCGTTCGTCGTCGCGGTGAACTGCTTCCCCGGGGCGCGGGCCTACGGCGCGCACGAGGTGTCGCGCGCGCTCGACCTCGACCGCGGCACACCGGTCGTCCTGTGCGACGCGCGCGACCGGGACTCCGGCAAGGAAGTCCTGGTACGACTCGTCGAGTACGCGGGGCGCATGCACACCGCCCGACTGCTCGACTCGGTCTCGTAGGCACGCGGTCCTACGCCGACGGGCCGGGCGGGGTCGCCCTCGCACCGCACGGGGTGCTTGCCCTGCTCACGTCAGTACGCAAGGCTTACGAGGCAGCGGGGAACGTGCGAAACGGGGAGGACCGGACATGGCTCTGGACAAAGGACTCGATTGGCTCCTGGACGATCTGACGCAGCGGGTGGAACACATCCGGCACGCGCTGGTGCTGTCCAACGACGGCCTGGTCACCGGCGCGAGCACGGGGCTTGCACGGGAGGACGCGGAGCACCTCGCCGCCGTCTCCTCGGGACTGCACAGCCTCGCCCGCGGATCCGGGCGGCACTTCCAGGTGGGCAGGGCACGCCAGACGATGGTGGAGTTCGACGACGCGATGCTCTTCGTCACCGCGGCGGGTGAGGGCAGCTGCCTGTGCGTGCTCAGCGCGGCGGAGGCCGACGTCGGCCAGGTCGCCTACGAGATGACACTTCTCGTCAACCGGGTCGGCGAGCACCTCGCCGTCGCCACCCGACAGCCCGGCGGTGCGGCGCTCACGGACCGCTGACCGGCGTTGACCCGTCGCTGACCTGCGGCGACCCGCGTCCGGCCGAGGTTTTCCACAGGCCGGACGCGAGTGGCCCCGGCCGCGCTACCTTCGTGACGCAACGTAATCGAACTTCACGGGGGATCCACCATGACGGTCAGGGAAGCAGTCGCAGCACACACCGTCGCCTACGGGCGCGCCGCACACCGACTGGAGCTGAAGAGGAACGAGATCGACCTCGCCGTCCAACTGGGCCACGTGCGGACCGTGCCCGGAGTCAACGGAGGGCGACGCCGGGTGGCGGAGGAGGAGATCGAGCGGCTGCGTGCCGCGCCGGACTTTCCCACCGGTCTGCGCGAGCGCGTCCGCACCGTGGGTACGGCGAGCGCCGCCGAACTCGCCTCGATCACCGCTGAGCGTTTCACCAAACTGGCCAGGACCGGACACGTCAGCCCGGTCACCTTCTACCTCAACCGCTATCGGGCCGTCGTCTGGCTCTATGTGGCAGCCGACGTACGGGAGTTCGCCGAACGGCACCCGGAGCTGCTCACCGGCAGACTGCCGGCATCAGTGCGCGCCAAGCTGGACGCGGGGAAGGACACCCGCCCGCGCAACTGGCGGGCACGACGTCTCGGACTCCTGCTGCGCCAGGCCGAGGACCCCTGGGCGGCCGCGGCGGCCATCGCGTCCCTCCTCACCGCCGTCCAGGTGGCCGAGGTGGTCGGCGATCCGTACGAGCGGGCGCACCTCGACCGGCTCCGACCCGAACCCCCGCACGCGCGCCCCGAGTCCCTCGCCGCGCGGGACATCGTCCACCGGCTGCTGCTGGCGGACGACCCGGACGAGATCCTCTGGCACCGGATGAGCCTGTCGCTCGCCCTGGACGAGGCGCGAGCGCTCCGGCCGGCTCCCCGCCCGGACGACACCGGCCACCGCCCGCGACCCCCGGAACCCCCGAAGCGCGGCCCCGGCCGCACCGGGCTGCTCACCCGGCTGCGGCTGGGCCGGCGGAGGGCGGTGCGTGCCGGCTAGGCCCCGCCCCGGGGCAGCACGGCGGGCAGCACGGCGGGCAGCGGGTACCAGTCGGCCGACACGACGCTGGCGTGCCGCCCGGCCAGCAGGGTGACCCGATCCCGGGCCTGCGCCTCGGTCGGGTTGGTGCCGTCGATGGCGGGTGCCACGTTGTGGGCGTCCGTCATCACCACCAGGTAGTGGCGGCTGTCGTACCACGCGGTGTCGATGGAGCCGCTCGCGTAGGCGGAGGCGTCACCGTCGAAGACGACGAACCAGGGGCGTATGCCGGCGTCCGCGTACCGGGTGCGGGGATCGCCCGCGGCGGCATGGTGCACTGCGGGGAACGCGGCAGCCTCCCGCAGCCGGCCCGCTGCAGCCAGGCTCTTCAGATGCGTGGCGTACTCGCGGTCGGTCCACAAGGTGTCCATCGGGTTGTCCTCCTCGACGGTGCCCGGGATGAGTTCGACCACGAACTTCCCCGCCATCGCCGAGCGGGTGGGCCAGCCGTCCGCCCGTACGGCGGTGTCGAGGTCCGCCCGGCCTCCGGCCAGATCGGCCGGGCGGAACAGCGCGTCGCCCAGCTTGGCGGTCAGCAGTGCGTCCAGCGCGGCGGGACCCCGGCCGTTCCTGGCCTGGAAACCGTCCTTCAACTCGATCTTGAGCAGGATGGGCCGGTGCCCCGGGTGGGCGTCGTGCCACGCCCGGATGTCCGACAGACACCCGCCGAGGTCCTGGTTCCTGGGCTTGCTGCGCAACTCGCCGGCGTGCGCGGCGTTCTCGCAGTTGTTGTCATTACCGAGGGGGTTGCTGTGCGAAACGCGCCACGATCTGCCGAACGCGTTCGTCCACACGTCTATCTCCAGCATCCCCGCACCCGAGTCCAACGCGTCAGCGAAATAGGGGTACTTGGCCTTCTCGTACGCGTTGTGGACGCCGACCCCGGTGGAGTCGGAGTAGGTCGACTGCCCGGGGTCGGTGGACGCGGAATCGGCGGACCAGGCCTGGCCCGGGGTGACCCCGAGGCAAAGAGCCCCGGCCAACACGGCGGACGCGGCCGTCATCGCGGTACGCGGCAACTTCATCATGAGCCCCCTGCTTCAGCCGACATGTACTGGCGTGCGCCAAGTCGAGCGAAGCGTAGGGGAGTTGAGTGAATGAAGGGAGGCCCGGTGTGGGCTGTTCGACCAACACGCCATGCGGCCATGCGGCCGAGGGAGCCGGTGCGGGCAGGGCACGGCTGGACCTGTGTGTACCAGGCACCGGAACCCGAGGCCGACACCCCGCTCGCCCGCCGCCGGTGTGGGGCGGGCGCCGGGCCGGTATCGGCGGCCGTCCGCGTGCGGTGGGCGCGCGGGGCGTGCACCATGGCCGCATGCTGCTGGCCCGACTCGCGGAGGTCTCCCACCAAGTCGCCGCCACCTCCGCGCGCTCCCGCAAGATCGCCGCCCTGGCCGATCTCTTCTCCGCGACCTCGCCCCAGGAGGCGCCGCTGGTCATCGCGTACCTCGCGGGACGGCTCCCCCAGGGGCGGATCGGCGTCGGCTGGAGCACTCTCAAGGAGCCCGTCCCGCCCGCCGCCGACGCCACGCTGACCGTCGCCGACACCGACGCCGCCCTGACCGAGCTCGCGCGGGTCGCCGGTCCGGGGGCCCAGGCGGAGCGGCAGCGGCTGGTACGGGAGCTGATGGGCGCCGCGACCGCCGCCGAGCAGCAGTTCCTGCTCCGGCTCCTGACCGGCGAGGTCCGGCAGGGGGCGCTGGACGCCATCGCCCTCGAGGGTGTCGCCAAGGCGGCAGCGGCACCCGCCACCGACGTACGCCGGGCCGTGATGCTGGAGGGCTCGCTGCCCCGCGTCGCCCAGGCGCTGCTCGCCGAGGGCCCGGCCGCGCTGGAGCGGTTCCAGCTGCGGGTGGGCAGCCCCGTGCACCCCATGCTCGCCCACACCGCGAAGAGCGTGGCCGAAGCCATCGCCGCCCTCGGCCCGTGCGTCGTCGAGGAGAAGCTCGACGGCATCCGCGTCCAGGTGCACCGCTCGGGTGAGGACGTCCGCCTCTACACGCGTTCGCTCGACGACATCACCGACCGGCTCCCGGAGATCTCGGCCGTCGCGCGTGAGCTGCCGGGAGACCGGTTCGTCCTCGACGGTGAGGTCATCGCCCTCGACCCGGCCGGCCGGCCCGTACCGTTCCAGGACATCGCGTCCCGGGTCGGCTCCCGCGTCGACGTGGCGACCGCCGCTGCCGCGCGGCCCGTGTCACCGGTCTTCTTCGACGTCCTGGCCGCCGACGGCACCGTCCTCGTCGACCTGCCCGGCCATCAGCGGCACGCGGCACTGGCCCGCCTGGTACCCGAACCCATGCGGGTGCGTCGCACTGTCGTCGAGGACCCCGGCGACCCGGCCCAGACGGACGCGGCCGAGGCCTTCTTCACCGACACCCTCGGGCGCGGCCACGAAGGCGTCATGGTCAAGGCGCTCGACGCCCCCTACAGCGCGGGCCGCCGTGGCCGCTCGTGGCTGAAGGTGAAGCCGGTGCACACCCTCGACCTCGTCGTCCTCGCCGTCGAGTGGGGCCACGGCCGCCGCACCGGCCTGCTCTCCAACCTCCACCTCGGCGCCCGCGCCGCTGACGGTACGTTCGTGATGCTCGGCAAGACGTTCAAGGGCCTGACCGACGCCATGCTCCGGTGGCAGACGGAGCGGCTGCGGGAACTGGCCGTCGAGGATGACGGCTTCACCGTCCGCGTCCGCCCCGAGCTCGTCGTCGAGATCGCCTACGACGGTCTGCAACGCTCCCCGCGCTACCCGGCCGGAGTCGCCCTCCGCTTCGCCCGGGTGGTCCGCCACCGCCCCGACAAGCCGGCCTCCGAAGCCGACACCATCGAGACGGTCCTCGCCGGCCGCACAGGTGGCGGCGCTCAGTCGTCCAAGGTGGTGTAGCGGATCCGGGCCCACAGCGGCAGCAGGAACCAGCACACCACGTACCAGGTCACCACCCCCGCGACCAGCCACGGCACGAACCCGTCATGGGTGGCGACCCGCAGCACCAGGAACAGCGCCGAGATCAGGGTCGCCAGCAGCAGCACCAGACCGGTGAAGGTCAGCCGCGAGGCCCATACGACGGCCTGCGGCTTGATGCGCCGCCCAGAGACGATGCGGTGGAACGACACCGGACCGATCAAGGCCCCGGTCGCCGCGGCGCCCAGCGCCACCGTGGTGATGTAGATCGTCTTGTCTGTGCTCGGCAGCTCCGCGAACCTCGGCGTGAACACCACCGTGAGCAGAAAACCGAAGAGGATCTGCACACCCGTCTGCGCGACGCGTATCTCCTGTATCAGCTCGGCCCAGCGTCTGTCCGCCCGCTCGTCGGGGGTCTCGTTGCGCCCCCGCGCCGTGTCCGCCCGCCCGCCGCCGGTCCCCGGCGTACCCCGCTCTTCGTGCTCAGGCATGGTGCTCCTCCCACAGTCCGTCCCGCTCTTGTCTTCTAACCCGGGACATCCGGATCAACCGCCGGCCCCGTGCCCGTACGGCACCCGTAGGAACTCGTCGGGTGTCGGGCAGACGGAACGTGACCCGAGATGCGCGATGCGCCCATGCTCGTACGACACCGACACCGACACCGACACCGACACCTCCGGGAGGACCCCGGGACACCAGGTGCCGAAAGGAGCCGCGCCCACGTGCGTGCCACCGCTCTCGCCGCGCTCCTGGTACCGGTCGCCCTGACGCTCCCCGGCTGCTCGGTCCCGCAGGAGGAGATCCGGTCCGTCTCCGCCGCGGCCGCCGCCTTCACGGCCCGCGAGCAGGCCGCGGACAGGGCCGCCGCGTGCGAGCTCCTCGCACCCGAGACCCGTGAGGAACTCGCCGAGGACCCCGGCCCGACCTGCGCCGCAGGGCTTGCCGAAGCCGGCCTGCCGAACCCCGGCGACCGCCGCACCACCCAGGTGTACGGCCGTCAGGCACGCGTCGAGCTCGACCAGGACACCTACTTCCTCACCTCCTTCGCGGACGGCTGGAAGATCAACGCGGCGGGCTGCACCCCCCGCCACCGAAAGCCCTACCGCTGCCTCGTGAAGGGGGACTGATCCCCCGCATGCGCACCGTGTTCACGCTCTACCTCCTCGTCGTGATCTGCGGCCTCGTCTTCTTCACCGTGGTGGGGATGATGCACCGATGACGCGCGTGACCCGCTTCCTCCGGGACAACGGCATCTCCCTCACCTTCGGGGCCGCCTTCCTCGCGTCCCTCTTCGGACAGGCACTGGCCGGGCAGGCCGCGTACAACAACGACCTGCGCTCCGTCGGCGCCCGGGCCCTGAGCTTCGGCGACTACCTGACGACCTCCCACTTCGCCGTCGACGTCACGGAGAACTGGCAGTCCGAGTACCTGCAGTTCTTCCTGTTCCTCTTCGCCACGGTCTGGCTCGTCCAGCGCGGGTCGCCCGAGTCGAAGGAGCTGCACAAGATCGGCGTGGAGTCGGAGGAGGCGCAGCGCATGGGCGAGCACGCCCGCCCGGACTCGCCCCGGTGGGCCTCCGTCGGGGGCATCAGACAGGCCCTGTACTCCCGGTCCCTCGGCGTGGTGATGTTCCTGGCCTTCGTGGGCTCCTGGTACGCCCAGTCGGTCGCCGGCGCGGCCGCGTACGGGGAGGAGCGCTTGGGTGAGCTCCAGGACCCGGTCCCCTGGTCGGACTACCTCCTGACGGCGGACTTCTGGAGCCGTACGTTGCAGAACTGGCAGTCCGAGCTGCTCGCCGTCGGCTCCATGGCGATCTTCGCCGTCTTCCTGCGCCAGCGCGGCTCGCCGGAGTCGAAACCCGTGGGTGCCGCCCACACCTCCACAGGAGTTGAAGGGTGAGGCTGAAGTCGAGGGTGAGACTCAGGTCAAGGGAATGCGGTAAGGACGACAAGTGCAGCGGCACAGACACAGAACGGAGAAGGTATGACACGCGCGGCGGTGTTCGACGTGGACGGTACTCTTGCCGACACCAACCACCTGCATGTGACCACCTGGTGGGAGGCGTTCCGGCAGGCCGGGCACGACGTTCCCATGCACGCCGTCCACCGGGCCGTCGGCCTCAGCTCGCACGACCTGATCGCGCACCTGCTCGGCGACGACCGGGACAAGGAACAGGACGACGTGATCAGCGCCGCCCACAAGACCCTCTACGGGACCTACTTCGACCGGCTGCCCGCCTTCCGGGACGCCGGCCGGCTGCTGAAGGCCCTCGCGGCGGACGGCTGGACGGTCGTCCTGGCCACCTCGGCCGGGGCAGCCGAGCTGTCCGCACTGCGCCGCGCCATCGACGCGGACGACGCCATCACCGCCACCGCGAGCGCGGACGACGTCGAGGAGGGCAAGCCCGCGCCGGAGCCGGTACGGCACGCACTGGAACTCGCGGGGGCGCCGGCCGGGCGCTCCGTGTTCGTGGGCGACACCGTCTGGGACATGGAGGCCGGCGCCCGGGCGGGCGTCACCTGCGTGGGCCTGCTGTGCGGTGGCATCCCGCGGGCGGACCTGATGGAGGCGGGGGCCGCCGCGTTCTACGACGACCCCGCCGACCTGCTGGCGCGCCTGGACCGCAGCCCGCTCGGTACAGCCGGCGCCGCGGCCGAAGTCGTGCCGAACGGCTGACGGCGCGCCGGGCGCGTCACTTCCCGAGCTCGCGCTGGAGCTCCGACTTGTTCATGGACGACCGGCCCTGGATGCCCCGCTTCTTGGCCTCCTCGTACAGCTGGTCGTACGTCGGGCCCTTGGTGCCGCTGCTGCCGGATCGCTGACCGCCCCGCTTCGAGGACGACATGTCCTGCTTGGAGGTCTTACTGGCGGTCTTCGACTCCCCGGAGCGCGCCCGCTCCTTGTTCACCGTACGGGCGGCGATCTCCTCGGACCTCTTCTCGCTCGCGCCGCGCTTCTTGGAGCTTTCCTTGATGTGCTCGTACTGCCGTTCACGCTTGGGGCTGGATCCTGCGGGCATTCGTTCCTCCTGACGTCCCCCTTGCGGACCCCCCTGCTTCTCCACACCCTCGTACCAGGCACCCACCTCCGCAAACGCGCCGGGGAAGATCCTGATTGGCGGGCCGGAGGCGAGGTATTCGTGCCTGTACGGGGAGTGGACCGGACCCCCAAGGAGGAGTGGAGCGACGTGGAGAGCAACGCAACCAGGAACCACCCCGCGGACTGCGACGTCACCGTGCAGCTCAGCGACTGCGGCCGCCAGGACGCCCAGGCCGTCTTCGACACGCTCGACCGCGTCTTCGCGGGCTGCGACATGCCCGCGCCAGGACCGGAACAGGCCCACGACCACGAGCCCACCGTGTGGATGGCCACGTTCGACAGCTCCGCCCGCTCGGGTGAGCTGCCCGGACCGCCGGACCTCAGCACACCCGTCACGGCGCTGCTGACGGGCGACCACCACGCCGTGGCCGAGGTGGAGAAGGCGCTCGGTGGGCTGTTCGAGGTGCGGTCGTCCTCGTCCGTCTCGGGCGAGCACGAGAAGGAGGCGCGGCTGCTGCTCGCGTCACGCTACGTCACGCACTGACGTCATACGCCACGTCACGCACTGACGTCAGGAGTCACGCCCGGGCGCCGGAGCCGAAGTCGATCTCCTTCGCCTCCACCGTCCGGGCGCCCATGTTGCGCCGCATCATCTCCAGGGCGGCCCGCGCCAGCGGCTCGTGGATGTGCGCCACCGCGTCCGTCGGCACCGTTACGTCGATGTGCCGGATGTGCGCGTCGAGCGCCGAGTACAGCACGCACTGCTCGGTCACCTGGCCGCACAGCACCAGGTGACCGACGCCGAGCTGCGTCAGCAGGTACGCCAGGGGCGTCTCGTAGAAGATCGAGTGGCGTGCCTTGACCACGAAGAGGGAGGAGCCGTCCGGCCGGATCGGCTCCACCAGTTCGGCGTGCGGCCCGGCCAGTGCCGTTTCGAGGATCTCGCCGTGGTGGGAGCGCCACTCGCCGAAGTTGTCGTTGACGTAGATCACGGGTACGTCGTGCTCCCTGGCCCGCGTCAGCAGGTCCACCAGGACGGGCAGTGTCTCGCGCACGGAGGGCAGCAGCAGCTCGGCGTCCTCGTGCTCGTACGTGTTGATCATGTCGATGACGACGAGCCCGGTGCTGCCGGCACCGGCGTGCCGCCCGGTCGTACCCAACGGGGCCTCAGCCGAAGGCGTCGCGCAGCGCGGGCAGCAGCGTCTTCGCCGACCACTCCAGGAAGGGAGCTTGCGCGTCGCCACCGATCTGCACCAGGGCGATCTCGGTGAAGCCCGCGTCGACGTACGGCTTCACCGCGGCCACGAAGGCGTCCGGATCGTCGCCACACGCGATGGACTCGGCGACGTCCTCCGGCCTCACGAACTGGGTGGCGGCGGCGAACGAGTCGGGATGCGGCAGCTCCGAGTTGACCTTCCAGCCGCTGCCGAACCACCGGAACTGGTCGTGCGCCCGGCGTACGGCGGCCTCCTTGTCCGGGTCGTAGCAGACGGGCAGCTGGCCCACCCGCGGCTTGCCCTGCCCGCCGTGCCGGTCGAAGGCGTCGAGCAGTTCACCCTTCGGCTCCGTCGCGATGACGAGGTCGGCGAGTCGGCCCGCCAGTGCGCAGGACTGCTCGCCGGAGACCGCGAGGCCGATGGGCGGCGGCTCGTCGGGCAGGTCCCACAGGCGGGCGGACTCCACGTCGAAGTGCGCACCGTGATGGGTGACATGGCCGCCCTCGAAGAGCGCCCGGATGATGCCGAGGGCCTCCTCGAGCATCTCGTGCCGTACGTCGACGGTGGGCCAGCCGCCGCCGACGACATGCTCGTTGAGGTTCTCGCCGGACCCCAGCCCGAGCCGGAACCGGCCCTCGGACAGCAGTTGGAGCGTCGCGGCCTTCTGGGCGACGACGGCCGGGTGGTAGCGGAAGGTCGGGCACGTCACGTACGTCATCAGCGGGATGCGTGAGGTCGCCTGCGCGGCCGCTCCGAGCACCGCCCAGGCGTAGGGCGCGTGGCCCTGCGAACGCAGCCAGGGGAAGTAGTGGTCGGACGTCACCGAGAAGTCGAACCCGGCTTCCTCGGCCTGGACGACGTGGTCCACCAGGGCGCGGGGCCCCGCCTGCTCGGTCATCATCGTGTATCCGATTTGCACCATAAACCGGCGAATTCCCCAAAGGTTCCGCCGGAAACATCAGGAAGGACGGCATGGTCCCGGACCAGCTCAGCAGGGGTGAGGCGAGTCACACGAGAGAACGGCGAACCCGAGGAACACCCCTTGATGGTTGACCGTTCATCCATGTGTGGTGGCGAAGGGACCGTGTCCCCGGCCCCCCGCCGCGAGGCGACCGCCCTTCGTGACCACGGCGAACGGCCCCGGCTGGATTCCCCCCGTCCAGTCGGGGCTCCGTCGTCCGCCCCTGCCGCACCCTCCGCACCCCCCGCACCCCCCGTTCGCATCGGCCGGATGCGGGTACCCGCCGTGCGTTCGTTCCCGACCGACGGACACCGGAGGCGTCCATGGCCGTACGGCATCAGCTGATCAAAAGGCCCCCCGAAGCGGTATGGGCCGTACTCGGGGACGGGTCGCGCTACAGCGACTGGGTCGTGGGGACGTCATCGTCCCGGCAGAAGGACGGGGACTGGCCGAAGGCCGGCTCCGCCATCGAGTACACCGTGCGCCTGGGCCCGTACACGGCCGAGGGCGAGACCGTCGTACGGCTCCATGAACCACCCAGGTGCCTGGAGCTCGAAGCCAAGATGGGCGCCCTGGGCACGGCCAGAATCGCCATAGAGGTACGTCCCTGGGGCGACGAGACACTCGTCATCGTCGACGAGCACCCGCTGCGCGGACCCGGCGGCCTCCTGCACAACGCGGCCGTCGACGCCCTGTTGCAACTGCGTCACCGCGCCATGCTGCCCCGCCTCGCCGCTCTGGTCGAAAGGGAGGCCCCGTGACAGCGGAGCCCGCGACGCCCGGCCCCGTCGTGCCGGACGCGGCACCCGACACCGTGCCGGACGCGCTGGTCATCGGCGCCGGCCCCAACGGGCTGGTGGCGGCCAACGTCCTCGCCGACGCGGGCTGGTCGGTCGAGGTCCTCGAAGCCGAGGACGAGCCCGGCGGCGCCGTCCGCAGCGACCGGGGCGTCCACCCGGACTACGTCAGTGACGTGTTCAGCGCCTTCTATCCGCTGGCCGCCGCCTCCCCCGTACTGTCCCGCCTCGCCCTCCACGAAGAGGGCCTCCACTGGAGCCACGCGCCGCGCGTCCTGGCGCACCCCCTCGCCGACGGGCGGTGCGCGGTGCTGGAGCGCGACCGTACGGCGACGGCGGCCGGACTGGAGCGGTTCGCACCCGGCGACGCCCTCGCCTGGGAGCACCTGTGCGACGTGTGGGACCGGATCGGCGACGACCTCCTGGGCGCGCTGTTCACGCCCTTCCCGCCCGTCCGGGCATCCGCCCGGCTGGCAACCCGGCTGCGTGCCGCGGGCGGCCTGCGACTGGCCCGCATGATGCTGCTGCCCGTACGGCGCCTGACGGAGGAGGAGTTCCACGGCGAGGGAGGCCGGCTGCTGCTGGCCGGCAACGCGCTGCACGCCGACCTCGCCCCCGAGGCGGCGGGCAGCGGGGGCTTCGGCTGGCTGATGTCCATGCTCGGCCAGACGTACGGCTTCCCCACACCCGTCGGCGGGGCGGGGGCGCTCAGCGCCGCCCTCGTACGCCGCCTCCAGCGGCGCGGCGGCGTGGTGCGCTGCGGCGAGCGGGTGGTGGAGGTGACCGTCCGTGCCGGGCGCGCGGTGGCGGTCCGTACGGCCGCGGGCGAGACGGTGCCGGTGAACCGGGCCGTCCTCGCCGACGTGGCGGCACCCGCGCTGTACGGGGGCCTGGTCGCCCCCCAGTACCTGCCCTCCCGCCTGCTCGACGACCTGCACCGCTTCCAGTGGGACTGGGCCACCTTCAAGGTGGACTGGGCGCTGTCGGGCCCCGTCCCGTGGACGGCCGGGGAGGCGGCGGCCACCGCCGGCACCGTGCACCTGGCCGACGGCATGGACGAGCTCACCCGGTTCTCGGCCCAGCTCGCCATGCGCGAGGTGCCCGACCGGCCGTTCCTGCTGTTCGGGCAGATGACCACCGCCGACGCGACCCGCTCCCCGGCGGGCACCGAGTCGGCCTGGGCCTACACCCACGTACCGCACCGCATCCGGCACGACGCGGGCGACGACGGCATCACCGGCACCTGGGACCCCCGCGAGCAGGAGGCCTTCGCCGACCGTGTCGAGGCCCAGGTCGAGCGCTTCGCGCCCGGGTTCCGCTCGCTCGTCCGCGCGCGCCGGATCCTGGCCCCGCCGACCCTCGAAGCGATGAACGCCAACCTGTACGGAGGCGCCATCAACGGGGGCACCACGGCGATCCACCAGCAGCTGGTCTTCCGCCCCGTACCCGGTACGGGCCGCCCCGAGACCCCCGTTGAGGGGCTCTACCTCGCCTCCGCGGGCGCCCATCCGGGAGGCGGAGTACACGGCGCGCCCGGCGCGAACGCCGCCCGCGCGGCCCTCCGCAGCTCCCGCCCCCTCCGCCGGGCGCTCGCCCGCGCGCAGACCGCCCTGGCGGGCCACGGCCTCCGCTCCTCCTCCTTCTCCTCCTCCTGAAACCGAAACCGTAAAACCTGTCACGGACGGCGTAACGGCGCATGCTGGACAGGTGGGCCCGATCGGAGGTGAGCAGCCATGACCGTCGCGGAGAAAGTGCTGCTGGTCGACGACCACGAGGACAACCTGTTCGCGATGGAGGAGGCCGTGTCCCCGCTCGGCTACCCCCTGGCGCTGGCCACCAGCGGGGACGAGGCGCTCAAGACCGTGCTGCGCGGCGGCGTCGCGGTCACGGTCCTCGACGTCGTCATGCCGGTGGTGAGCGGGCTCGACGTCCTGCTCTACATGCAGCGGCTGGAGCAGACCCGGCGCATCCCGGTCATCCTGGTCACCGGCATGGGCATCGACCCCCAACTGTCCCGCGACGCCATGAGGCTGGGCGCCGCCGACCTCGTCGCCAAACCCATCGACCCGTGGGCCATGTGCATCAAGGTGCGCTACCTCCACGAAGCCGGCCGCCTGCGCCTGTCACCCACAACCGCCGCGTAGGCCGGGCTCCTCACCGCCCGGCGGCCCGCTCCGCTCGGGTGGCCGCGTCCCGGGCACGGCGGCGGGCCTCCCGCGCGGCCCGTTCGGCCTCCTGGAGCCGCCGGCGCGCGGCGCGTACGCCGTCGTCCGCCGTACGCCGGAGCCGCTCGGCCTCCGTCAACTCCGCGGCCAGCGCCTCCACTCGCCGTCCCGCCTCCCGGAGCTCCTCCTCGGCGCGTTCCTCGTCGGCCTCGGCCCGGTCGCGCTCCTCCTCCTGTGCGCGCGCCTCCTCCTCGGCGCGCCGCAGCTCCTCCCGCAGCTCGCGAGCCCGCCGCTCCCGCCGCTGTCGCTCCTCGCTACGCCGCTCCTCCTCCTTACGCGGCTCCTCCTCCGCACGCGAGTCCGCACGCGAGTCCGCACGCGAGTCCGCACGCGAGTCCGCAGGCCGGCCCGCACTCCGCCCGCCCGCCGGGGCGGAGACGTCCGTGAGCGCCGCGGTGAAGCCCACCGGCGCGCTCAGCGGCTTCACCAGCCGCCCCGCCGCCCACTCCTCGGCCGCCGCCGGGTCCGCCAGGACGGCGTGCAAGGTCGCCTCCACCTCGTACTGGACGTCCTCGCCGACCGGCTGCCCGGCGTCCGCCGCCAGTTGCCGTGCCTGCCGGGCGAGGGCGGTCACCAGGACGTGCTGCTGCCGGCTGAGCTCACGGAGCCGCTCACCGTCCAGATCCTGGTGCGCGCGGCGCAGACCCTCACCGAGAGCGGCCAGCGCCCGGGCCTCCTCCGGCTGCTCCCGTACGAGCAGATTGCTCGCCCACGCCGCCAGCGTCGGCCTGCGCAGCGCCCGGACGGCATCGGCGAGCGCCCGGTCGCCGGCCTTGCGGGCCTCGGCGGCGCGCGCGTTGCGGGCCGCGGTGAAACGGTCGGGGCGCAGCCCGTACAGCTCGTCGGTGACGCTCTCCAGATCCACGGCTCTCCCGGATGGCACGGCCTGTCAGCACATCGCCCCTTCCAAGTTATGTCCTGTTTATGGCGGTGGGAGTGGTTTTCGTCCTGGAAGCGGTGGTCACCCGGACCGTGAGACCTCGAAAGCAGCGAAGAGAACTCGAAGGAGGATGCATGATCACCCAGGCACAGATCCCGGCCGTGCTCGACCACCCGGTGTACGACACGACCGGCGACAAGATCGGCGAAGCCAAGCATGTGTTCGTTGACGATGTGACGGGTCGGCCCGACTGGGTCAGCGTCAAGACCGGATTCTTCGGCGCCGGCGAATCCTTCGTCCCCATCCACGAGGCGACCGTCGTCGAGGACCACCTGGAGGTCCCGTACCCCAAGGGCAAGGTCAAGGAAGCCCCGAACGTCGATGTCGACGCGGGCGGCCATCTGTCGGCCGCGGAGGAGCGGCGCCTCTACGACTACTACGGCATCCGCTGGGACGCCGCCCGTGGCCAGGCCGGCCGGCCCGGCGGTGGCGACGGTGACGGTGGCCGGGCTCGCCGGCCCGCCGGCGGTCGTACCGGTGACGACGCGATGACCCGTTCCGAGGAGCAGATGCACGTCGGAGTGGAGCAGCGCGAGGCCGGCAAGGCCCGGCTCCGCAAGTACGTCGTCACGGAAGAGGTCCAGCAGACCATCCCGCTGCGACATGAGGAAGTCACCCTCGAGCGTGAGCCGGTCACTGAGGCCAACCGCGACGCCGCCCTGTCCGGTCCGGAGATCTCCGAGGCCGAACACGAGGTGACGCTGCACGCCGAGGAGCCGGTGGTCGAGACCCGGACCACTCCCGTGGAGCGCGTACGGCTGGAGACGGAGGAGGTCACCGACCAGGAGACCGTACGAGGCCAGGTCCGCAAGGAACGGATCGAGGCCGATCTGCCCGACAAGGAGACCGGCACCGACCGCTGACCCCCGGCGGACCCGCCCCGCTCCTCAAGGAGCGGGGTTGCGCATGTCACGTATCCGGCGCACGGTTGGCCGCATCCATGGCCGGATTTCGTATACAACCGTCACCGCGCCGGGGCGAAGGTGGCACGGCGAGGCCCGCACGGCCGGTCGTGCGGCCGTGCGGGCCGGGGAGGGCGGGGGAGGCAGGGAAGGCGGGGAAGGCGGGGAAGGCTGGGAAGGCGGTGTCCGGGCTCAGAAGGAGAAGACGCTCGAACCCTCCGACTGCATGACGCAGGAATTCGCGTACTTTCGCTCGAAGTTCACGCGCCGGCCTTCCCAGGTGCCCTGTGCGGTGACGACGACCGGGTCGTAGATTTTGATGCAGGGGCGGGTTCCCTCAGCGCCCAGCTTGTCGAAACTTCCCTCGACCGAACGCAGTTCGGCGCATGCCCGCTGCGGTGCCGGATGCGTCCCGCCGGCGGTCGGAGTGCAGGTGAGCGTCACCGCCCGGGTGGGTACCGCGGTGGCGGCGGTCTCGCCCTGGGCGACCGTGAGCACCAGGGCCGTCGGTGCGTAGAGCCGCGGCTCGGGCGCGGCGGCCTTCGCGGCGGCCCCCGTGACGGTCATGGGCCCGAGGACCCCCGCTGTGGCCAGACCGCAAACGATGGCGCGCCTTACCAGTGTCCGCATGGCATAAAACCTCTCAACTCGATTCCGGTTCGTTCGGTGTGGTGCGGCAGCCACATTGCCGCGCCCGCCCTGTTGACGCACATTCAGCATCGCTTTTCGGTTTGGTCTGTTATTCAAGCGGTGACGCGAAACGTATTCTCGAAGGACAGTGCGCGGCCATGAGCCCCGCGTTCCATCAGGGCTTTATGGCGTGCCGGATATGGTTCAAAGATGCACGATGCGTAGAAACGTGCGAGTCGTCGCCGGTCAACACGGCCGAAACGTGATGGCAACGTGCGGGGTTGGGATCCGGCCTGCCGCCCCCGGCGCGCCGACGCAAAACGACCTTTCACGAGAAGGTAATGTCCTGGCAAAGTTGACGAAGCTGCTGTGGTGCATGATCGTTAGTGCACCGCACCACGGTGTCGTACCCGGCAGCGCCGCGGACACCCCGTGGTTCGTCAGCCACGCCCCCACACACATCCGACAATGACCCGACCACACCGCGCCCCCCGGCCCCCACGGCTCGGAGCGCAGGAGGCAGGCCGCAATGAAGTCCTTCATCGACAACGCTCGTACGTTCCCCACCCGTGTCGCCAGACAGCCGGAGGAGATCCGCCGTCTCGCCGCCGGACAAGCGCCCGAGGCGCTGTTCATCACCTGCTCCGACTCCCGGGTGATCCCCTCTCTCATCACCGGCGCCCGCCCGGGCGAGCTCTTCGAACTCCGCACCGCCGGCAATGTGGTGCCCCGTTACGACGAGGCCCGGCCCAGTGCCGAGACCGCCACCGTCGAGTACGCGCTACGCGTCCTCGGTGTCCGCCACATCGTCGTGTGCGGGCACTCCCACTGCGGCGCCGTCGGCGCCCTCGTACGGGGCGACGATCTTTCCGCCCTCCCCGCCGTGCGCGGCTGGCTCACCCACTCGGTACCGGAGCCGCCGGACACCAAGGACCTCGCGCAGGCCGTGCGCCAACACGCCGTGGCCCAGCTGGACACACTCCGCGACTACCCGGCCGTGCGGGAGCTTCTCGCGAACGGGGAACTGACGCTCCACGCCTGGTACTACGAGGTCGACACCGGCGTCGTCAGCGTCCACCACCCGGAGCTGGAGGGCGAGTTCAGGCCTCTGTGAGGCGGCCACAGCACGCTCGTGTCCCCCTCCGTCCGTCCGCCGTCCCCCGGGGCGGCGGACCGCACCGCTAGGAACTCACCCTCATGCTTTCCCCATTGAAGGACCGCACTGTGCTGCGCCGCGACATACTCGCGTCGCTCGTCGTCTTCCTCGTGGCCCTGCCCCTGTGCGTGGGCATCGCCGTCGCCTCCGGCGTACCCGCCGAACTCGGGCTGGTCACCGGCATCGTCGGCGGACTCGTCGTGGGCGCCCTGCCCGGAAGCTCCCTCCAGGTCAGCGGCCCCGCCGCGGGCCTGACCGTCCTGGTGTACGAGGCCGTCCAGCAGTTCGGCCTCGCCACGCTCGGTGCCATCGTCCTCGTGTCCGGACTGCTCCAACTGATCCTGGGCGCACTGAAGTTCGGCCGCTGGTTCCGGGCGATATCCGTCGCCGTGGTCCAGGGCATGCTCGCGGGCATCGGCCTGGTCCTCGTGCTGGGTCAGGTGTACGCGATGGCCGACACCGACCAGCCGTCCGGCGGCCTCGGCAAGCTCGCCGGCCTGCCCGACCTGGCGGGCTCCGTCCTCTCCGGCGGCACGGCGCTCACCGCGTTCCTCGTCGGCGCCGGGACCGTGGCCGTCCTGGTCCTGTGGCCACGGCTCCCGGCCCGTGCCCGTGTGGTCCCCGGCCCGCTCGTCGCGGTGGCCCTCGCCACCGCCGTGACCGCCCTGTTCGGGCTGCCGGTCGCCAAGGTCGAGGTGCAGGGACTGCTGGAAGCCGTCCAGCCCCCCGGCCTCGGCGAGTTCGGGAACATCGCGACGGTGGCGGCGATCGGCACCGTCCTCGCCTTCACCCTGATCGCCTCGGCCGAAAGCCTGTTCAGCGCGGCCGCGGTGGACCGCATGCACGACGGGCCGCGCACCGACTACGACAAGGAGCTGATGGCCCAGGGCATCGGCAACACCATCTGCGGCGCGCTCGGCGCCCTTCCCATGACGGCCGTCATCGTCCGCAGCGCCGCCAACGTCCAGGCCGGGGCTCGCACCTCGCTCTCGCGCATCCTGCACGGACTGTGGCTGCTGCTGTTCGTCGCCCTGCTGCCCGCCGCGATCGGCGTCATCCCGCTCGCCGCGCTCGCCGGCGTCCTGGTGCACGCCGGCTGCAAGCTCGTACCCGTCAAGGACCTGGTCCCGCTGTGGCGCGAGCACCGCGGCGAGGCCGTGATACTCGGCGTCACCGCCGTCGCCATCCTCGTCACCAACCTCTTCGAGGGCGTGATGCTGGGCCTGCTGCTCGCGGTGTGCAAGACCGCCTGGGAGACGTCCCACCTCCACGTCGAGGTACGGGAGCTCACCGGTGGCCGCCTGGTCGCGACCATCACCGGCAACGCGACGTTCCTCCGGCTGCCGAGGATCCTCGAGGAGCTGGAGAACCTGCCGCAGGACCGGCCCATCGAGCTCGACCTGTCCGGGCTGCGCCACCTCGACCACGCGTGCCGCGTCGCCCTGGAGAACTGGGCGCTGCGCCACAACGACGCCGGTACGGAACCGGTGCGGATGCTGCCTCCCGAGGGAGTCCCGGTTCAGTCCTCGTCGGTGTCCAGCACGTAGTCGACGACGGACGAGGGCGTCAGCCGGTCGTTCTTGACGATCGCGACGCTGTCGCTCCCGGTGCCGGAACCGGCGCCGGGAGCGGCCTCGCGCTCGGCGGCCTGGGCGGTCGCGGCGCCGGCGGTGAGCAGGACGCCGGTGGCCGCGGCCATGGCGGTGGCACGGAAGTTCATGCTTGCCCTCTCGTTTCGTACGTCGTGGTCATGGGCCCTGCCGATGATCAACGAATTCACGTCGGAGAAGTGTCGGGCGGTGTTCTCGTCAGCATGACGCGGCCCCATCGTCCTCCTGTTGACCGGAATGCCGTCAAAGGAGTTATATGGGAGATAAAGGGCGGATAAAGTCTTCCACAGGAGGCGGGCCCGCAATGACCACCCACCCGAGCATCGAGCAACACCCCGATCTGGCCGAGATGCGCTCTCGGTTCGAACGGGCGACCAGCACCCCCCGTGGCCAGGCGATCGAGACCCTCGGCCTTCTCACGGGTCTCTACTTGGCAGCCTCGCCATGGATCGCCGGGTTCAGCGGCCTGACGGCTCTCGCCGTCTGCAACCTGATCACCGGTGTCGCCTACGCCCTGTGCATGGGCGGGTTCACCTCGGCGTACGAGCGGACCCACGCCATGGCCTGGGCCGCGTGCGCCATCGGCGCATGGACGATCGTCTCTCCCTGGGTCGTCGCCGGGAACGTCGACACGACCCGCAGTGTGGTCAACAACATCATCGTCGGCGCCGTGGCTCTGCTGCTCGGCCTGGCCATGGCCGCGGCGGCGATGGCCGAACGCCGTTCCGGTCGCACCCGCGGCCGCGGTGGCCCCGGCCCCGCCATGGAGTGACTGAGCCGACACGCTCGACCCGGAAGGCCCCGACGCCCCTGGCGCCGGGGCCTTTCCGGTGCCTCCGCGGGTGCCCCCGCGGGCGCCTTCGCGGTGTCTGGTGGGTTGACGCGGCAGATGCTGCCCCCGTTAACTTCATAGGGAAACACAGTTTCGCTCTAAGAAACACTCTAGGGTCATCATGCTCAAGGATCGGAGTACCGATGGCACATACCTTTCTCCGCCGCGCGCACGGTCTGCGGCGCGGCCTCTTCGCCGGCTTGCTGAGCTTCGCTCTGCTGGCGGCGGCCGGCGGTCACGCTGAGGCCCGCGAGGCCGTGGCGCCCGAGAACCCGACGACCTTCCCGACCGGCTCGTACGCCGCCAGGGTCGGCGCGGACGCCGCGGATGTGTACTACCCGGCGACCACGAGCCGCGGGTTGCCGGTGGCGCTGCTCCTGCAGGGCGCGAATGTCGACAAGGCCCACTACTCGGGCTTCGCGCGTACCGTCGCGGCTTTCGGTTTCGTGGTCGTCGTGCCCAACCACGTACGTCCGGTGTTCGGGGTGCCGGGCCTGTGGGCGTCGTCGGACCAGGCCCTGAGTGCGGTGGCGTGGGCGGCGGCGGAGAACGGCCGGGACGGCAGCCCGCTCGCCGGCCGTATCGACACCGGCACGCTGACCCTGCTCGGCCACTCCTTCGGTGGAGCCGCCGGACTGTCGGCCCTTCAGGGGCTGTGCGCGCCGCCCTTCTGTGCCGGACTGCCGCCCGGCGCGGTCAAGCCGGCGCAGCTGAAGGCCGCCGCCTTCTTCGGTACGAACAGTGTGCCGCCGGGCGGCGGGCCGGTCGGCCCCATCAACAACGCCGGTGTACCGGTCGCCCTGGTCCAGGGGGACGCGGACGGCGTCGCCGCGCCCGTCGCCGCGCGGGACACCTATCGGGCGTTGTCCGCCAAGCCCAAGGCGCTGGTCGGCCTGCACGGCGCCAACCACTTCGGGATCACCGACGTGCAGAACCCGCCGGGCGCGGGCCCGGACGCCTCTCCCCAGACCCTGGACCAGACCGAGGGCATACGGGCCGCCGGCCGTTGGTCGGCCCTGTGGCTCAAGGCGTCGTTGGGTGACCCCGTCGCCGCCTCCTATGTGCGCTACTGGGGCGACGCCAAGGACCGGACCGTCACCGTCGAGCAGGCGTACTGAGCGAACGGCGGCGGCGCTCCGCCCTGATCTCGCGGAGGTACGCGAGGGCGTCGACCTGGATCGTGTGACGCGAGGACGCGACGTACCGACGTGCCGTACGGGCTCGGTACGTCGCGATCTCCCGCCGCATCGCCGCGCGTCCGGGTGGCGCGCACGTCCCCTCGATGAGGTCGGCCACCCAGTGGGACTGGGCTTCGGCGAGCGGCATGATCGCTCCCAGCGGCTGGACGAGCCCGATGAAGTACAGGCCGGGGTGGTCGGGGTCCACCACCCGCCGGTAGAGCCCGATGTCGTTGCCGGCCGGGTCGATGAGCTCACGGCTGAGGAAGGGGAAGCTGATGGCGTAGCCGGTGCAGTGGACGATCGCGTCGATGGTCTCGCGCGACCCGTCGGTGAAGAGCACCTGGTCACCGTCCAGGCGCTCGATCATCGGTTTGACGGTGATGTCGCCGTGGCCGAGCCGCGACAGAAGGTCGTCGGAGATCGTCGGGTGGGCGGCCAGGACGCGGTGGGCGGGCACAGGAAGGCCGTAGTCGCTCAGCCGGCCGCGGCTGAGCCGCAGCAGCAGCTGGAGCCCCCGGTCCTGGACGGCGAGCGGCGCTCGGGCCAGCCAGGATCCGGTGAGGTGGTCGGTGGGGACCCCGAAGAGGTACTTGGGCAGGATGTGGGCGCCGCGCCGCATCGCGAGGAAGGTCCGCCGGGACACCCGGGAGGTCTCCACGGCGATGTCGCACGCCGAGTTCCCGATTCCGAGGACGAGGACCCGCTTGTCGGCGAAGGGCTCGGGTGTCTTGTAGTGGTGCGAGTGCGTCTGGGACCCGGCGAAGGAGTCCGAGCCGGGCAGCGGCGGATCGGGCCAACGGGGTTGCCAGTGGTGGCCGTTGGCGACGAGGACCGCGTCGTACGCACGGGTGTTCCGCTCCTCGCTGTCTCGGTGCCGCGTGGTGACGGACCAGCGTCGCCCGTCGGGGGACGGCTCGACGCCGGTGACCTCCGTGCGGAAGGTGATGGACGGGCGCAGGCCGAAGTGGTCGACGAACTCGTCGAAGTAGCGCGCGATGTGGAAGTGGCTGGGATAGACGGGGTACGCCTCCGACATGGGGAAGCAGGCGTACTCCATGACCTGCCGTGACGTGTTGATGTGCAGGGAGCGGTACGCCGAGGACATGCCGTTGTCGTTGAGGTAGCGCCAATTGCCGCCCACCTCCGAGCCGGCCTCGTAACAGTCGTACGGGATCTTCCGCTCCGCGAGGACCTGGCAGGCGGCGATGCCCGACGATCCCGCTCCTATGACGCAGACACGTTTCATCACGAGCCCTCCGACGAGAGAGACACACGGGGGTGACCACCTGGTCATGTGACCGGGTGGTCACAGGGTGGTGCGTGAGCTGATGGGCTGTCAACTGCATGGCCTGTGTGCCCGGTTGACATGCGTGGGTGCGTTCGCGACGATGACCGGGCGGTCACATGACCGCCTGGTCATACGGCGGGAGCACCCCCATGCCCACTTCCACCTGGACGCATCTCTCGCCCGCGCGGCGCGAGCGGGTCCTGGTCGCCGCGATGGACGAGTTCGGCACGCACGGGTACTCCACGGGAAGCCTCAACGTCATCGCCCGCGCGGCGGGAGTGGCCAAGGGGTCCCTCTTCCAGTACTTCGCGGGCAAGCTCGACCTGTTCGCGTACGTCGCCGAACAGACCTCGCTGCGCATCTACGCGGCCATGCAGCCGTGGCTCGACGGATACGACGGGACCAAGGAGTTCACCACCTACCTGACCGACGCCCTGGAAGCATGGCTCGACTACTTCGCCACCCACCCCCTGGAGCGCGGCGTCACCGCCGCCACCAACATGGAGATGGACCCGGCCGTCAGGGAAGCCGTGCGCGCACCCGTGCACGGCCTGTACCTCGCCGGACTGCGGCCCCTCGTCCAGCGAGCCGTCGAGACCGGTGACATCCGCGAGGACGCCGACACCGACGCCCTCCTCTCCCTGCTCCTCCTGCTCCTGCCGCACCTGGCGCTCGCCCCCCTCACCCCCGGTCTCGCCGGACCGGTCGCCTTCACCGAGGACCGGCCAGGGGCACGGCGTGCCGCGATCGAGCGGCTGGTGATCCCCCTCATGGCCGGGTTCGTGGGGGAGCGACCGTGACGGCCTTCGACTACGACGTCCTCGTCATCGGCTCCGGATTCGGCGGCAGCGTCACCGCGTTGCGGCTGACCGAGAAGGGCTACCGGGTCGGCGTACTGGAGGCCGGGCGCCGCTTCGACGACGCGGACTTCCCGCGCACCTCGTGGCACGTGCGCGACTACCTCTTCGCGCCCAGGCTCGGCTGCACCGGCATTCTGCGCATGACCCTCCTCGGTGACGTGCTCGTCCTCAGCGGAGCGGGCGTCGGAGGCGGATCCCTCGGGTACGCCAACACCCTGTACGAGCCGCCCGCCGCCTTCTACGAGGGCTCCCACTGGGCGTCCCTGACCGACTGGCGCACCGAACTCGCCCCCTACTTCGACCAGGCCCGCCGCATGCTCGGCGTCACCCTCAACCCACTGGTCACCGCCTCCGACCAGGTGCTGAGGCAGACCGCCCGCGACCTCGGCCGCGAGGACACCTTCCGCCCCACCCCGGTGGGCGTGCACTTCGGGACGCCCGGCAGCGCGCCCGGCACCGTCGTCCCCGACCCCTACTTCGGGGGCGCGGGCCCCGACCGGGCCGCCTGCCTGCACTGCGGCGCCTGCATGACCGGCTGCCGGCACAACGCCAAGAACACCCTGCCCAAGAACTACCTCGGCCTGGCCGAACGCAACGGAGCCCACGTCCACGCCGAACGCACCGTCACCGACGTCCGCGCCGCCGGTGACGGCTGGGCCGTCACCTCCGTACGCACCGGCCGGGCCCTGCGGCGCCGCAAGCGGACCCTCACCGCGCGGCACGTCGTCTTCGCCGCCGGCGCCCTGGGCACCCAACGCCTCCTGCACCGGCTGCGCGACACCGGAGCACTCCCGGGGCTCTCCCCACAGTTGGGGCGCCTCACCCGCACCAACTCCGAAGCGGTGCTCGCCGTCCGGTCCCGCGACCGGAACGCCGACTACACCCAGGGTGTCGCCATCACCTCCTCCGTCCACCTCGACGACACCACCCACATCGAACCGGTCCGCTACGGACGCGGCAGCAACCTCCTCGGACTGCTCGGTGCCGTCCTCGTGGACCCCGTGCCCGGCCGCTCCCGGCTGCTGCTGGGCATGGCCGCCATGGCGAAGAACCTGCGCGACCTGCCCGCCCTGCACGACCCGCGCCGCTGGGCACGGCAGTCCCTCGTCCTCCTCGTGATGCAGACCCTCGACAACTCGGTAACCACCTACACGCGACGGAGCCTCTTCGGACGCCGGCTCACCAGCCGGCCCGGCGAGGGCGATCCCAACCCCACCTGGATACCGGCCGGACACCGCGCCGCCCGGCAGGCCGCCCGCCGGATCGACGGCATACCCTGCGGCACGTGGGCCGACCTCTTCGACATCCCCACCACCGGCCACCTCATCGGCGGCTGCACCATCGGAGACACGATCGAGACGGGCGTCGTCGACCCCTACCACCGGGTGCACGGCCACCCCGGCCTGCACGTCGTCGACGGCTCCACCCTCTCCGCCAACCTCGGCGTCAACCCCTCCCTCACCATCACCGCCCTCGCCGAACGCGCCACCGCCCTGTGGCCCAACAAGGGCGACCCCGATCCCCGGCCCACCCCCGGCCAGCCCTACCGCACCCTGGCACCCGTCCCCCCACGCACGCCGTCCGTCCCCGCCACAGCACCCGCCGCGCTGCACCTGGGGCGGGCCGCCATCCGAAAGGACCCACCGTGACGGCCTACCCGCCCGAACCCTGGCACCTCGCCGGTCAGATGTACCTGTCCCTCTGGCTCGTCCCACGGAACGCGCTGCCGCCCGGCCTCCCGCCCGGCACCCGGCCGGTCACCGTCGCGGGACGCGGCGTGGCCGGCGTCGCCTGGGTCGTGTACGAGCAGGACAGCGTGCTGCGCTACGACGAGCTCCTCGCCGCCGTCCTCGTACGCGACGGCGCCCGTCCACGGGTGACCATCACCGACATCTGGGTCGACAGCCCCGCCTCCATGGCCGGCGGGCGGGAGTTGTGGGGCATCCCGAAGGAGCTCGGGTCCTTCGACATGGACCGCTCGGCCGGCCTGCGCGCCACCGCAAAGGCCGACCTTGGAACTCTTGCCACCGCCGTGTTCGGACGCACCCGCCGCCTGCCGGGCCGCTGGCCGCTCACCTACCACGTCGCCCAGAACCTCCACGGGCGCACCAAGACCAGCCCGGTCCGCACCCGGACCGGTGTCGCCCTCGCCACCGCACGCTGGGCCGTGCCCGACACCAGCCCGCTCAGCCACCTCGTCCGCCGGCCCCCGCTGCTCAGCCTGGTGCTGCGGGACTTCCGCCTGCGGTTCGGCGCGGCGTCCTGATCTTCCTCCCGCGTACCACCCGACGCCAAGGAGCCGACCCGACATGCCCGACGCCGCGACCCTCTGCGAGGCCTTCCAGCGCACCGCCGCCACCCGGGGCCCGGCCCCCGCCCTCCTCACCGTCCAGGGTGACGTCCTGACCTGGGCCGAGTACGCCGAGCGCGTCGCCTCGGTCGCGACCGGCCTGTACGGCCTGGGCGTCCGGCACGGCGACACCGTGGCCCTGATGCTGACCAACCGGCCGGAGTTCCACGTGGCCGACTGCGCCGCCTTCCACCTCGGCGCCATACCGTTCTCGCTCTACAACACCCTGCCCCCGGACCAGCTCACCGACGTACTCACCCGGTCCGGGGCGCGCGTCCTGGTCACCGAGCGGCACTTCCTGCCCGTGCTCCGGCAGTCCCTCGACGGTACGGACGTCGAGCACCTCGTCACCGTCGACGGCGCCGACGATGACGGCGTGGTGGGCCTGGCCGCCGTGGAGGCCGCCGCGCCGACGGACTTCGACTTCCGGGCGGCATGGCAGCGCGTACGGCCGGACGACGTCCTCACGCTCATCCACACCTCCGGAACCACCGGCCGCTCCAAGGCCGTGGAGATCACCCACGCCGGTATGACGGCCCAACTGGACGCCACGGAAGAACTCCTCGGCATCACGCACGAGGACAGCCACCTGTCCTTCCTGCCCGCCGCGCACATCGCCGACCGGTGGGCCTCGCACTACACGAACATCCGTTTCGGCACTCGGCTGACCTGCGTGCCCGACCTCAAGGACCTGCCCCACGCCCTCACGTCCGTACGCCCGACCCTCTTCGGCGCGGTGCCGGCCGTATGGCAGCGGCTGAAAGCCGGGCTCGACGCGGCGCTCACCGGGGCAGACCCGGGACTGCGCGCCCTGGTGGAGGGCTGCGTCGGCACCGCACGACGGCTCCGCCCCGGCCGGCACGCCGGAACACTGACGGCCGAACAGACCAAGGAACTCGACGCAGCCGAGCCGGTCCTCGCCGAACTGCGCAAGAGGATCGGCCTCGACCGCGCCCGGGTCTGCGTCACCGGAGCCGCGCCCGCGCCGCCGGAGCTGGTGGAGTTCTTCCACGCGGTCGGCGTGCCGCTCGGCGACGCCTGGGGCATGTCGGAGCTGTCCGGCATGGCACTGATGAACCCGCCCGGCGACCCCCGGCCCGGCACCGTCGGGCGGCCGGTACCAGGCGCTCGCATACGGGTCGCCGAGGACGGCGAACTGCTGGTGCGCGCACCCTTCCTGATGCGCGGCTACCGCGACGAGCCCGAACTGACCGCGCAGGCCGTCGACTCCGACGGCTGGCTCCACACCGGCGACGTCGTCACCGTCGACGGGGACGGGAACGTCCGCATCATCGACCGCAAGAAGGACATCATCATCAACACGGGCGGCAAGAACATGTCACCCACCCGCATCGAAGGTGTCCTGCTGGGGGCCTCGCCCCTGATCGGGCAGGTCGTGGTCATCGGCGACGGGCGCCCCTACAACGTCGCCCTCATCGCCCCGGACCGGGAGGCCGTCACCGCCCGGGCCGGGACCGCTGACCTCGAAGGTGAGATCGCCGCCGCCGTCGAGGACGCCAACGCCCGGCTCTCCCGCCCCGAACGCATCCGCGCCCACGCCGTCCTCCGGGACACGTGGGAACCCGGCGGGCCCGAGCTCACCGTGACGCTCAAGGTGCGGCGAGGAGCGGTGGAGCAGCGGTACGCGCAGCTCATCGAGTCGCTCTACGCCCGCTGAGCCGGACGGACACGGTGTTCTCCTCGGCTCTGGCGGTGGTCGCCGTCGGGCAGCTGGCGCTCGCCGCCGTGGCGCTGCGCGGTCCGCGCCCGGGGCCGTGGATCGCGCTGCTCGGCTGCGCTCTGGCGTACGACTCGGCCGTCGTCGCCGCCGGTACGGTGCTGGGGCACGGCCCAGCGCTGGAGACGCTCAGCACCGGCCGGTACCTCGTCCACGCCGTGCTGACGCCGCTGGTGGTGCCGTGCGCCACGATGCTGGTGAGCGGCGGCCGCGTGGTGGTGGCCGGTGCGTGGGGCACGGCCGGTGTGCTGGCCGTGGCGGGGACCTGGGCCACTCTGCCGGGGCTGCACCTCGAACCGCGGCACTGGGCGGACACCGTACGGTACGCGGACGCGGAACCCGGCGGGGTGCCGCTCGCGGCCGTCGCGGCGATGCTCCTGCTGCTCGCAGCGGGGGTGGTGCTCTGGCGACGCCGACGCGTGCCGTGGCTCGCCGCGGGAGCGGTGGCCCTGTTCGTCGCCTCGGTGGTGGCTGTCGCGGTGCCGCCGCTCGGCAACGCGGGGGAGGCGCTGATGCTGGCCGGCCTGGTGGCCGCGCTGCGAGACGCCCGCTCCCGTGACGGATCAGTGTTCGCGCAGGAGTGACCCGGCGCCGTACACCTTGTCCTCGATCCCGTTGTCGCGCAGGGCCATCCACCACGTGGCGGCGTTGATGGCGATCACGGGGAGTCCGAGCCACCGTTCCGCCTCGTCGGCCAGCGACACCATGGACAGGTTGGTTCCGCACTGGACCAGTGCGTCGACCCCTTCGAGCGCCGCCAGCCCGGTCAGCGCCTCCCGGAGCCGCCCTTCCCCGACATGGGCGATGGAGACCGCTGTCGGGCAGCGCAAGCCGGTCACGCCCGCGACCTCGAAGCCGAGCTCGCCGAAGAAGCGGCGTACGTTCGCGTCCCCGACCGGTTGGTACGGCGTCACGACACCGATGCGGCGGGCCTCGTAGAGGCGCAGCGCGCGCTCGCACGCCTCGGCGCCGGTGGCCACCTGGAGCCCGGTGAGGTCGTGGATCTGCTTCACGAAGGCCCGGTTGCCCGCCACGCCTCCCCAGAACGTCTCGGCGGACATGCCCATCACCATGTAGTCCGGCTCGCAGGTGAGCACCCGCTCGCAGGCGGCGCCGATCTCGTCACGTATCTGTTCCAGCAGCCGCTCCATGCCCGCGTCGCCCGCCATGTTCTGGTCGCGGATGTGGATGCGGGAGAAGTGGGCGGTCACGCCCGGCACCGTCATGCGGTAGAAGTCCGGTTCGACGATGGTGTTCGTGCTGGGTGCGATGACGCCGAACGTGCGGCGCCAGCCGAGGGCGTCGGTCACAGGGTCACCTTCCGGGAGGAGGGGAGGGACGAGGCGGACAGCCGCCAGGCCGCGTACAGAAGGGCGGCCTGGGTGAGCGTGTTGCACGACTGCTCCACCCACTGCAGGGCCACGCTCTGGTCGGGCCGGGCGGCGAGGGGGCCGAGCGCGTAGGTGCCCAGCAGCCACAGGCCGGTGGCCGTGGCCGCGCGGGAATCCCCGGCCGAGCGCGCCAGCAGGATCAGCCGTACGCCGCAGACCGTCACCGCGGCGATCGTGAGCACCATGAGCGGCAGCGTCGAGCGCAGCGCGAGGGAGCCGGCGGCGGCCGCCGCCCACGTCGCGGCGAAGCCCCACAGCGGGGGCGGCCGGCGGGCGCGCGGAGCGTCGCCGGTGAGGGGCGTGCTGAGCAGCGCGTGCGCGAGGAGCAGGAACCCGAGCGCGAGGAGCGGGAAGAGCGCCTTGTTCAGGGGCTGGATGTCGGGTCCGTCCAGTGCGACGGTGAGTTTCCAGCCCGCCTTCGACAGGCCCCCGGCGAAGACCAGCGCGGCGCCGGTGGCCGCGAGGGTACGCGCGCGTGGGGCGGCGCGGCCGATCGGCTCCACCAGCCGCGCCGCCGCGACACCGGTCAGCACCACCGGTACGAAGTCCTCCAGGGCGAGCGCGACGGGATACTCCACGGCGCTCACCGACCCGGGAGGGTCTCGGGGAGCACATCGCGGCGCCGCAGCCCCGCCGTGGCGAACCTGGCGGCCGCCTTGCGGCGGGTCAGCCACGCCACGCGGCCCCCGTTGCGGGTGCGGTCGGCGAGCACCCGGTCCACGAGCCACGGGGTCACCGTCTCCACCCGGTCGGCGAGGACGTTGAGGACCTTGCGGGCCTTCGCGTACTGCTCGGGGGTGTAGCCGTGGACGAGCAGGTCGGTCACGAGCATCCCGGGGGACAGACGCAGCGCCCTCACGTCGTGCGGACGCGTCGCGGCCCGCTCGTCGAGGTCGGCGGCGATGGCCCGCGTCAGGTACGTGACCGCGCTCTTCGTGGCGCCGTACGCGCCGAGGCCGGGCAGTACGCGCCGGTCGGAGCCGAAGCCCTCCATGTTCCACAGCCGCCCCCGCCCCTGGGCGAGGAAACCGGTCACCGCGACGGCCGAGCCGTGGGCGGTGCCCAGCAGGTTGGCCGCCGCCACCGCCTCGACGTCCGCCGCGTCCAGCTCCCAGAACGGGCGCCGGGGCGCGGCCGCCCCCGCGTTGTTGACCCAGACGTCGACTTGTCCGAACCGTTCGTACGCGGCGTCCCACAGCGCCTGCACCTGGGCACGGTCGGTGACGTCCGCCACCCGCCCCAGCACCCGGTCCGCCGGGCCGGGCAGGGCCGCACCACCTCCACGGCCGCACAGCACCACACGGCAGCCGCGCGCGAGGAACGCCCGTACGAGCCCTTGGCCGATTCCGCGCGTGCCGCCGGTGACCACCACGACGGTGCTCACGACTCACCCTCCCACGTCAGTACGCCGTGCAGCACGGCGCTGAGGACGTTGCCGCCGAACAGCTCGTACGTGACGGCCAGCCGGCCGCCCGCCGACATGCCGGGCGTGGCGTCGAGAGCGAACTCCCGCCCCTTGACCCGGTGTACGTCGCCGCCCGTGAAGTGCCACAGCGGGAAGTTGGCGCGCCCGAAGGCCTGGGCGCCGCCCCAGGCGTCCGGGCCCTCCCAGAACTCGCGCGTCCCGTCCCGCCGCCGCACCACGGTGAACGCCCGGTCGGCCCCGCCACCGGTCCAGGTGACACGGTGTTCGGTACGGAGCAGGTCCAGCGGGGTGAGCCGGTCGACGACCCGCACCGTGCCCAGCGGCTTCTGGTCCGCGCCCCACAGTTCACAGTCCCCGGCGTACCGCCCCGTCCGCTTGGTCGGCAGGATCCACGGGACGGGGCCGCTGGCGGTCTCGGCGTCCCGGTGCGCGGCGACGGCCCGCCGGGTGTCCGGGTTCGTGTCGTGGTCGGTGGTCCTCACGTACAGGCCGTTGAAGCAGCCGATGACGGTCCAGCCCTGGTACAGGACCGAGGAGTAGACCTGGGTGGTGCCGCCGGGCAGCACGTGGTTCCAGGTGTTCAGGCCCACCTGCCAGCCGGGGCCGTAGTAGTGGGCGTCGACGAAGGCGCCGTACGGCTGCCCGCTGCCGTGGAAGTCGGGCCCCTGGTAGAGGCGGTTGTCGTCGGCGTCGCTCACCGCGAACGCGAAGGGCGCGGCGAGGCGGAAGCGGCCGGCGAGCGGCCCGCCGCCCGTGAGGCCGCCGTCCATGCGGTAGACGGTGGCGCCGTCCTCGACGTCGGACGAGCGGCGGATGTCCTCGTAGCCGCACCAGGTGCCGTGGGCGTCGAAGAGGGACGGGCGGCCGTGCCACTCGCCCGCGATGCGCTGCTGCCAGGCACTGGGGGAGACCTGGGTCATCGCGTCCCCTCCGGACGGCCGGTGATCAGGAGGTGCCGCAGCCGGTCCGTGGTCTCGGTGCCGAGCAGCCGGTCGACCCTGCCCCACACCGGGTCGATCTCCCGGCTGAACAGCGCGGTGCGCAGCCGCCGGTCCCGTTCGGGCAGGTCGGTGCCGGCGAGTTCGCCGGCCACCTGGGCGGGCATCGCGGCGGCGAGCGACAGCCAGTGCTCCACGTACTCCTCGGCGATGGGGCCGACCGCGCGCAGGGCCGCCTCGTCGGCGCGGTGCACCAGCATCCACGGGGACATCAGGGACCGCTGGCGCGGGCTGATGGCCGCCGCGGTCAGTCCGGGGATCTCGGCGGCGAGGGCGTGCGGTTTGGTGAGCGGCCCGTACACGGTGTCGGTGTACACCGGATGGGCGGCCAGGTCGGCGCGCTGCACCAGGTCCAGGTGGAAGGCGTGACCACCGCCCGCGTACACCGAGTCCAGCGTGAAGTGGGGCAGCGGGCCGTCGTCCGCGCCGAAGGCGAACACCATGTGGCTGTCCAGCGCCGCCGCGGGCAGCACCAGCCCGATGTACACCACCGAGGCCACGGAGCTCAGGCCGCCCGTGAAGTACCGTACGTGGCCCACCGGTTCGGGCGAGGCGGGGCCGCGGAGGGTCGTCCACTCGGTGGGCCGCTCGCTCACTCCCGTACCGTCGAGGAGCCGGTCGAGGACCAGGGCCGACAGCCGGGCGGACGGGGACGTCGCCGCTTCTGACATGATCACTCGCTCTCGACGGTGGGGTGGAAGCCGTGCGCCTTCTGCTCCCAGGCGCGCGCGAACTCGGCGTTGTCACGCCGGCCCGGTGAGGGGATCACCGTGGCGGTGCGCGCCGGGACGTCGCCGGTGATGCGGTCCGCCTCGCCGACCATCCAGCCCTTGGCGGCCAGTTCCTGGCGCTTGCGGCGGTACGCGACCGAGATCAGGTCCGACCGCAGGTGCAGCTCCGCGCCCAGGTCGGCGGGGAGCAGTTCGGGGCGGGTGCCGTCCACGACCGGGGCGTCCTGGCCGAAGATCCTCATGACCCGCTTGCGCGTGTTGCCGTCGGCCCACGCCCCGGTGAAGAAGTCCCGCAGTGCCACCCACTTCACCAGGGTCGTCGTCTCGTCGACGGGGATGTTGGTGTCGTAGATGACCATGCTGCCCAGCGGCAGCCGCACATGCAGCTTGATCAGGTTCGGCAGCATCCAGCCGGCCGTGGTCACCACCGGCGGCCGGTCCTTCGCCCGTGCCCTGCGGTCCGCGTACAGCCTGCCCCACAGCCCCCTGGCGGTGGGCGGATGCAGGGCGACGGTCGCGAACGCCGACCACTCGTCGGGCTGCTCCAGCGTGTACTCCTCGACCTCCGGACGGTCCGGGTTGCCGAAGGAGCCCGCGTGGACGAACGGGGTGTGCGCGATGTCGCAGCCGTTCTCCAGCACCCGCTCGTAGTTGGAGCGCCACAGGTACTCGCCCCTGACCGCCCTGAACCGCCCGCCGTGCTCGACGAGGTCGTCGAACTCGGGCCAGACCGGGATCGGGGGCCGCTCCTCGGGCGGCAGGTCGCCGAGGAACACCCACACGAAGCCGTACTTCTCCTGTACGGGGTACGCGTCGACCCGCGCCTTCTTGGGGATGCCCCGCCCCGGCTGGTTGGCCGGGATGAGGACGCATGCCCCGTCCGCGTCGAACCGCCACCCGTGGTAGGGGCACACCACGCAGTCGCCCGCCAGGGTGCCGGCGGACAGCGCCGCGCCCCGGTGCGCGCACAGGTCGGACAGGGCGACGGGGTGGCCGGCGCCGGTGCGGTACAGCGCGAGCGACTGGCCCAGGCACACCACTTTGCGGGGCGTGCGCCCGACGCGGTCGGCGAACTCGACCGCGTACCAGAAATTCTTGAGCATCCGTGCCGCTCCTCCGGATCGAGTAGGGGTTTCAGCGGCGACGCACCAGGGCGAGGCCGGGGTGGGGCGGGACGAGCAGTGATCTGAGCGCGCCACCGGCCGTGGTGTCGCTACGAAGATGCGTGGCGCAGAAGAGCGTGACGAGCCGCGCCAGCAGGGCCCGTGCCGAGTGCTGGGCTCCGCCGGGACGTTCGAGGAACCCACGGGCCGAGGTGGGGTCGTGCGGATCGCAGGGCGTGAAGTGGCCCGCGCCGGTCAGCCGCGCCCACACGTGCGCCCCGTCCGCGTCCCGCAGGGCCTCGGCGAAGGTGCGCTCCACGGGATCGGCCGCGCACTCGCCCCCGTACCGGTCGGTGCTGGCGGCGATCACGCCGTCCGTCTCGCCGGACAGCAGCATGACCGGCGCCGTGCCGCTCACCGGCAGCACCGTGCCGCGAGGCCAGCCCAGCATCGAGGCGACCAGCGTATGGGCCCCGTACGTGAACACCGCGCGGACGCCCGGCGTGAACCCGGCGGACTGCAACGCCACGGTGCCGCCCGCCGAGTGCCCGCCCAGCGCGACGCGGTCCAGGTCCAGCAGCCCGTCCAGGGGAGCCCGGGCGGCGAGCTCGCCCACCGCGGCGAGCAGCGCCGCGATGAGCGGGGTGGTGGGCCGGGAGCCGTACCCGGCCGGGGAGGCGGCGTCGAGGTCGACGGCCGGGGTCAGGCCGTGGCTGCCGGCGAACAGCTCACCGACCAGGTCCGCCGTGACCGTGACCAGGCCCTTCTCGGCGAGGGCGATCGCGAGCCAGCGGTACGCGTCCTGCCCGATGTTGATGCCGGGCAGGAGCAGTACGACGGGGTAAGGGGCGCGGGACGGATCGGCCGGGACTTCGCCGGTGAGGCGTTCGGCGGCGGAGCCCGTGTGCCGGGCGGGGTAGAAGACCCGCAGGTGGGCGGTGTCGAACGGTTCCTTGAGGCCGGGCACCCGCCGCGCCCACCACAGGGACCGGACCTGGCTCATGACGCGGCTCCGCCGGGCCTGGGCGACTCGCGGTCCCCGCCCCACAGGGCGCGGACGAGCCGGCCGGTGGTCTCCTGGCCGAAGTACCGCACGCCCATGACGTTGGCGGGGTCGCGTTCGGCGATGTTGCGGCGGGTCGCCAGGTCGGCGGCGGCGAGCGCGGCCCGCTGCTCCTCCGGTACGGGTTCCGCCTCGTCCACCCACCCCAGCCACCGGTCCACGTGCGCGTGCGTCAGTCGCCGCACAAGGGTGATGTGGTGATCGTCGCGGGGCATCGCGTAGCAGTACGCGGTCGGAGAAAGGCTCGCCCGAATGAATCCGGCGCGGCTGGTGAACCACGACAGCTCCGGGTTCTCCTCGCGTACGGACAGCCAATCCTGCGCCACGGGCTCGTAGTAGCGGTCGTAGTAACCGCCGTCCGCGAGCAGGTTCGTACGCGGTACGGAATCGAGGTAGAACCAGCCGCCCGGCCAGCAGAGCAGGGCGATGCCCAGGTGCGGGACGCGGATGTGCGGGCCGAGCCAGACGGTCAGGTGGAGATTGGCGAAGCCGCGGGTGGGGTTGCCCAGCCAGGAGTGCACCATCCAGTCGACCTCCGGGCCGGTGTAGGCGGCCAGCGAGCCGCCGGGGCTGCCGGGCGGCGAGCCATAGGTGTCCAGGTCCTTGGTGGACGGATCCCGGTGGAGCTCGAAGCGGGCGTCGATCTTCTCCTTGACCTCGGTGAGCAGGGCGCGCCACTGCTCGAAGGTGTCGGTCACATCGGTGGCCGGGGCTTCGTCCGTCATGTCCTGGACGGCCTGGGGGGTTTCGCTCACGCTGCTCCTCCTGGGCGTGCGGCCGATATGAGAGGCCCGGCGAGGTGCCAGGGGCGCCCGTCGACGAGGTCGGTGCCCCGCGAGACGAGACGGCGGGCGGCCTGGGCCGGCCGGATCGGGCCGAGGGCGAGGCGGCTGTCCGCCGGTGTGGTGTCGGGGTGGCTGATCCGGCCGTCGAAGGGCGCGTCGCGCGTCTGCCACAGGCCGAAGTCCCGTGGCAGGCAGTGGACAGCGCCGGTGGTGTGACCGGCCGCCACGACGTTCAGCCGGTTTTCGGCACTGCGCTCCGGCAGGCCGAGGCGGCTCTCCCAGGACTCCGTCCCGGTGAAGCAGACGGCGGCCGTGTCCACCCCGGCGAGCGCGGCGAGCCGGAAGGTCTCCGGGTACAGGCTGTCGTCGCCGACGACGACCGCGACCCTGCCCCACGGGGTGTCGTACGTGAGGAGCCGTGACCCGGACGGACCGTCGGCCCAGGCGGCGTGCCGCGCGCTGCGGTGCAGCTGAGGTTGTACGAGGACGGGGCCGTCGGCACGGAGCACGTACCCGGTGTGGACGCCTTCGTGGGGCAGCGTGCACGCGAGGTACGCGTCGGTGCCGGCCAGCGCGCCGGTCAGCGCCGCCAGTGCCTCCTTGACCAGCTGGTCGCCGGGCGCCGCCTCGACGACCCCGCCGGGGAAGCAGAACAGCTCCGGCACCACGACCAGGGACGCGCCACGGGCGACCGCCCGCGTGGTCAGTTGCGCCGCCTCGGCCACCGCGTCGCGCGGTTCCGTCGCACCCGGGCGTACGACGGCGGCCGTCACCTCGTCGGCCCGCCGTCCCGGGAAGTCCGGTGCCGGGCGGGGCTGAGCCGCGATGGGAACGTACAACTCGGGCCGCCGGGCGTCGAAGACGTCCGTGCCGTCCGGGCGCCGCTTGTCGTCGGCCCGCGCCGGCTCGATGTCGGCCACGACGACTCCTTCACCCGTGCGCGGGGCCCGGGCCACCACGGTGCCGTCGGGGGCGACGATCTGGCTCTCCCCGGCCCCGTGCAGCGCCTCGCGCGGTACTCCGAGCCCGGCGGCGACGGCGTCGGCGTGTGCGTCGGGCAGCAGGGGACCGACCTTGTTGGCGGCGACGACCCAGACCCTGTTCTCCGCCGCCCGCACCGGGATGTGGAGCGAAGCCTCGTCCAGGGCGAAGGAGTTGAGGCTGTTGAGGAGCACCTGAGCGCCGCGCAGGGCGAGTCCCCGGCACACCTCGCTGATCACACCCTCCATGCACGCGTACAGGCCGATCCTGCCGAGCGCGGTGTCGACCACGGGGCCTGCTTCGAGAGCCGGGTCCAGGTGGTCGTTCTCACTGCCCATCAGGACCTGCTTGTCCGCATGGGCGACGAGCGTGCCGTCGGGGCCGTACAGCAGGCTCGCCGCGGTGACCCGGTCCCGGTCTTCGTCGGCGGTGGCCAGGGTGACGTGGAGCTTGACGAACATGCCGTGCCGCTCCGCCGCCGTTGCCACCGGCGCCAGGAAGTCGTCACCGGGCCGGCACGCCATGCGCAGCGCGTGCGCCCGGTCGTCGTACCAGGAGAGGTGGTTGCAGAATTCCGGCAGCACCACCAGACATGCGCCGCGCCGTGCCGCCGCGCCGATCGCGCGGAGGCAGGCGGCCAGGTTGGCCCGGCGGTCGGTGCCGACGGCGAACTGGGCAGCGGCGACGCGCACGGTGACGCCCATGACAGCCTCCCCTGGTTCCCCTGGCGGAACAGTGTTTCCCCAACATACACTTGGGCGCCACCCCGCGACAGGGGTGCGGAGCGACGACCGACCGGAGGTGTTGCCGTGCTCGTCCACGTCGTCCTGATGAAGTTCACCGACCCGGCCGATGCCCGCGAGGCGAAGCAGCGGCTGGAGGAACTGCCCGCCCTGGTAAGCGAGATCGCGTCGATGGGCGTCGGTCTCGACGTCACCGGGTCGGCCGTCTCGTACGACCTGTGCATGACCACCCGGCACGCCTCGGCCGACGCGCTCGCCGGATACCGGAGTCACCCAGCGCATCGCGCGCTGGGTGACTGGTTGCGACCGCGGCTCGCGGACCGGGTGACGGTCGACTACGAGGAGACCGCCGGTGACTGACCGGCTCACATGCCGCGACCGGTTCAGGAAGTGCGGCCCGGCAGGGTCTGGATGGTGCCCGCGGCGAGCAGGGACGCGTAGTACGTGCCACCGGGGTACAGGTCCGCGGTGCGCGCCCCGTTGAAGGCGTCCTTCGCCCAGCCGACCGCCAGGGTCTGGAGCGCCGACACGTTCTTCTGCTGCGGCGTGCCGCACATCAGCGTGCCGGCGTCGTCGGTGGAGGAGCCCTCCGCGTCGGTGTGGGCGCCCGTCGTCAGGCGTACGCCGACGAAGGGGCGGGGCAGCAGCTGCTGGAGCGCGCTGGTCCCGCTGCCGCTGTTGTTGCAGCTGTAGCCGGGAGCGGAGACCGTCAGGATGGGCAGGGACGTCGTCGCCAGCTGGGACAGGGAGGCGTCGGTGTTGTTCCCGATGAACGACTTCACCGGGTCCAGCAGCACCAGGCCCCGCAGCTTGGTGAAGGCGGCCGGGTGGGCGGCGCGCAGTCTCTGCGCCACGTACTCCGCCGCTTCGGCGCCGGCCGAGTGGCCGGAGAAGACGAACGCGGCGGGCAGCGCGCCCAGATCGGTGCGGCCGGCCTGACGCTTGGCCGACGCGTAGCTGCGGGCCAGTTGGGACGAGGCGTTGTCGGCGGAGGCGAACCAGGTCGCCACGTTGTCGAGGAACGGCTTGTTGTTGCCGATGTTCTGCAGCGTGCAGCCGAACATGTCGGCGCTGCGCAGCGTGGGGGCGAACACCAGATACCCGGCGGACGCGTAGCGGCCGGCCAGGTCCGTCATGTGGTCGTTGGCCCGGGAGAAGCCGTGCTGGAGCCAGATCAGGCCCTTCGGGGGGCCGGACGGGAAGTACCAGTCGGCGGACTGGCGGTAGGTGAGGACCGTGCAGGACACGTCGACGGTGGTCGACACCTTGGTGACGGCGGACGCGGAGTGGGCGGTGCCGGACGCGGAGTGGGCGGCGGTGGCCGGGACGACGCCGAGGAGCAGCGCGGCCAGTGCCGGAACGATCACCTTGCGCAGAGCGGGCAGGTGCATGCGAGCCTCCAAGGGCGGGCAGTGGTTTCCTCTTAGGAAACGAAGTTTCTGCTCGCGATACGGGGATGACAGCGGAGGCGGCAGGACCTGTCAATACCCGCCGTCGAAAGCGGAGCCGAGCGCCCCGCTCCCGGGCGCTGGTCACACGAGGCCGGGA
Organism: Streptomyces sp. CB03238; assembly: GCF_002099185.1. NCBI lineage: Bacteria > Bacillati > Actinomycetota > Actinomycetes > Kitasatosporales > Streptomycetaceae > Streptomyces > Streptomyces sp. CB03238. The sequence continues at coordinate 14,020 of NZ_NBCN01000018.1, read as the reverse complement.
TACGCCCCCGGCGGCATTCCCGGACCACCCGGCCGGAAGGCCGCCGGCGCGTGCGTGACGCACGGCTGCGTGTAGGCGTACAGCCCCTCGGCCCCGTACTCCCGGCCGTGCCCACTGCGCTTGATCCCGCCGAAGGGCGCCCGCAGCGACATCCCCGTGCGGTTGTGCGTGTTGACGAAGCGGAAACCCGCCTCCAGGCGGTGGGCGAAGGCGAACGCCCGGTCCTCGTCGGCGCTCCACACCGAAGCGCCCAGCCCGTACTCGGTGGCGTTGACGCGGGCCACCACCTCGTCCTCGTCGTCATAGGGCAGCACCGGGACGACCGGGCCGAACTGCTCCTCCCGCACCGCGGGAGCGCCGTCGTCGAGACCCAGCAGCAGCGCCGGCCGCACGAAGTGACCAGCCGTCAGGTCAGTGTCCGGGCACACCCTGCCCAGCTCGACACAGCCGCCGCCCCGGTCCCGGGCATCGGCGACGAGCCGCCGGATCCGGTCCGCCGCCTCCGCGCTGATCACCGGGCCCACCGTCGTGGCGGGGCACAACGGGTCGCCGAGCAGCAGCGCCCGTTCGGCCGCCGCGACGTACTCCGCCACGAACCGCTCGTACCGTCGGCGCGGCACATAGATCCGCTTGGCCGCCATGCACACCTGTCCGGCGGTGGCGAAACTCGCCATCACCAGCCGTTGCAGATCGCTCTCCGACAGCCGGGCGTCGTCCAGCAGTACGGCGGCGTCGTTGCCGCCCAGCTCCATGGTGGTCGGAGTCAGCGCGGCCGCGGCGACCGCCCCCACAGCACGCCCCGCCTCCGGACCGCCGGTGAACGACACCTTCCGGATGCGTGCGTGCCCCGCCAGGGCGCGCGCGGTGCCGGCGTACCCGTGCACGACGTGCAGCAGCCCGGGCGGGAAGTGGCGCGCGAGCGTGCCGAGGACCAGCGACACGGCCAGCGGGGCCAGGGGCGAAGGCTTGACCACCAGGGCGTTGCCCGCCGCCAGCGCGGGCGCCAGCTTGACGACGGTGAGTACCACCGGGGCGTTCCACGGCGTGAGCGCCGCCACTGCTCCGAAAGGCTGGTGACGCACCGTCAGTCGTCCCGCCGCGTCGTCGGTCACCCGGTCGGCGAGCAGCCCGGGGGCATGTTCGCCGTACCAGCGCAGGACGGCCCCGGAGAAGCGGATCTCGCCCGCGCAGTCGGTCAACGGCTTGCCCGACTCACGCGCCAGCAACAGCGCGGCCTCGGCCGCCGTGTCATCGAGCGAGGCGGCCGCGCACAGCAGCGCACGGGCCCGCTCCTCCACCGGCTCCCCGGCCCAGGAGCGGGCGGCCACGTCCGCCGCCGCGACGGCCCGGTCCACAGCCACGCCGTCCGCCACCGGCACGCTGCCGACGACGTCGTCCACCCGCGCCGGGTTCCGGCGGACGATGAGCTCAGCGGGCACGCGCGCCCCCGTCCACCTCACCCGGCGGCCTCAGAGAGGCGAGCATCGAACTCCGCAGCAGCGCCTCCCTGGCCCTGCCCGGGTCCGCCGCCGTGGCCCGCAACTCCTCGCGCACCGCCGCCCGGGTCGCCTCGTCACGCGCCCGCAGCCGTTCCCAATTGCGATGGGTCTCGGCTCCGACGTACGTCAGGGCACAACGCCGACGTCGCTCGGCGGTACGGGACAACTCCGCGTCCCCGGCCTCACCGGCGATCACGGCGGCGAGCGCGCCGCCCATCAGGACGGCATCATGAATGCCGCTGTTCATCCCCATGCCGCCCAGCGGGTTGTTGACGTGCGCGGCGTCCCCGCACAACAGCACCCTGCCGTACCGGAAGCCGTCCGCGACCCGCTGGTGGACCCGGTAGAGGCTGGCGTGCGCGACGCGCCACGGCGCCACACGGTCCGGACACACGCCGCGAAGCCGCTCCGGGAGCCGCGCCGACTCGGCCGCGTCCGGAGTGCCGTCCGGCGTGGGCAGCAGCACCCGCCAGTGGTCGGGCGTACGCAGCAGCACCAGCCACTCGTCCGGATCGAGGACGTACGCGATCGGCGCCAGGTCCGGCATCGCGGCCGTCAGGTCCTCGTCGAGGGACGCCACCAGGAAGCGCTCCGGATACGTCACGCCCGCGAAGCCCGCCCTCAGGGCCCGCCGTACGGCCGAGTGCGCCCCGTCCGCGCCGATCAGCCAGTCACCGCGCACCCGCGAGCCGTCCCCGAGCACCACGGTCACCGAACGGGCGTCCTGCGCCACCTCCCGGACCGGACAGCCGAACCGCACATCCGCCGCGGGGTGGCGGCTCAGCGCGTCGAGCAGGATCGGCGTCAGCTTGCTCTGCTCGCACTGCACGCGGTACGGGTACGGCGTGTCGTCCGCGAGCACCGCCAGGTCCAGCTCGGCGACCGGCCGTCCGGTGCGGCGATCGCGGTACTGGAAGGTGCGGGCGACCAGCCCCCGGTCGAGCAGCGCCGCGACAACTCCCAGCTCGTCGAGCATCTCCAGGGTCGGCGGATGGAACGTCGACGCCCGCGACTCGGCCGCGAGGCCCGCCCCCTTCTCCAGGACCGTCACCGCGACGCCGCGCCGGGCGAGGACGAGCGCAGCGGTCAGCCCCACCGGCCCCGCGCCCGCGACCAGGACAGGGCTCACCGCGCACCACGCTGTGCGCCGACGGCCGGGGTGTGCAGCGCGAAGGCGCCCTCCACACCGGTGACCCGGGCGCCGGTGAAGTGCAGGATCGTCTCGTCCGTGCCCTCGTCCACCAGCCCGGACAAGCCCCAGGCGGGGCGGGGCGTCTCGGTGTGCAGGCTCAGCAGGGACGAGCCGTTGACCTTCACCTCGCCCGCCCGGACGCGCCGCGCGACGCCCAGGGCGGCCGTCTCGTCCCGCCCGACCACGTACCCCTCCAGCCCGTATCCGGTGGAGTTGGCGAGGGCCACGGCCTCGGCCTCACCGTCGTACGGGTGCACGGTGGCCACCGGCCCGAAGATCTCCTCGCGCGCGGCGGCCTCCGGCGCACCGGTCACCAGGAGAGGCGGCAGGAAATTGCCCCGCTCAGGAACAGCGGCGAGGGGATGCGCCCTCGCCCCCGCACCGGTCAGCGCCTCGACCGCCGCCAGCGCCCTCGCGCGGTGGCGTGAGTGCGCCAACGGCCCGTACTCGGTGGCCGGGTCGAGCGGATCGCCGACCCGCACTCCGGCGAGCACCGCCGCCGTAGCGTCGACGACCTCCGTGAGCAGACGCGCCGGGACGATGAGCCGGCCCAGCGCCCGGCACCACTGGCCGTTCAGCGTGGTGAGCAGCTCGGCCGCGACGCGCCCCGCGATGTCCACGTCCGCGTCCGGCAGCACGACCAGCGGGTTGTTCCCTCCGAGTTCGAGCTGGACGGGCTTCAACGCGCGCCCGCACACGGCGGCGACGTCCCGGCCCGCCGCCGTACCTCCGGTGAACGACACCACCCGGATCCTGTCGTCCGCCACCAGCCGCGCCCCGGCGGAGCCGCCTCCGTGCAGCAGCTGGAGCACGGCCGGCGGCGCCCCGGCGCCGGACAGCCCCTCGGCGGCCGCCTCGATCAGCAACTGCGTTCCGTACGGGGCCAGTTCGGGCGCCTTGACGACGACCGGGCACCCGGCGGCCAGCGCGCTCGCCGCCTTGTGGGCGGCCATCGGCGCGGGCGCGTTGTACGGGACGACGCACAGGGCGGGCCCGAGCGGGGCACGGCGCACCTCGACGGACCGGCCGCCCGGGCGGACGGCGCCGGCGTGCAGCAACCCGGCGCGCAGGCGCGCGGCGGCCATGCGGAAGGCCCCGCCGAGGATGACGCCCAGCCCCGACGTCTGGGCCAGCGGGACGCCGGTGGCGTACGCCTCGGCCCGTACGATCTCCGGGACGCGAGCTTCTATCGCGGCGGCCGCCGTCTCCAGCGCGTCCGCCCGCTTCTCGTCGGCGAGCCCGGCCCAGCGCTCGTCGGCGTGGAGCGACGCCGCGGCGGCGAGGGCGCGCTCGATGCGCTCCGGGGAGCTCGCCATCGCCCGACGTACGGGCTCACCGGTGGCCGGGTTCTCCAGAACCACGTCCAGTTCGTGGAAGCAGGGCTGCCAGGTACCGTCCACCAGGTCAGCGGCTGCGGCGGGCGGTCTCACCGGTCGGCCTCCACGGTCGCGAACAGGGCGTTCTCCTGGGCGTCGGTGGCGATCCTGGCCGCTTCGAGCCGGCCGCGTTCCGCCGGGAACGTCATCACCAGGCCCATGGCGAGATCACGCAGCGCACGGCCCACCGGCCCGTCCATCGTCGCCCCCGACGTACCGCAGGCTTTCAACGCGCCCAGCGCCACGTCGAAGCAGGCCTCGGTCACCGAGCCCTTGCCGAGCCGCCAGTGCGTGAACACCTCGGACTTGGGCCGCACCGGCGGCTCGGAGGTCTCCAGCTCCAACTGGCGCCGCAGCCACAGGTAGGCGGTCTGGAGGCGTTGCGTCATGTCACCGATCAGGACCTGGTGCACGGGGCTGGACGCGATCGGCCTGCCCGTGTCGGCGAACGTCCTGCGCGTGAGGGTGTCCAGGGTGTGGTCGTACACCGCCTGGGCCGCGCCCGTGTACACGGCGGCGATGGCGAGCTGGTTGCCGACGAAGCTGCCCCGGCTGACCTGGAGCATGCGGGTGAACGCGCCGGGCACGGTGAGGGCCTGGTCGTCGGGTACGAAGACGTCGGCGAGCCGGATGCCGTGGTTGGCGCTGGCGCGCATGCCGAGGCCGTTCCACGGCTCGCGGGAGGTGACTCCGGGTGCGGTGCGCGGAACGAGGAAGAGGGCCAGCGCGTCGGGCCCTTCCTTGCCTTCCAGCTTGGCGGTGACGAGGTAGGTGTCGGCGACGCCGGTGGCGCAGCCGAAGGACTTCTCGCCGGACAGCAGCCAGCCGCCGGCGGCCGGCTTCGCGGAGGTGGCGATGGAGATGTTGGCTCCGGAGCTCTTGACCGACTCACTGGCGAAGTTGGCGAGCCACCGCCCGGACGCCATCGTCGTCAGCACCCGCTCGGCGAAGGCGGTCACCTCGCCCGCCTCCTCGGGGGCGAACAGCCCGGCCCGGATGGCTTCGAGGGGCAACAGTCCACGCGAGGCGCTGGTGTTGTGGAAGAAGTAGGCGAGCGCGGTGGACGGGCAGGCGGTGCCCATGGCGAAGGTCGCCGCCGCGAGGTCCCGCAGCGTCCCGCCGAGTCCGCCGTACTCCTCGGGGACGACCAGGCCGAGCAGTCCGGCGTCGCGCAGCAGCGCCACGTGGCCGGCGGGGAACGCGGCGTCGGCGTCCGACCGGGCGGCCGAGGCGCTCAGGGCGGGCAGGACGGCCTCGACGCGCTCGGCCCGGGCGCGCTCGGCCGCGGTCATGGCGTCGAGGAGGCGTTCGGCGGTCAGGCGGGCGGCGGGTGGTGGGGACGCTGGCATGGGTGCGGCTCCTCACGGGCTTCGGGCGCCGGGGTGGGGACGGCGCACGGCATACGGCTCACGGCTTACGGCGTACGGTCAGAAGACGGCAGGTCGGAGGGGGCCGCCTCGCCGTCGCCCGTACCGCAGGGTGTGCAGCTCGTTCAGGATGGGGCGCAGGGCCCCGCTCTCCACCGGCGTCTCGACGCCGAGCCGTGAGCACAGCAGCACCAGGCGTTCGGTGGGCAGCAGTCCGCCGCAGCCGGCGAGGCCGGTGTCGAAGTCCCGGACGCCGTTCTTCATCGCGGTGAGGGCGTTGACCAGCCCGAGACCGTGGTGGTCGCGCAGGGCGAGCCGCAGTCGGACGTCTCCCGCCTGCGGCACGGCGTCCTGCAGCAGCCCGCGCAGATGCCGCGGCGAGCCGTCGTCGCCGTCCTCACCGCCCCGGGGCCCGGCCTCCTCCAGGGCGATCTCGCCGCAGCCCGCCTTCCGCAGCGCGCCGACGGTGTGCAGCACGGCCCGGCCGCGCGCGGGATCGAGGGCGTCGTCGATACGGCCCACGACGGTGGTGCCCGAGCCGGCCACGGCGGCGACGACGGAGGCGGCCCCGGCACCGATGCCGTCCGCCGCGACGGCCACCTCCACCGTCAGGTACCCGGCGGCGGCCGCCTCCGCCGCCTCGCCGGCGCCCGCCACCCGGACCGAGACCCGCTCCGGCAGGGCGGGGGAGCGGCGCAGCTCGTCGCGGGGCAGCCGTACCCGCACACCGGCGGCGCGGACAGCGGCTGTCAGCCGCGCCGCGCGCCGCTGGTTCCCCGCCTCCGCCGCCAGCGTCCGGGCCAGCTCCGTGTCGGCGACGGCGATGCTGTCCGGGAGGGGATCGGCGAGCTGGCCCCAGGACCGGGAGTGGAACAGCAGCGGGGAGGTGATCCGGGGCACTCCGGCCGCTACGACCTCACCCACGAAAATGGTGTGGTCGCCGCCCGGGTAGACATGGCGTACCCGGCAGTCCACCCAGGCCGCGGCGTCGGTGAGCACCGGACTGCCGGTGGCACCGGGCAGCCAGTCGCCTTCGGCGAACCGGTCGGTGACGCCCGGTGTCAGCCCGGCGAACCGGCGGCCGAGTCCGATGTGGTCGCGCCCCAGCACGTTCACGGCGAACACGCCGTTGCGCGTGACCAGTTCGTGGGAGCGGATGCGGCGGTCGAGACAGACCAGGACGAGCGGAGGGTCGAGGCTGACGCTGCTGAAGGAGCTCGCCGTCATTCCGTGGCGCAGGCCGTCCGGTCCCGCGGTGGTGATGATGCCGACTCCGCTCGGCCAGCGCGCCAGCACCTGGCGGAAGGTGGTCCCGTCCACGGCGGTACCGGTGTCCATGGCCACTTCCGCCCCCACATCGTTTCCTGATGCGAAACAGTGTCACGCACACCGTAATAAGGTGCGAGAGTCGGCGTCAAGGGGATCGCGGTACGTGGCCGGGGGAGTGTTTCCCATGGGGAAATCCCGCCCTATGCTGGGCCGTGGTCGGCGCCAGTCGCCCCGGCCGGCTCAGCACGCCCGCACCACACCGGGGGACAGACACCGTGACCGACGAGAACAGCAGCAGGTCGATCGCAGCGGTCGAGCGCGCCATGGACGTACTCCTCCTCTTCGGCCGCGCCGGACGCCCCGATCTGGGCGTGACCGAGATCGCCCAGGAGCTGGGGATCACCAAGGCCGCGGTGCACCGCATCCTCACCGCGCTGCGCAACCGCGACCTGATCATCACTGATCCCGTCACCCGCCGGTACGCCCTCGGCCCCGCGGCCATCTCGCTCGGCCGTGCCTACCTGGCCCGCACCGATCTGCGCATCCTCGCCGCCCCCGAACTGCGCCGCCTGGCGGACGAGTGCGGCGAGACGGCCACCCTGTCCATCCGGCGCGGTGACACACGCCTGTACGTCGACCAGGTCGTGCCCGTCCAGGAGTTGAGGATGGAGGTCGCCCTCGGCATCCCCTTCCCCCTGCACGCGGGGAGTTCGTCCAAGGCCATGCTCGCCTTCCTGCCGGAGGCCGAGATCGACGCGTACCTCGACCGGCACCCGCTGGAGCCGCTGACCGACCGGACCGTCACCGACCCCGCGAAGCTCCGCAAGGAGCTCGCCGCCATCCGGCGCCGTGGCTACGCGACGTCCCTCGGGGAGCGCGAGGTCGGGTCCGCCTCCATCGCCGCCCCCGTCCTCGGGCACGACGGCCATGTCATCGCCGTCCTGAGCGTCGCCGGTCCGCAGACCCGCTTCAAGCCCCGCATGGGCGAATGCGCACCTCTGCTGCTCGAAGCGGCCGAGCGGCTGTCGGCCGAGTTCGGCCACCGGCCCGCCGCCGACTGATCGGCAGACGGTCCCGTACCCCCCTCAAAGGTTCGCCCCCGGCTTCAGCACGCCCAGCACCGCCGCGCCCAGTACGCAGCACCAGATGGCCACCACGTACGGGACACAGCCGTCCACCGCCCGCCGCAGCGCCCGCTCCGTCGCCGGCGTCGAGCCCTTCGTACCGAGGGTCGCGAAGGCCGGGCCGAACGGCCGCAGGGTGAGCCGGATGCCGAGCCCGCACGCGATGGCGGCGGCGTACAGCGCGACCTTCGCGCCGAGCCAGCGCGGCTCGGTGGCCACCCCGAAGGGCTCTGAAGCGGCCAGCGTGTACGCCGCCACGCCGAGCAGCGCCGTCGTCACGGCGATACGGGCGGTCCAGTCGGCGCGCCGCACCCAGGGGCGCCGGCCCGGACGGTGATGGTCCGCGACCGTCACCCACAGCCAGCAGGCGGCTCCCGCCCAGGCCGCCGCCACGGTCCAGCCGTTCAGGACGGCCTCGGCCCCGTGCGGCTCCAGCGCCATGAGCGTGACGCCGCTCGGGAGGAACAGCACCAGGCAGATCTTCGGGCCGAGATCGAGGATCCCCATGATGCGCAGGGCGGTGGCGCGGGCCGCGAACGGCAGCTCCGCGCGCAGGACGTAGCGGCTGGAGACGTAGACCCCCAGGTCGCCGCCGAGCCAGAAGACGAACAGGACCAGGTGGAGCAGGATCCACCAGCCGTGCGGATGCGCGCCCATGGTGCCCCTCCCTCAGGTCCGGTCGCCGGCCGTGGACGGGAACCCGCCCGCACGCCCGAGCAGCGCGGGCGCCTCCCGCCCCAGCAGCGTGCCCAGCCAGGTGCCCGTGGCGCAGGCCGCGTCCAGCTCGATGCCCGTGCGCGTCCCCATCCGCTCCAGCAGATAGACCAGGTCCTCCGTCGCGATGTTGCCGGTCGCCGCAGGGGCGAAGGGGCAGCCGCCGAACCCGCCCAGGGACGCGTCCAGCCACGCGGCCCCCGCCGCCACGGCCGCCACGGCGTTCGCGTACCCGGTGTTCCGCGTGTTGTGGAAGTGGCAGCGCAGCGGAACACCGGGCGCTGCCTCCCGCACCGCGTGCAGCAACCGGGCCACCGCGTCCGGTGCGGCGACGCCGATCGTGTCCGCCAGGACGATCTCGGCGGCCCCGGTGCCGGCACCGCGGTGCGCGATCTCCACAACGCGCTCCTCGGGCACCTCGCCCTCGAAGGGACAGCCGAACGCGGCCGCGATCGTCAGCGTCGGGGAGACCCGGGCCGCATGCGCGGCCTTCGCGATGTCCGCCCACGCCCCGAGGGCCTCATCGGTACTCACTCCCTGGTTGCGGCGGCAGAAGGAGTCCGTGGCCACCACCACGCAGTTGACCTCGTGCACACCGGCGTCCACCGCCCGCGCGAGCCCCCGCCGGTTGAGCACGAGCCCGCTGTAGCGCACGCCCTCCGGGCGGGTCAGGAGCGCCATGACCTCCTCGGCGCCCGCCATCTGCGGCACGCGGTCCGGGCGGACGAAGGCCACCGCCTCGATCCGCCGCGCGCCCGCCGCCACGGCACGCCGTACCAGCTCCGCCCGCACCTCGGGGGGGAGGGTGGCGCTCTCGTTCTGCAGGCCGTCGCGGGGCGCGACCTCCACCACCCCGACCGAGCCGGCGGGCACGTCCACCGATGAGTTCTCCATGCGCCGCATTCTGCCCCGCCGATTCCTCTAGCGAAACGGCGTTTCCCAAAACTAGACTCACGGACATGACTGGACCTCTGTCCGACATCCGTGTCCTGGAGACCGGCACCCTGCTCGCCGGCCCCTTCTGCGGCCAACTCCTCGGCGACCACGGCGCCGAGGTCATCAAGCTCGAAGACCCCGGCCGTGGCGACCCCATGCGCCAGTGGGGGCGTGAACGGCCCTACGGGAAATCGCTGTGGTGGCCCGTCGTCGCCCGCAACAAGAAGTCCGTCACCTGCAACCTGCGCCACCCCGACGGCCAGGCCCTCGCCCGCGAACTCGCGGCCCACGCCGACGTCCTGGTCGAGAACTTCCGCCCCGGCACCCTGGAACGCTGGGGCCTCGGCTACCAGGAGCTCGCCGCCCTCAACCCCCGTCTCGTCCTCGTCCGCGTCACCGGCTACGGGCAGAGCGGACCGTACGCGCCCCGCGCCGGCTTCGGCTCCATCGGCGAAGCCATGGGCGGCATCCGGCACATCACCGGCGAACCCGACCGGCCCCCGTCCCGTACCGGCATCTCACTGGGCGACGCACTCGCCGGCACCATGGCCGCGTACGGAGCCGTCATGGCCCTGCACGCCCGGGACCGCACCGGCACCGGCCAGGTCGTCGACTCCGCGCTGTACGAAGCCGTCCTCGCCTACATGGAGTCCCTCCTGCCCGAGTGGGAGATCGGCGGCTACCAGCGCGAACGCACCGGAGCCGTCCTCCCGAACGTGGCGCCCAGCAACGCCTATCCGACCGCCGACGGCGCCACCGTCCTCATCGCCGCCAACCAGGACACCGTCTTCCGGCGCCTCACCGAGGTGATGGGCCGGGAGGACCTCACGGACAACCCCCACTACGCCACCCACACGGCGCGCGGCGCGCACCAGCGCGAACTCGACGACCTCATCACCGCCTGGACCGCACAACAGCAGTCCGATCAGCTGCTCGCGGCCCTGCACCGGGCGGGAGTCCCCGCAGGCAAGACCTACACCGCCGCCGACATGCTCGCCGACCCGCACTTCGCCGCCCGCCGGGCCATCGTGCGCGTACCGCACCCCGACTTCGGCGAGATCCCCATGCAGAACGTCGTACCCCGCCTGTCCGCCACACCCGGAGCCGTCCGCTGGGCCGGCCCCGCCCTCGGCGAACACAACGACGAGGTCTACGGACAGCTGCTCGGCCTGACCGACGAGCGGCTCGAGAAACTCGCCGCCGAGGGGGTGATCTGACGTGGACGCGCCCCCCGGCCGCCCACTCGAAGACGACTACCGGACCGCCGGATTCGGCCGGCGTATCGGCTGGGGGGAGCGGCCGGCCGTCCTGCTGGTCGATCCGGTACGGGCCTACGCCGACCCCGGCTCCGCACTCTTCCTGCGGGCGGCGGCCGATGCCCTCGCCGCCATGGAACTCCTCGCCCGCACCGCCCGCGAGGCCGGCCTGCCGGTGGTCTTCACCGCCGTGCGTTACGACCGCGAACCGGCCTTCGACGTACCCCACTTCCACCGCAAGGTTCCCGGGCTCGACGCCTTCCGCGCGGACAGCCCGTACGCCCGCTTCACCGCCGTGTGCCCTCCCCTCCCCGGCGACGACACGGTGCACAAGCACTACCCGAGCGCCTTCTTCGGTACCGGACTGCACGACCGGCTGGTGTCGTACGGCGTGGACACCGTCGTCATCGGAGGGTTCTCCACCAGCGGATGCGTCCGCGCCACCACGCTGGACGCCCTCCAGCACGGCTTCCGGCCCTTCGTCGTACGCGAAGCCGTGGCCGACCGCGACCCCGGACCGCACGAGGCGAACCTCTTCGACCTCGACGCCAAGTACGCCGACGTCGTCGGCCTCGACGAAGCCCGCGCCGCGCTCGGAGGAGTGGGTTAGGGTTCCTCGGTGACCGCAGCCTCCACAGCCCTTCCCACCCGCACCGCCACGCCGTCCGACGCCCGGATCGCGGAGCGCGAGGAGGACGGGACCGTCCTGCCCGTGCTGGTGTGGGCGCCCGGGCCGGGGTGGCGCATGATGTCCTCCGCCGTCCTGGGCGGCGGCTGGGGCGAGCGGCACTGGGTGATCAACGCCCAGGTGCGCGGCGGCTACCGGAGGATGGACGCCGACCGTCACCTGGCGGATCTGGCCGCGGACGCCGGCCTGCGCGGACCGGGCGTCGGGCTGATGACCGCGGCCTCCGTACGGGACTTCCGGCATGCGACGGAGGGCGGAGCGGAGGCCCTCGTCACCGCCGGAGTGGGGGTGCGCGGCTGGGCCGCGGCCCCCGGCCCCACCACGGCCGGACCGCCGCCCGCCGGGACCATCAACATCATCGCCGCGCTCCCCGTCCCCCTGAGCCCGGCGGCGTACGTCAACGCGGTCGCGACGGCCACGGAGGCCAAGGTGCAGGCGCTGCTGGACGCGGGTTTCGACGCGTCCGGCACGCCGACCGACGCGGTCTGCGTCGCGGCGCCCGTCGCGCGCGACGGCCGGGCGGAGGAGACGTTCATGGGCCCCCGTTCGCCGTGGGGCGCCCGGCTCGCCCGTACCGTTCACACGGCCACGTACGCGGCATGCCTCAGCGAACGGGACGGGGGCCGGGCGCCGGTCCGCTGAGCCGGCGGCCGGCCCTGCTTTCAGGCCGCGTCGTCCTGCCGTCGGCGCACCAGGATCATCACCGAGGCGCCCAGCACCAGCAGGGTGCCACCGCCGAGCAGTGCCACGGGTATCCCGTCGGTGGCGCCGGTCTCCGGGAGACTGCCGACGCCGCCGGACGCGGTGGCGCCGCCGGTGGCCGAGGGCGGCGTGGTGCCGCCAGCTCCGACCGTCAGCGGTACCTGGGCCAGCTCCTTGGCCGCCGTGATGGAAACGGCGATGACACACGCCCCCGCCTTCGCGGTGCAGTCGACGCCGCCCACCTTCCCCTTGACGGTGATCCGGGCGGTCGTGCCGTTGGAGGACGCGCTGCGCCAGACGCCGGACGCGTCGGTCTTCCCGAGGACCGAGGACTCCGGTGCGGTCGCGCAGTCCGTCGGTCCGGCCGGGTTCGGCTTGCAGAGCCCGAGCGGAACGAACGGCTGGTTGGGGCTGAGTCCCTTCGCGGAAACAGTGACCTTGTCACCGGGCACCAGCCCGGTCGACTTGCTCACGGTCAGCGAGGGCGCCGCCGCGGCGGGTACGGCAAGAGCCGTCACCGCGAGGGCTGTTGCCACCGCGAGAGCGGCGGTGGAGTGGGAGAGCCGTAGGGGTGTCATGGTGTACCTCCGGTGTGGGGGACAGGGGATCGATGACGTCGTGGGATGACGAGGGCCAAGGCGGTGCAGAACACGGTCACGCCGATGGAAACCGCCCACAGCGCCGTCGACGGCCCGCCCCAGCGCGCGTCCGGCGCACCCGGGGCGGCCGGGGGGGTGGCGGCGCTTCCCGTGCCCGAGGCCTCGCCCGGCACGGTGCCGCCCCGGAAACCCACGGGAATGTCGACGGTGTTGGCGGCGCGAAGAGCGGCGGGGGCGGCGGAGGGCAGCGGGGCGATACCGATGACGCATGCGGCGGTCCGGCAGTCGACGCCGGCGAACCTGGCCCGCGCGGTGAGCGTGACCGTGGGCAGCCGGCCGGAGCCGTCGATGTTGACCAGCGTGGCGCCGCCGCCCAGGTCGCAGTCCTTGATGCCCGCGTACCCCTTTCGGCAGAGGCCGACGGCGACCGAGGGGAGGCCGGGGCGGAAGCCCCGACCGGTGACGGTGATCTTCTGCCCATCGGTCAGGCCGACGGCTGCGGAGACCCGCGCCGTCGCCGTCCCCGGCCCTTCCTTCGGAGTCGCGGCGGCGCTGGTGCCGCCGCACAGGAGCAGGGCGCACGCCGTCGCGGCCGCCGGGGCCACCCGTCCGAAGCGGCCCGGCGCGAGAAGTCTCATGAGGATGCCTTCCTGTCGTGCCGTACGCGCCGGCCGGCGGCCGGCCACCGCCCCTGGAGTACGGTCCACGCCGCGGCGGTAGCCACCGGCCACAGGGCGGCCAGGACAAGGGCGTCGCCCGCCGGGACCCACCGCCCCGCCAACTCCCAGACCCCCGCCCCGCCCACCGCGCCGACCACCCCCCATCCGGCATGCAGCCCGGGCGGGATGTCCGGCGCCGCGCACGCGTACAGCAGCCGGGCGCACCAGGCCGCCACCGTGAGCACACCCGCGAGCGCGAGGGTGAGCTGCCAGGCGTTCGCCGCCGACGCGCAGGCGGTCATCGCCGCACCCAGCGCGAGCAGGAGCAGTGGCGGCATCGCGGGCGAAGCAGCGCGACTTCTGGACGCGGCCGCCGCCCCGGCGGTGAAGAAGCCCAGAGCCGCTCCTGCCGCTGCAGTCGTGGACATGGCGAGCGAGCCGCCCAGATGTTCCCACCGGAAGACGTAGAGGTCCTGCGCGGCGAAGAAGGCGGCCGTGGTGCCCGCGCCGACCGACGCCGACAACCCGCGTGTTTTGCGGGCCACGCCCCCGAGGGGAACCATGCCCGTGTCCGGGACCGCCCTAGGGCCTGTATCGGAAGTGGATCTCTTCATGCATCGAATGGCAGTTCCAACAGCT
>NZ_NBCN01000017.1:0-159890 GCF_002099185.1 Streptomyces sp. CB03238 | reverse complement strand
CGATCTTGTCGGGGTGACCCTCGGTCACGGACTCCGAGGTGAACAGACGACGGGACATGAATCTCCTGTAAGTCAACCGATCCGCGGCACGGGCCCGATGGGCCGACCGACGGCCAGCAAGCTGCGGGCACTTCGGGGCGAGCGAGGCGGGGCGACGCGGCGGAGAGTCCCCGTGCCCACAAGCACGGAGAAGTCGATCGTCTCGCGGCCCTCGGCGAGCAGGCCCGCCGTGAACCGCCGACGGACGCGCTCCACCGCGGCGACGGGCAAGCCGTCGAGCAGGCCTCTGCACCTGGTGCCGGACACCAGGGACCACAACAGGTCGGGGTCGCCGGGCACAGCGAGCGGGACGTACTGCACATCGATGAATGACAGCGAGCGGGCAGCGAGCCAGTCCCGGAACAACCGCTGTGTGCCCATGGGTTGGAGCGGATTGACCAGCCATGGGACGTCGGCAGGGCGCGGCCGTTCCGGCACGACGGCCCGATGGATCAACTCGGGCAGCGGACCGAGCGCACCCTGGGACCAGATGGTCACGGTCAGCCTGCCGCCAGGCCGCACCAGCCTCAGCAGTCGCTCTGTTCCTGCCGCCACGTCGGGGAACGAGGAGATCCCGAGCGAACACACCACGGCGTCGTAACCACCGGTGGGTGCAGGCCAGTCGAGGACGTCGCCGTGCATGAAGCGCACGTTGGAGACACCGCGGATCGTGGCCTTGGCGCGACCCCTCTCAAGCGAGGACTCCGCGAGGTCGACTGCGTCAACCACGCCGTGCGGGCTGACCTGCTCGGCGGCCGGAATCGCGGACGCCCCCGAGTCGCAACATGCGTCGAGTACATGCACACCGGGGCGCAGGCGCGCAGCCTTGACGGTCGCCGCACCGATCGGCGACCACAACGCGCTGAACAGTCGGTCGAAGCTCTCCACCCCTTCTGCCAATCCGGCGGCCACATCGCGCGGTTCCATGCAAACTCCCGTCCGAGGGTGACAGCGAGACCAGCGTATATGAAAATGATAATCAATACTATCCCTCCGGCGATCGCCGCCGCGCCACATCGCCGAGGTCGTCATGGAGGCTTGGCAAGCGGTGCTTCTGCCAGGCGCGGGATCGGAACCCGTTAGCGGCTGACGGAAAGGGAGGAGACGCCCAAGGAGCAGGTGGCCGCCCGGTCGTCTCAACTCCACGCGCGGCAAAGCGCCGTCCGACGGCCGCGGCTTCCCTCACTTGACAGCGGGAGGCCGTGCTCCAACTGCTCCGAGCAGTGGACGCCTTCGCCAGCGCTCGGCGTCACGCCGTGGGCATCATCAGGACGGGCTGTCAGCAGGGCGGGGTATCCCGTACGGCCCGGGTGTTGATCGCCGCGTCCCGATCGTGCGGGCTCACGCTATGCGAAGGGGGCCGGTCCGACACCAGGCGCAACGCCACGGTGATCGTGGCGACGAGCAGGGGCGACGGACACCGACGACATCCATGGTGAAGGCGTCCGGGTCGTCCGGGTCATCGAGGAAGCACTGAACGCGTGGTTGCGCAGCCGGGTGTGCCGGACCACGTTGTCCTAGGTGCCGCTGCTCTGGCTGAGTAGCCGGCTGACCTGGCCACGCATGTGCTCTAGGGCCTCTTCCGCGCTCGGCCCGCCGTTTCCCCACTCGGGGTGCTCGTCCGGGTCATGGATGGCGACGATGTCCACGTCGTGGACGGAAGGGGTGCCGCGGCCGCAAGCAGGCATCAGTGACTGTTCGTTCACCACAGTACGGCCTGCCACGGACAACGCCCCTCACACCAGAGCCGGTTGATCACGATGGGCGCGGTGCTTGGGGCGTCGGATCTGGGAATCACTGCAGGATCCTTCAGCCGAGGTGTCCAAACCGAACAGCAGCGGGTTGTCGTGAGATGGCTCGGGCAGTTGAGGCGGCTGGTGTTCTCCCGGGAGGGCGCTGTTACCGTGTTGATGACTCTGGATGTGATGCATCCGTCGCAGCAGGCGGGGCGTTCAGTGGTCCCTCGAGTCGCCCTGGACAGCTTGTCGGGTTCCGTCCTCAGCGCCCACCAACGCGGTCAGGTGAGCCGGTACCTTGCAGCTCCCGCACCGGGCCATCCTCAGCTCGTGGAGGTACCCGATACGGCCGGACAGCAGCGTCAACGGACCGCGGATCGTCCGTCTGGCGCCAGCCGGCGCCATGGTCGATGACGCCCGCCACGTGGCGGCAACCGGGCGGGTCTCCTACTGGCCGGGACACCACACGGGCTACCTCTTGCCGCCCTCAGGGCCGGCCGGTGCAAATGGCCCGTGCGGCGCCTACCTCGCCATCGACGCCCACACCGCGTACCTGCCGGACGAATCCGCCGTCTACCTCCATGGAGCCACTCATTCGGACGGCTCCGGTGGTGACGCCGGCTGGGATGGCCAGACGCGCCGGCGTCGCCCGGGCCCGTCAGCCGTGCCGTAAGCGGCTGGACCGCAGGGATGATCGGCTCAGCCGCCGCTCTTGCGCCTGAACGACCGCTGGCTCGCAGCCGGGCCGTGCGCCGCACGCACCTTCGACGCATCCGGGTTGGCGGCAACATCGGCCGCGTCCGCCTGGGCACCACGCTTGCGCGCCAGGGCTTCACGGAACTTGCGCTTGAGGTCGTAGTTGCCGTCGCTGTCCGGCGCCAGAGGGGACGTCTCGGGGTCAGCCGGCTCCGAACCTTCCGTAGTTACGGGCTCTGTGGTCATGGTGACCTCCTGGGTTCGGGGGTGGGCAAGCACAGCTTGTCATGCCGGGCGCAGTGCGGGGCGCCGGCAACGTCATCCTGCTCCGTTTCGGCGGGTATCCCTCTCGCGGCCGTGGGCGTTCGCTTCGTGCTGGGCGGCTTCGGGCCGGGCGGAGGGTTGTCGATCCCGTGGCCAGGAGATTCCCTGGCAGGGCAACGGCTCTCAGCCGTTGCGACGCACGAGGGCGGCCTTGCGGGCCTCGGCGAGCTTGCGGGCCTCGCCGGCCTTTCGGGACTTGCCGCCGGCGCCGCGGGACGGGTCCTTGCTGGTGCCGAGGCCGCGGAAGGGAGCGTTGCTGTTCTTGGGCCGGGGGACGGCGGGCCCGCCGTCGAGCGGGGTGCCGGAGGGAGCCTTGGCGCCGGTGATGCGGCTCAGCTCCGCCTCGCCCGAGCGCACCTTGGTGACGATCGGCTCGATGCCGGCCCCGGCCAGCATTTGGCTCGTCTCGCGGCGCTGGCCCGCCAGCACGAGCGTGACCACGCTGCCGGACTCACCGGCGCGGGCTGTGCGGCCCGCCCGGTGCACATAGTCCTTGGGGTCGGTGGGCGGGTCGACGTTGACCACGAGATCGAGGTCGTCGACGTGCAGGCCACGGGCCGCGACATTGGTCGCCACCAGAACGCTGATCTGGCCGTTCTTGAACTGCGCCAGGGTCCGTGTGCGCTGCGGCTGGGACTTGCCGCTGTGCAGGGCCTCGGCGTGCACCCCGTTGGTCCGCAGATGCCTGGTGAGCTGGTCGACGGCGTGCTTGGTGTCGAGGAACAGCAGTACGCGGCCGTCGCGGGCGGCGATCTCCGTGGTGACGGCGTAGCGGTCAGGGCCGTGGACGACCAGAACGTGGTGCTCCATCGTCGTGACCGTGCCCGCGGACGGGTCGACCGAGTGGACGACGGGGTCGTGGAGGTAGCGGCGGACGAGCTGATCGACGTCGCGATCGAGAGTGGCCGAGAAGAGCATCCGCTGACCGTCGGGGTGCACCTGGTCGAGCACGTCGGCAACCTGCGGCAGAAAGCCCAAGTCGCACATCTGGTCGGCCTCGTCGAGCACGGTGATCCGTACCCGTCCCAAGCGGCAGGCGTTGCGCTCGATCAGGTCGTGCAGGCGTCCGGGCGTGGCGACGACCACCTCGGCTCCCTGGCGCAGCGCGGCGACCTGCCGGCCGATGGACATGCCCCCGACGACCGTGGCCATCCGCAGCCGCAGTGCCTCGGCGTACGGCGCCAGCGCCTGGGTGACCTGTTGGGCCAGCTCTCGGGTGGGCACGAGGATCAGAGCGAGGGGCTGCTTCGGTTCGGCGCGCCGCCCGGCCGTACGTGTCAGCAGCGGCAGGCCGAAGGCGAGCGTCTTGCCCGATCCGGTGCGCCCACGCCCCAGGACGTCGCGCCCCTCCAGGGCATCGGGCAGTGTGGCGGCCTGGATCGGGAAGGGGTCACGTACCCCGAGTCCGCTCAGTGTCCGCAGCACCTCCACCGGCAGTTCCAGACCCGCGAAGGAGACGGCCGGGGGCAGCGCCGGAGTCGTGGCCCCGGGCTGGGCGGGACCGCCGTGAACGATGCCGGAGTCATCGGGATGCTTCATGAACAGCCTTCCGCAGGGGAACGTACCGAGGAAGGCCCGGCAGGATTGAACAGCCCCCCCACAAGTGGACCGAACAGGCAGAATCGCCCACCGCGACGACCACGCAAACGCATGACACTAACACAAGGCATGACATCGCGTCGATGACCCGACGCTGCCCGACAGCTCTACGGCACAGTGTGCGGGGTCCCGTCTCACTGGACCGGTATCGGTCAGTGGCCACCGCTCCCGGTCCGGCGGTCCAGGATGCGCGCCGCCTTCGCGATACTCCCGGGCATCAGGGTTCTCCGGCCGGCTTCCGGACGACGGTTCCGGACCGACGCTGACCGCTTGGTGGGTTTTCCGACGCCTGACAGGCAGATGGGAGGACGTAGCCGGTTCAGCCATGGGAAAGGGAGGAATGCACCCACCCGGTCCGGACGGGCCCGTGCATCATGTCCCGCGCCGTACGGTTACCGTCCGCGCGCGGCGGCTGGGCCGGCCAGGCCGGAGCAAGGAACAGCGGCTGTCGCCGGACGAGCTTCCCGTCCTGCGAGCGTAAGGCCGGCGCTCCCGGCTCGGCCGGGAGGCCTCGGGCCGGCCGGCGCGGCAATGGGCGCGCGTAGCCGTCAGGTTTCCGCTCTCCCGTGTCATCGGAGGCTCGGCGGATGCGAAAGCCGCGAACACCCTCGCAGCGGGTACGTCTCGTCCCGGGGCCTCCCTCAGGGTGGGTCGTTCTGGCAGATGGCGAACAGCGGCCCGAGCACGCCGCCGAAGGCGCCGGTGAGCAGGAGCAGGACCTCGAGGGCGGCCGGCCCCACCCGCTCCGCGGGCGCGCAGCCAGGTGGCCACGGTGTCGTCGGCGGCGATCCCGCCCACGGGTTCGGTGCCGGCGCGGAGCCACTCCCGTACGAGGACGGCCGCCTCCCGGCGGGGCAGGGGCTCCGGCAACTCCGCGGCGGGGGCGAGGCCGCCGGCGCGCACGGTGTCGGCGAGGAAGGCGACCGAGCGCGGCTCGGTGCCGAGGCGGTCGAGGATGACGGCTGCGGCCGCAGCGCCGTCGCCGTCGCCGAACGGGGCGGTGCGCCGGGTGCCGGGCTCGGCGGCGAGGCCGTACCGCAGCAGGACGGGGATGTCGAGCTGGGCCAGCTCGTCGTCCGTGCGGTCCGGCGGGTACAGCGCGTCGTCGTTCATGGTGGGGCCTCGGGTGTCTCGGCTCAGTCGACGGTGACGGTGTAGGTGACGCGCTCGGGGGCCTGGGAGGGGGTGGCCGCCCCCGTGGTCGGGGTGCCGGAGGGCCCGCTCGTCGCGGGGGGCTGGGTGGAGGTGTTGCCCTGGCAGGTGGCGAAAGTGCAGTGCAGCAACGTGAACCGGGTGGTCCCCTTGCCCTTGGCCTCGAAGGTGAAGGTGAGCCCGCCGCCGGCACCGGCCACCGGCTCGTCGCCGGAGTCCGGCGCGTACTCCTGGCCGCGGCTGACCAGCACCGAGCTGTCGGGCTTGGGGTCGATCAGGTACCAGTACTCGCGGGTGGAGGCGTTCTGGTCGACGGTGAGCGTGAAGCGCTCGCCCGGCTTGGCGTTGATGGTGGTGTCCTGCACCGGGTGGCTGACGGTGCTCGGGGAGCCGCCGGCCGGTTCGTCGGCGCCCGGGCCGCAGCCCGTGGCGAGAGCGAGGAGCGCGGCCGCCGCGATGGCGGCACCGCCCCTGCTACCACGGAAGACAGACGCTGTACGCGTTGGGGAGATCACTGTTGGAAGCCAATCGGGGTCCCCGCCGTGGAGCTTGTCCTGGAACTTCCCGATCTCGGCGACGCTGTGGCCGGCGGCCAGGGCCTTCATCAGGTAGGCCCGCTCCTGTGGGTTGTCCGACTTGGCCAGCATCCGCTCCATGGCCATCTCGTCGTCGAGGCTCAGCAGGTCCATACGCGTCGACGCGCGCGCCAGGTCGCCGGCCGTGAGGATCTCGTTCAGCTCGGAGTGGGCGCCCGCGACAACGGTGTCGGCGAGCATCAGCTTGTCGACGGCGGTGAGTTCGCTGGTCTCCATCCCCCCGGCCCGTGCCTCGGCGGCCCACTTGTTCAGGTCCCGGGCCGCGCCCACCCGGTCGACCTTGTCAAAGACGCCGCCGACCGTACCTGCCTTGATCTGGTAGCCGTCCGAGCCCACCGTGCCCCCGTACGCAGCCGATCATGACCGCGGCAGGCTAACACGCACCGTACATACGAACGATCACACGTCGTCCGCCGCAACGCCTCCTCCCACATCACACCCCACGGCACGCCCGGGCGCTCATCCCGGCCAGGCGCTTGGCTGCAACTCGCCGTAGGCGTACAGCTCGTACGAGCTGGCGCCTGGGCCCACCCCGCTCTGCCTCGAACCCCGAATTGGCGCCCCCACGTTGCGGCTGCTCATGTGGTCGCTGTCGTTGGCAAGCGAGTACGCCGCCGTGCCCCGCCTCGCAGGCGTGCTCAATGGAGGCCCGGACCTTGGGGCGGGTGGAGCTGTGTTCTCCGTTTCAAGCCGCAAGTCCCTCGTGGCCACGCTCGCGTTCGTCCCCATCGCCAGGAACCCCTACGCACCTGAGATCACTGCCCACCAGTATCTCGCCGGGCGGTCTCCCTATCGGCCGTACCGTGCGGGCCAGGATCAGGGGGCTGGTGCGTCCAGTGCTGTTGGTGAATGTGGGCGGACCGCCGAACCTCTGTGCTCCTGGAAGACGGCTCCCTGCCCGTTGGCTGCGGATCAAAGGCGTTCGCTGCACAACGGCACGCCCGGCACTCGCACACTGTGGAAGAGATCGGCGCATATCTGCGTCGGGCGCTCCATCGCGTCGTCCTGGGTGCCGTAGTCGACCTCTTCGCGTTGTTTACAGAGAGCATCGCGGAACCGAATCGTGTACGGGTGCGGGCCACGTGTCTGCGTGAGCTCACAACGAGTCAAGTGCCTAGGCGGCAAGCTGACCACGTTCCGACTGACCCAACGTCAGGTCTGGTCGTGAGGGCCGCGCCGGCCCGTCCATTCCCCTACCGCGACGACGATGCCAGCGTACGCAACGTCCATCGGAGGCTCGCCGTGATCGCCGTCACTGCGGCATCTGAGCGCGGGTGTATTCGAGGTCCGAGACCGGACTGAAGGCCGCCAGCGACGGTCGATCGGCGTGCAGGGCGTGGAGCAGGCATCCTGCTCCGATGCGGGCAGCGTGTCCGTGCCGCGAGCTGCACCCGCTCCTCTGCGGGATCGAGGGCCTGCTCATCGGGGCGCTCCGTACGGAAGACGAGGCGCGGAAGGTCGTCGAGAGGCTCTACGGCCGCCTCATGGGACTGCAGGCCGTTGACGGAACCCTTGCGGAGACCACGGGAGGGGGGATCGTGCGTTCCGACGTTCTCGCCCGGGCCTTGCGCATCGGCCTCCTGCTGCGCGGCCGTGGATACCTGCAGGGGGACCACTGGACCGGACGTCTGGAGGGGCTGACGCGGGCGCTGCACGGCTTCGTGCGACGGCCGACTCGCTCTTGCAGGTACAAGACCGGCCCCGCGGAAGGGGGCTTGATCGCGCATGCTGCCGGCAGAAGGATCGGCGACAGCAGGATCAGTGCCAGCAGAGCGAGAACGATGTCGAGCACACGCTTTCCGAACAGTCGGCGGCTGCTTGCTGCAAGGAGGACGCAATCGAGACGTCGATCGGGGCAGCGGCGTCCTGATGAGTGTCCGAGATGGGCCGCGTTCGTACAGCGTTTCTCATCGTGACGGCGACATCGCCGTTCATGGTTCGGTCGGGTTCGGGGGGGGCATGCAAGCAGTCTGCGGTGGTGCCGAGGCAGGTTCATCGGTAACCGGATCCAATTGTCCGCCGCGGGGGATACCCAGATACGCCGAGCGTCGACTCCGCCAAACGAGTCGCTCCCTCCAGCGAAGGCCCGCACTCATGCGCACTCTTTACGTCGTCACCCATCCGGAGGCGACACATCACGTCGAGGGAGTCGTCGGCGGGTGGCACGACTCGCACCTGACGCCCGCCGGCCTTCGCGCGGCGGCCTCCATCGCCCGGGCGCTGCGTGCCCGGGTTCCGGACGGCGCCGAGGCGGAGCTGTTCAGCTCGGATCTGCGGCGCACCCGGCAGACGGCCCGGGCGATTGCCGAGCTGTTCGGAGTGGAGCCGATCCTGGATCGCAGGCTGCGGGAGAAGTCCTACGGAGCGGCGGAGGGAAGGCCGCAGGAATGGCTGGACCGTCGGTTCGTCCCGCCGCCGGCCGTCGGCGAACGGCTGGAACACGACGAGGGCGTGGAGGGCGCCGAGACCAAGGCGGCGTGGGTGCGGCGCGTCTACGCGGCCACGGACGAGATCCTGCGACGCCCGTGCGCGCGTCAGATCATCGTGACGCACGGTGGCTCCCTGACGTTCGTCGTGGCGTCCTGGATCAGGGTGCCGGTCGAGTCCGTCGGCCATGCCAGTTTCCGGGCGCCCGCCGGCAGCATCACCACGCTGTACGAGGACGACTTCTTCCACAATCGCCAGGTCGTCAGCCTCGGCGACACTCGCCATCTCGACTCCGCCGGAGCCGGTTGACCTGGCGCCGACTCCACCAGGGTGCCGCCGTCGGCGGTGCTGGGATGTCCACGTCAGTCGTCCACGACGAGGGGCGGCGTCGTGTGGTGCAGCACCTCGCCGCGGAAGAACTCGGGGCTGTGGCGCCGCATCAGCAGCATGATCGCGGCGCCGAGGAGCAGCAGGCCCACGCCGATGACGAAGACGCTGCCGATGCCGGCGACCGAGCTGCCGCTGCCGTAGGACGGCTCCCAGGTGTCCCGCAGGGTTCTGAGGAACACGCCGGTGAGCATGAGGCCGCCGAGGCCCGGCATGAGGCCCTTGATCAGCAGGCTGCCCGGTGAGTGCCGCAGTTGGTGGCGGAAGAACCAGACGCAGGAGAAGGCCGTGATCCCGTAGTAGAAACTGATCATGAGGCCGAGGGCGAAGACGGTGTCCAGTAGCACGTTCTCGCTGACCAGGGTCATCAGCGTGTAGAAGGTGCCGGTGACGACGGCCGCCGCGACGGTGGCGCGGGCGGGGGTCCTGAAGCGCGGATGGACGGCGGCGAACGTCGACGGCAGGGCCTTGTAGGCGCTCATCGCCAGGGCGGTGCGGGCCACCGGGATGAAGGTGGTCTGCAGGCTGGCGGCAGCGCTGGTCAGCACCGCGACGAAGAGCAGCACGCCGAGACCCGAACCCATGACCGGATCGGCGAGCGCGGCGAAGACGTTGTCGGCGGTCTCCGGGTTGCCCAGGCCGGTGCCCTGGGTGCCGACGCCTGCGTACATCTGGGCGGCGACGGCGACGAGCAGGTACGTACAGACGATGACGACGATGGAGAGCAGCGCGGCGCGGCCGGGCGTCCGCTCGCTGCCGGTGCTCTCCTCATTGACCGTCAGACAGGTGTCCCAACCCCAGTAGATGAAGATCGACAGGGTGACGCCGGCGGTGAAGGCCGTGAAGGAATCGACACCGAACGGGTCCAGCCAGGACCAGGAGAAGCCGAGCGCGCCCTCGGCCTCGCCGGATGTGGAGATCGCCATGACGATGAACAGGGCGAGTACGACCAGTTGCAGGCCGACCAGCACGGACTGCAGCCACTCGGTGAGGGTGATCCCGCGGTAGCTGATCCAGGTGGCGACGGCGATGAAGGCCAGGGTGGTCGGGATGTGCACGGCCTTGTTGTCGTTGAGTTCGGTGACGTCCGGGCTGCCGGTCACCTCCCCCAGGAAGAGGTAGAAGAACTCGGTGGCCACCCCGGCCAGGTTGGAGAGCACCACGATGGACGCCATCAGCATGCCCCAGCCGCACATCCAGCCCGTCTTGGGGCCGAAGGCCTTGGCCGACCAGGCGAAGGAGGTGCCGCAGTCGGGCATCACCTTGTTCAGCTCGCGGTAGGCGAAGGCCACCAGCAGCATCGGCACGAACCCGGCCAGGAAGATGCCGGGCATCCGCAGCCCGGCCTCCCCGACGGTCGGTCCGAGGGTGGCGGTGAGGCTGTAGGCAGGGGCGACGGTGGAAATACCGATCACCGTGCCACCGAGCAGGCCGACGGTGTCCCGGCTCAGACCCTTGGCCTTGAGATCCTCGCGATCGTTTCCCTGTGGAGCGCCTTTCTTCATCCCTGCAGTCTGGTCGTTTCGACGGGGAGAATCCCGAACGTGACGAGGTGGCGCGTGAAGTGGCGTTCGAGCCGCCGTGTCGCGCTCGGCCTCCGGGGAGTCGTCTCAGGCGGCCGTCGCGCCGGCCGCCGCCAGAACCGCCACCGGCAGCAGCAGCATCCATTGCGGCAGGCGCAGCCATGGCTTCGGCCGGCGCGCCGCCAGTGACACCACCAGGAACACGCCGGAGTAGGCCACGAAGTGGGCGGCCAGGAGCCAGGCGATGGTGTCGCCGCCGGGTCGGTCACCGAGGGCGAGCCAGATCAGGGCGGCCGCCGCCAGCACCAGGTCGGCGGTGACCAGGTGCCAGACCGCGTGCAGGACACTGCGGGGCTCTTCGGGGAGGTCGCCGGCCAGCAGGGGGCGGACGACGTCCCGGCCACCCGCGACGGCGTGGATGGCCGCGACCGCGGCGGCGGTTGTCCCGGCGGCGAGGAACCAGGCGTTCATCGGGTCTCGATTCCGCGGCCCACGATGGCCGCCAGTTGTGTGGCCAGCCTCGGGCCGGGTTGCTCGCCCACCAGGCCGATGTGGAAGAAGACGGCCCCGGCCAGCGTGTCGAGTACGAGATCGACCGGCACGGCGGGGTCGGTCTCCCCGCGCTGGGCGGCTCGCTCGAACACCGCCACCAAGGAGTCCTTGGCCGGGGCCAGGAACTGGGAGCGGATGCGGGCCCGCAAGTCCGGGGTGGCGGCGAAGTCGGCCAGCAGGCCCGGTAGGGCGGCAGCGGCGGCCGGGGCGGAGAACTCCCGGATCAGGGCCTCCAGGAGCGCCGTGAGATCACCGGCCAGCGTGCCGGTGTCCGGTGCCGGAGCCGCCTCGGTCTGGGTGAAGACCGCCTCGTACACCAGCTCGGCCTTGCCCGACCAGCGCCGGTAGACGGTGTCCTTGCCGACGCCCGCCCGAGCCGCCACCGCCCCGATCGAGGTGTCGGCGTAGCCGACTTCGGTCACCAACTCGGTCGTGGCGGTCAGGATCGCCTGATGGGCACGACTGTCTCGGGGACGCCCACGCGGGGCGCTGGGCAGCGTCATGGAATAACCATACAGGACGACCCGTTGGGTAATGTGCGGCATCCGGCGCACGGCGTCCCGGGGCTGTGGGATGGTGGTGGCGTGACGCGGGAAGACCTCGTCCGGCTGCGCCGGGCCCGTGACCTGATGGACCGCGAGTACGCGCAGCCGCTCGACGTTCCCGCGCTGGCGCGGGTCGCCCTCATGTCGCCGGGCCACTTCTCCCGCAGCTTCCGCGCCGCCTTCGGGGAGACGCCGTACAGCTATCTGATGACGCGCCGGATCGAGCGGGCGAAGGCGCTGCTGCGGCGCGGTGACCTGACGGTGACGGAGGTCTGCTTCGCGGTCGGCTGCACCTCGCTGGGGTCGTTCAGCTCGCGGTTCACCGAGCTGGTCGGCGAGAGTCCGAGCGCCTACCGGGCCCGCCGCCATGACGAGGGCGCCGCCGTCCCCGCCTGCGTCGCGAAGGTCCACACACGACCGGTCAGGAATGGAGAAGCGAAACGCGCCCCCCGCCCGTAGCGTGAAGCGCATGGACATCAGCCTTTCGCAGTGCTTCATCGCCGTCGACGACCACGACAAGGCGCTCGCCTTCTACCGCGACGTTCTCGGCCTGGAGGTGCGCAACGACGTCGGGTTCGAGGGGATGCGCTGGGTGACCGTCGGCTCGCCGTCGCAGCCCGATGTGGACATCGTCCTGGAGCCCCCTCTCGCGGATCCGAACGCCTCCCCCGCCGACAAGGAGGCCATGGCGGAACTGCTGGCCAAGGGCCTGCTGCGCGGTGTCATCTTCAGGACCGACGACTGCGACGCCACCTTCGAGCGCATCCGCGCCGCGGGTGCCGAGGTGTTCCAGGAGCCGACCGACCAGCCGTACGGCGTCCGCGACTGCGCCTTCCGCGATCCCTCCGGCAACATGCTGCGCTTCAGCCAGCCCCGCACGCACTGAGCCGAGGAGACACGATGAGCAGGGCTCCGAGGACGGACACGCGCCCGCCCGCGCCGCACGCCGCCGACAGCCACGAGCTGATCCGCGTGCACGGCGCACGCGTGAACAACCTCAAGGACGTCAGCATCGAGATACCCAAGCGCCGGCTGACGGTGTTCACCGGCGTCTCCGGCTCGGGCAAGAGTTCGCTGGTGTTCGACACGATCGCCGCGGAGTCGCAGCGGCTGATCAACGAGACGTACAGCGCCTTCCTCCAGGGCTTCATGCCCACCCTGGCCCGGCCCGAGGTGGACGTTCTGGAAGGGCTGACGACGGCGATCATCGTCGACCAGCAGCGGATGGGTGCCGACCCCCGCTCCACGGTCGGCACCGCCACGGACGCCAACGCCATGCTGCGCATCCTCTTCAGCCGGCTCGGGCAGCCGCACATCGGCCCGCCCAGCGCGTACGCCTTCAACGTCCCCTCGGTCCGGGCGAGCGGTGCGATCACGGTCGAGCGCGGTGCCAAGAAGGCGGTGAAGGCGACCTACTCCCGCACCGGCGGCATGTGTCCGCGCTGCGAGGGCCGGGGCGCGGTCTCCGACATCGATCTCACCCAGCTCTACGACGACTCCAAGTCGATCGCCGAGGGCGCGTTCACCATCCCCGGCTGGAAGTCGGACAGCTTCTGGACCGTACGGCTCTACGCCGAGTCGGGGTTCCTCGACCCGAACAAGCCGATCCGCGAGTTCACGAAGAGGGAGATGCACGACTTCCTCCACCGGGAGCCGACCAAGGTCAAGGTCGAGGGCGTGAACCTCACCTACGAGGGACTCATCCCCAAGATCCAGAAGTCGTTCCTGTCCAAGGACAAGGAGGCGATGCAGCCGCACATCCGGGCGTTCGTGGAGCGGGCGGTCACCTTCACCACGTGTCCGGAGTGCGACGGCACCCGGCTCAGCGAGGCTGCCCGGTCGTCGAAGATCAAGGGGGTCAGCATCGCCGACGTCTGCGCGATGCAGATCAGCGACCTGGCCGCATGGGCCTCCGGCCTCAAGGAGCCTTCGGTGGCGCCGCTGCTCGACGCCGTGCGGCACACCCTCGACTCTTTCGTGGAGATCGGCCTCGGCTACCTCTCGCTCGACCGGCCGTCGGGCACGCTGTCGGGCGGCGAGGCGCAGCGCGTCAAGATGATCCGCCACCTCGGCTCCTCGCTCACCGACGTCACCTACGTCTTCGACGAGCCCACGACCGGACTGCACCCCCACGACATCAGCCGGATGAACGGCCTGCTGCTGCGGCTGCGGGACAAGGGCAACACGGTGCTCGTCGTGGAGCACAAGCCGCAGACGATCGCGATCGCCGACCACGTCGTCGACCTCGGCCCCGGCGCCGGTACGGCGGGCGGCACCGTCTGCTTCGAGGGCACCGTCGAGGGGCTGCGGGCCGGCGGCACCGTCACCGGCCGCCACCTCGACGACCGGGCCGCCCTCAAGGGGACGGTGCGCAAGCCGGCCGGCGCGCTGGAGGTCCGCGGGGCCACGGCGCACAACCTGCGCAACGTCGACGTCGACATCCCGCTGGGGGTGCTCGTCGTCGTCACCGGCGTCGCAGGCTCGGGCAAGAGTTCCCTCGTGCACGGGTCGATCCCGGCCGGCGAGGGTGTGGTGTCGGTCGACCAGGGCGCCATCCGCGGCTCGCGGCGGAGCAACCCGGCGACGTACACCGGCCTGCTCGACCCGGTCCGCAAGGCGTTCGCCAAGGCCAACGGCGTCAAGCCGGCGCTGTTCAGCGCCAACTCCGAGGGCGCCTGCCCCACCTGCAACGGCGCCGGGGTCGTCTACACCGACCTGGCGATGATGGCCGGCGTCGCCACCACCTGCGAGGAGTGCGAGGGGAAGCGGTACCAGGCGTCGGTACTGGACCACCACCTCGGCGGCCGTGACATCAGCGAGGTGCTCGCGATGTCGGTGACCGAGGCCGAGGAGTTCTTCGGCTCCGGGGAGGCGCACACTCCGGCCGCGCACCGCGTCCTCGGCCGGCTCGCCGACGTCGGGCTCGGCTACCTCAGCCTCGGCCAGCCGCTCACCACGCTGTCGGGCGGCGAGCGGCAGCGGCTGAAGCTGGCGACCCACATGGCCGAGAAGGGCGGTGTGTACGTCCTCGACGAGCCGACCGCCGGGCTCCACCTCGCCGACGTCGAGCAGCTGCTCGGCCTGCTCGACCGGCTGGTCGACTCCGGGAAGTCGGTCGTCGTCGTCGAGCACCACCCGGCCGTGATGGCGCACGCCGACTGGATCATCGACCTGGGCCCGGGTGCCGGCCACGACGGCGGCCGGATCGTCTTCGAGGGCACACCCGCCGACCTCGTCGCCGCCCGCTCCACCCTCACCGGGGAGCACCTCGCGTCCTACGTCGGCGCCTGACCGGGCTCCCCCTCATGGAACGGCGCTTCGACATGTGCGGGGACAAGGGCTTCGACGCGGTGGAGCCCGACCTGGTGGAGGGCTACGCCGACGACACCGGCTTCCCGCTCTCCGCGCGCGACCAGCTCCCGTACAACCGCATGATCGCGGCCATCGCACACGCACGCGGCCTGTCGGTGGGCCTGACGAACGACCTGCCCCGATCTCCGAGCTCGTGGACCACTTCGACTTCGCGGTCAACGAGCAGTGCGCGCAGTGCGACTTGTGCGCCCGGCTCACACCGTTCATCGCGGCCGGCAAGGCGGTGTTCCACGTGGAGTACACGGAGCCGGCGAGTGGCTTCTGCCCGGTGTCGCGCGAGCTGAGGCTGTCCTCGATGCTGAAGAAGCCGGACCTCGGTGTGTGGCGCAGGGCCTGCTGACCGCCGGTGGCCGGCCGAGTGCGTTCCCTCAGCCGGCGAGCAGTTCGGGGTGGTGGCGGCGGGCGACCTCGGGGTGGGCCCGTACCCAGCCCTTGAGTTCGTTGCGGCCGTATTCGGCGTGCAGGGGGTTGGCACGGTCGTGGGCGATGCCCGGAGCCCGGCTCGGGCAGATGCCCGGGACGGTGTCGATGACCGCGTCGAGGCGCGGGTTGTAGAAGAACGGCACGGAGTAGCGCTCCACCGCTCCCGGTGGGCTGACGACGCGGTGGTCGGTGGCCGACAGGTAGCCGTTCGTCGCTACCTCCAGCAGTTCGCCGAGGTTGACGACGAACGCGCCCGGCAGCGGCGGCACGTCGATGAAGCCGTCGCCGGAGCGGACCTGGAGCCCGCCCACGCCGTCCTGGAGCAGCAGCGTCAGGAAGCCGTAGTCCTTGTGCGCGCCCACCCCTTGGCCGCTGCCGGAGGGCGCCGATCCGGGGTAGCGGATCAGTTTGGTGTGCAGGTGCGGGCGGTCGGCGAAGGCGGCGTCGAAGAAGTCCGCGGGCGCTCCGATGGACAGCAGCAGCTCGCCCAGCAGCCGGTGGGCGACCGCCGCGAGCCGCTCCTGCCAGGCGAGCACCGCCGTGCGCAGTCCGGGCAGCGCGGCCGGCCATTGGTTGGGCCCCTCCAGCCAGAGGTACGGCGGGTCGTCGGGGCCGATGACGGGCGCGGGCCGTTCGGCGCCCACGTCGAGCTGGTCGCGCCAGTCCGACCGGCCTCCGGTGAGTTCGTGCCCGACGCGGGTGTAGCCCCGGAAGTGCGGTGAGCGCAGGTTGCTGACGGCCAGCCGGTCGGCCTCCGGCAGTGCGAAGAACTCCCGTGTGAGGCGCAGGATCCCGGCGGTCTCCTCGGCGCCGATCCCATGGCCGGTGAGATGGAAGAACCCGACGTCGTGGGCGGCGTCGTGCAGCTCCTCGTGGAGCGCCTTCCGGGTCGCGGGGTCGTCGGCCATGGACAGATCGATGATCGGCAGCCAGCCGGGAGCGAGGGGCGACATGGGCGACATGATGGCGTCCCGCTCCTGCCGGAGCGAGGCCCTCTTCCGGGGGGTGGCGGGATCGCGTGGGTACGATCCCTTGCACACCTATCGTTTTTCGATAGATTCCCATCGTCAATCGATGGAGGGGAAGACGATGGGGAAGCTGACAGTCCTCGCGCTGCGCGCCGTTCTCGTGGCGTTGCTGGCCGGCTCGGTGTTCGTCCAGGCGGTAATGGTGCCGCTGCTGGCCGTCGACCTGGAGGAGGCCGGCGGGGACCTCGCGCACCTGCGCGTCCCGTTCGTCGCGATCACGCTGCTGGGCCTCGTGGCGGCCCAGGTCGTCCTGGTCTGTGTGTGGCGGCTGGTGACGATGGTGCGGCAGGGGACCGTGTTCTCCCACGCCGCCTTCCGGTACGTGCACATCGTGATCGGCGCGTTCGTGGCGGCCGCGCTCCTGCTGTTCGCGTTCGCGGTCATGCCGGCGCCCGGCGAGGCCGTCGCCCCGGGCATCGTCCTCCTGATCTGCGGGGCCGTGGTGGCGGTGCTGGGCGTCGCGCTCATCGTGCTCGTGCTGCGCATGCTGCTCGCCCAGGCGGTCGCGCGCGACGTCGAGGCGGCCCGGATGCGGGCCGAACTGGACGAGGTGATCTGATGCCGATCGCCGTCGACATCGACGTGATGCTGGCCAAGCGGAAGATGTCCGTGGGCGAGCTCGCCGAACGCGTCGGGATCACACCCGCCAACCTGGCGGTGCTCAAGAACGGCCGCGCCAAGGCGGTGCGCTTCGCGACGCTCGCCGCGCTCTGCGAGGCACTCGACTGCCAGCCGGGAGACCTGCTGCGCTGGGAGTCCGAGGACGCGGCGGAGGGGTGACCGCACGGTCTCCGGCGACGTGGTGGAGGGGTGAGCGCGGTCTCCGACGACGTGCGTGATCGGAACGCGCGGCCGCCGGATCCGATCACGCGCCTCCTTCGTGCAAGGCATCCATCCGGTCCGGTCCCCGGCCCGGCGTCCGGTCAGGTCGTGCGTACACCTGCCGGGGCCGGCGGCACCGCACCCACCGCACTCCACACGAAGGAGCAACCATGCGCACCAACGTCACCGCCCGCCGCCGCGGCGTCCTCGCCGCCCTCACCGCCCTCACCCTCGCGGGCACCCTCGCCTCCGCGGGCACCGCCCACGCCGAGACGCACCGGCTCGACTGCGTCGTCAACACGCTGGCCTACAAGGTGCGCTCCGGAAAGCTGACGCTCCAGGTGGGCCAGCGCCTGGAGGTGGACCTGGTCTCCTCTGGCGGCCACAAGCTGCAGTTCTGCGCCGAACCGTACGGCGGAGGCATCGACCACGGCTGCACCTGCTGGGTGAACCCGGGCGCCCACACCCAGCTCGTCTGGCACAACGGGACGGCGGGAGCGAAGGACGTCCAGCTCATCGTCGGCCGCCAGTACCCCACGACCGTCCACGCGCGCGGGAGCTTCCACGTGCGCTGACCCCACCCCGCGCCCCGGTGCTCGTCAGTGCAGCTTCATCGCGAACGTCACGATGCTGCCGACCGGGCCCGGGGCGATGGTGAGGCGGT
Source organism: Streptomyces sp. CB03238 (assembly GCF_002099185.1). NCBI lineage: Bacteria > Bacillati > Actinomycetota > Actinomycetes > Kitasatosporales > Streptomycetaceae > Streptomyces > Streptomyces sp. CB03238. The sequence continues at coordinate 142,005 of NZ_NBCN01000017.1, read as the reverse complement.
CGGTGATCAGACGGGTGAGCCACAGGCCCCGGCCGTGGCAGGCGCCGTTGAGGCCGGGGGCCAGGTCCGGGATGACGTCCTCGGTGAAGCCCGGGCCCCGGTCGGAGATGCGGCACTCCAGTTCTTTCGGCGTCCTGGCCAGTACGAGGTCGCCGTGCCCGCCCGCGTGCTGGACGACGTTGCCGGCCACGGCGTCCATGGCCACCACGAAGTCGCCGCGCCGGCAGTCCGGGAGTCCGGTCAGGGCCGCGTAGCCCTCCACCAGCACGCGCAGCCGCGGGATGTCCGCGCCGCCGAAACGGCGGTGCAGCAGGAGCTCCTCACCGATGCCGGGCCGCTCCCCGGCGGAGTCCAGGGTCATGGCCTACCCCGTCACATCGAGGGCGGCCGGGTCCGCGCCGATGCGGCACAGCAGCGTCGCGTGCCGCTCGGAGCAGCGGATCCGTACGGGCCGGTCGGCCGGCGCCCGGTCGAGGAGGCGGACGAGTTCGGTCGCGCACTCGGCGCCGAGGAACCCCGTGCGCAGCAGGTCGACCGTTCGGGTGGAGAGGCCGGGCGGCGGCGCGGAGGTACGGAGCAGGTCGGCGAGGGCCTGGGCGAACTGCCCGTACGTCGCCACGTCCGCCTCGCCGATCACATGCACCGTGCCGTTGTCGTGCCGGCACCGCAGATGGCCGATCCGGGGCAGCAGGTTCTGCGGGTGTGCCCGGCACATGGCGTCCAGGACCGGCTCGGGGAAGCGCCGCCGGTCGTACGCGCAGATCTCGCTGTAGAAGCCGTCGGTGAAGAGGTGACCGGCCCGGCGCTCACGGTCCATCATCATGTCGAGGTCGGCGCCGAGGTCCGCGACCCAGCCCATGTCGATGCACGTGCGCAGTCCGGTGTACCCCTCGTCGCGGGCGGCCTCGGACTCCTCGACGATGCGCTGCCACTGCCGGTCGGCGGTGAACCGCCGCGCGGGCAGGATCAGTTCCCGCATGCTGCTCAGCTCCAGTTGGGCCCTCTCGTACCCGGACGCGACCAGCAGCCCTGGGGCCTCCTGCAGCCGCGACCGGACCTGTGCCTCGGTCAGACGCGGCGGTCCGAAGACGATGACCTTCTCGCCACGGGCCAGTCCGGACCAGACGAACGCGGCCAGCACGTCCCAGCCGGGCGCATCGTCGTCGTAGCACAGGAACGCGTGGTGTCCGGAGCCCATGTGCTGCACGGGAAGCGTCCCGGGATGGTGCTCCTCGCTCGCGAGCACGCCCAATTCACCCACCCCCGCGTAACCGCCGTGTGGCCCTACGTTACCAATACTCCCCCAGCCCTACTGGCGCTCCTCCGCATCGGGGTGCCTCTCACGCAGCGCGTCCCCGGGCACCGGCCCTTTCGGCGGGGCGGGCTCCGGCGGCTCCTCCGCCCGGTCCTCCGCCCGGTCTCCGGGGCCGCGGCCGCCCTCGCCGCGCTGCCGCCGAGCCTGCCGCTTCTCCTCCTCCAGCCGCTTGCGGACCTCTTCGGGCTTGTCTCCGAGCTGGTTCATGACCCTCTCCGTCCCGTCGGAAGACTCGTCTCGCCGCCAGCGTCACACAGACCCGCCCGGCCCGCATTCTCCGCGTTCCCCCCGGGGGACCCGGTTGGTCCGGACCTTTGTACTGCCGGTGTATTGCCGTGCCGTTCGCCCCGGCGTCAAGCTGCCCCCATGGAACTGGAGTTGCGGCACCTCAGGACGATCAGGGCCATCGCCGACGCCGGCAGTCTCACCAAGGCGGCCACCGCGCTCGGCCTCGCGCAGCCGGCTCTCAGTGCCCAGTTGAGGAGGATCGAGCGTTCGCTCGGCGGCGTGCTGTTCGAGCGCGGGCGCAGCGGCGTGCGCACGACCGCGCTCGGAGCCCTGGTGCTGGACCGGGCCCGCGTCGTCCTGCCCGCCGTGAGCGAACTGCAGCAGGAGGCGGTGCGTTTCGCCCGGTCGGGGTCGCCCGGAGACGGGCGGCGGCGGGCCTTCCGTATCGGTGGCACGCACGGGCCGCTGCTGGGAGGGCTCGTCGACCGGATCGCGTCGGCCGAGCCGGGCATCGGCGTGGTCACGCACACCTCCTGGTCGGAACGGGAGATCGCGGCGTCCGCGGCGGAAGGCCAGCTCGACTACGCGCTGATCGGTACGTGCGGGGAGAGCACGCCCCCCGAGTCCGGCCGGCTGGCGTGGACGGAAGTGGCGCGCGACCCGGTGTTCGTGATGCTGGCCGCCGCCCATCCCCTCGCCGCCCGGCCGGAGGTCGAGCTCGGCGAGCTGGCGGCGGAGGCGTGGACGGACGTGCCCGGTGACGGGTGCTTCGCGGACTGCTTTGCAGCCGCGTGCGTCCGCGCCGGCTTCACCCCGGCGACCGTGTACGAGACGGACACCGCGTCGTGCGTCCACCTCGTCCAGGTGGGCCGGGCCGTCGGCCTGTGCCGCGCCACGTTTCCCGACACACCGGGCATGGTGACCCGGCCGCTGGCGGGCACGCCCCTGGTGTGGCGGCACCTGCTCGGCTGGCACCCGGAGGCGCCCGCCGCGGCGGGCGCGCCGTTCGTCGTGGACCACGTCCGCGAGGCGCACCGGGCCGCGGTGGCCCGCAGCACCAGCTACCCGCGCTGGCTGGCATCCCGTTCCCGCCCGTTCCATAACGCCGTGCAGGGGGCCGGCTGACATCTCCTCCCACCGGGTCCGCTCTCCCTACGGTTTCGGCACACCGCCACACCTCCCCTCCCCCGAGACCGAGGAGACTCCCCCATGTTCCACAGACACGCCAGGGCCGCGTGCGTGGGTGCCGCCACCGTGGGCGCGCTGGTACTGACCGCGCTGCAAGGGGCCGTGGCCGCGCCCACGGCCGCGCACGGCCCCGCGGCCGCCTCCGCGCCCGGCCCCGCGGCCCGTTCGGCGGCGGAGACCCTCGCCGTGTCCGCCGTACCGCCGGACGTCCTCGCGTCCATGCAGCGGGACCTGGGCCTCACGCGGGCCCAGGCGCAGCGGCGGCTCGCCAACGAGGCGGAGGCGGGCGCCACCGCCGCCCGTCTCCAGCAGCGGCTGGCCACCTCGTACGCGGGCGCCTGGGTGGAGGGTGACGAAGCGTCGGTCCTGACCGTGGCCACCACCCGGGCCGCCGACGCGGCGGCGATCGCGGCGAGCGGCGCCGAGGCCGTCGTCGTCCCGCACAGCCTGGCCGCACTCGACGGCACCAAGGCCGCCCTGGACCGTGCCGCGCGGCGCGCCGCCGACACCGGCGTACCCGTCTGGTACGTCGACGTCCGTACCAATTCCGTGGTGGTCCGCGCCGTGGATCCGGCCGCGGCCGAGTCGCTGATCGCCCGCACGGGCGGCGTCGACCGGTCGCGGATACGGGTCGTCCCGACGGACGAACGGCCGCGTCCGCTGTACGACATCAGGGGCGGCGACGCGTACTACATGGGCGGCTCGGGCCGCTGCTCGGTGGGCTTCGCGATCACGCGGGGTACGCAGCAGGGCTTCGCGACGGCGGGGCACTGCGGCCGGGCGGGCACGACGACGAGCGGGTACAACCAGGTGGCGCAGGGCACGTTCCAGGCCTCCACGTTCCCCGGCCGGGACACGGCCTGGGTGGCGACGAGCGCCAACTGGACGGCGACCCCGTACGTGAAGGGCGCGGGCGGCGCGAACGTCCAGGTGACCGGCTCGGTGCAGCAGCCGGTCGGCGCCTCGATCTGCCGCTCGGGCTCCACGACCGGCTGGCACTGCGGCACCATCCAGCAGCACAACACGAGCGTGACGTACCCGGAGGGCACCATCACCGGGGTGACCCGTACGTCCGTGTGCGCCGAGCCGGGCGACTCGGGCGGCTCGTACGTCTCCGGCAGCCAGGCCCAGGGCGTCACGTCGGGTGGTTCGGGCAACTGCCGCAGCGGCGGCACGACGTACCACCAGCCGGTCAACCCGCTGTTGCAGGCGTACGGGCTGACGCTGAAGACGACCACGGGCCCCGGTGACCCGGGCGATCCCGGCGACCCGGGCGACCCCGGGGAGCCGGGCGGCACGTGGGCGGCGGGCACCGTCTACCGGGCGGGCGACCAGGTGACGTACGGCGGCGTCGCGTACCGCTGTCTGCAGGGCCACCAGGCGCAGGCCGGCTGGGAGCCGCCGAACGTCCCGGCGCTCTGGCAGCGCGTCTGAGACCGGCGCGTCCGGAGACGGGCCGGCCCGGGACAGGCGCCTCCGGGGGCCGGACCGTGGGGGCGCGTGCCGTGACCTGTGAGGGGTCACGGCACGCGCGTGCTTTGGGCGGGGGCGCCGGATCAGGGCGTTCTTCGTGAGGTGCGGCGGTGGTCACGGTTGGCCCTGACGTGGGCGACCACGAGCGAGGCCTTGTCGAGGAGCCAGATGGCGCCGAGCGAGACGAGGGCGAAGCAGAGGAGGAAGGTGACGACCGCCGTGACGACGAGCAGCGGACCGCCGTCGTAGGTCGCGCCCCGGGCGCCCCGGAACAGCGGCCCCGCCGCGCCGCCGGCCGCCCCCACGGCGGGGACCAACAACGCCATGAGCCACACTCGGCCCCTGCGCGGCGCATCGGCGTCGTCATGTGCGCGGTCGTGGTCCGGATGGTCGCTTCTGCCCTCGTTCACAGAGATCAGTGTGCGGGGTCCGCCGCCCGTCCGGAACTCCGGACCGACCTCTGAACTCCCTCAAGCGGTATCTGTTCCGTGCCGAGCCCGTATCGGTGTCCGCGCGCGGCCGGGCGGAGGGCTGCCGTTTCACCTGCCGCTCGGCCCACCGGGTGTATGCGGAGGTTCTGGGCGCGAACTTCCGCCCCGGGCCGATCCGCGGCCGACGCCCGCGACCGTTCGGGCGAGCCTCGGCCCCAGCCAGCGCTTGAGCTTGCGCAGCGCTTCGAGTTGGCCGGCCGCCCGGTCGATCCGGTAGTACAGCTGCGGCGGGATGTGCGGCAGCAGGGGCGAATGCCGCTGGCCGAGCAGGGCGAACATCTCCGGCGGTGCCAGGTCGATGTAGCGCGGCAGGTTCTCGTACCACTGGGCGCTGTAACGGGCCGCGCTCTGGGCGGGGACGAGAGCAGAGCGGCGTTCCCGTTCGTAGCGGGCGAGGGCGGGCTGGAGGCGGGGGCTGTCGTGCAGGGCGCCGGCGAGGGCGATGGCGTCCTCCAGGGCGAGGGTGGTGCCCGCGCCGATGGAGTAGTGGGTGGTGTGCGCGGCGTCGCCGATCAGGACGAGGTTGTCCCGGTACCAGGTCCGGTTGGTCACGGTACGGAAGTGCAGCCATCGCGCGCTGCCGTCGGCGCGGGCGCGGCCGAACAGCGGGTGGCCGTCCAGTGGCCCGGCGAAGAGGCGCTCCAGCAGGGCGAGGCCGTCGGCGTGGTTCGCCTCGTGGAGTCCGAGGCCGGTCCAGGTGGCGGGGGAACACTCGACGACGCAGGTGCTGTGGTGCTCGCCGTACCGGTAGCCGTAGCACCAGATCCAGCCGTGCGCCGTCTCCACGAAGGCGAAGGTGAAGGCGTCGAAGACCTTGGTGGTACCGAGCCAGACGTACTTGTTGCGCCCGACCGTGATGTCGGTGCCGAAGTGGCCGGCGTGGCGGCCACGCAGCCCGCTGTTGGCCCCGTCGCCGGCGACGATCAGGTCGGCCCGCACCGGTTCGGTCGCGTCGGCGACCGGCTGCTGGAACGCGATGCGCACTCCGAGGGACCGGGCCCGCCCGGCGAGGATGTCCAGCAGGGTGCGACGGCCGATGCCGAACCCCTGGTCCCCGTGGTGCACGGTCGTGCGGTCGCGGACGTGTGCCACTCCGTCGCTCCAGCGGACCGAGTTCTCGTGGATGGCGCGTGCGGAGACGGGGTCGTGGCGGTGGAGCGTGTCGAGCAGGCCCGCCCAGTAGGTGACTCCCCAGCCGTACGTCGAGCCGGCCGGGTTGCGCTCGTGGACGGTGATGTCGTGGGAGGGGTCCCGCAGCTTCATCAGGATCGAGAAGTACAGGCCGGCGGGCCCGCCACCGACGCAGGCGACCTTCACGCGCGCTCCCGTTGATGACACAAGATGGTCAATGGATCACGAAAGGTAGCAGCCCGCCATACAGACTTGAGTTATTTGTGCGGTTTGCTCCCGCTCTGATCGGGGACCTCTTGTGTAGTGGGACTCTCCCTGATCGGAGGCGTCATGATCATCCTGGGCCTCGTCCTGCTCATCATCGGTGCCGTCGCAGGCATCAGCATTCTGTGGACCATCGGACTCATCCTGGTCGTGATCGGAGCGATCCTCTGGGTGCTGGGCGCCCTGGGGCACGCGGTCGGCGGACGGCGTCATTACTGGTGAACCTGGTGAACCACGGGTGAACCGGACCGGGCCGGCCCGGTCCGCTCGCCCCGCCGGGTGACCGGGGAGGCGGATCGGGCCGGGTCAGGCGTCCCCGCCGTCGTCGCCGTCCCCGCCGTCGTCGCCGGCTTCGGCCAGTTGGTCCTTGGCGCGCTTGCCGACCACGGCCGCCGCGGCCAGGGCGCTGCCGACGAACGCCGCCGCCAGCGTCCACGGCTGGTCGAAACGGTGACCGGTGGCGTGGTCGAGGGAGTACCGGCCTGCGCCGGTGACGCCGATGGCCGCTGCCGTGAAGCCGAGGTAGGCGGGGTATTCGTAGCCGCCGGACTGGTTGAAGAACCCGGCCGGGGCATGCACCGCGACCGCACCGGCCATCGCGCCCGCCGCGGCCGCCCCGGCGGCGGGGGTGGCGAGCCCGAGCATCAGCAGCGTCCCGCCGCCCGCCTCGCCGAGACCGGCGGCGACGGCGCTCTGCCGTCCGGGCCGGAAGCCCATCGCCTCCATCGCCTTGGACGTGCCGTCGAGGCCGCCGCCGCCGAACCAGCCGAACAGCTTCTGCGCCCCGTGTGCCGCGAGCACCGCTCCGGTGCCGACGCGGAGGACGAACAGGCCGAAGTCGCGTCGGTTGATGGCGCTCATGGGGTCTCCCGGGCGTGACGGCATCAGGCATCAGGTACGTACGGTTCCACTGTGGGCCCGGGAGGTCCCTGGGGAACCGTGTTGCTGAGCCGTACGGGTCACCGGCCCGGGCGGCGCTGTTACGGGGGCGGCAGCGCCTCGACCTCCAGGAAGCGGCGTTTGCGCGGGCCCCGGTACAGCAGGGCCTCCCAGCCCAGCGGGGCCAGGACGCGGGCGCATGCGCCGAGGGCGCGCTCCTCCTCCTGGGCGGCACCGCCACCCGGTGGGCCCAGCCATTCCACCCGTACCGTCCCCGGCGCCTCCCCCGGCCCCACGCGGTACCCCGTCGCCACGCGCCGCCCTTCCGCGTCGACGGCCGAGGGTGCGAGCCCGGCGGCCTCCAGCGCCAGGGCGACCGCCCTGACCGGCCGATTGCGCTCCCACACGGCGGGAACCGCCGCCGGGTCGCCGCCCGCCGTATTGGTCAGGCGCCGGATCTGCAGCAGCCCCTCGAACGCCACCCGCACCTCGGCGGCCCTGCGCTCCGCCGCCCCGCCCGCCGCCCCGCCCGCCGCCCCGGGCGTCGCCGACGGGGCGGGGCCGTCCCCGGTCGCGGCCTCGAACCCCTCATCCGTCACAGCAGCCTCCCCAGGACGGACCTCGCGGCCTGTTCCGCGCGTCCCACTTCCTGAACGGTAGAAGGCACCACTGACAATCACCCGGCACCGGCGGCCCGTTCGCCAGCGACCGCTACGGTCGTGAGCCATGACCGAAGCGCCCTGGGTACGGGACACCCGACAGTCCTACGACGCCATCGCCCCCGATTACGAGGAATACGCCCGCGGGGACCTCGACGCCAAGCCGCTCGACCGCGCGATGCTCGCCGCCTTCACCGAAACCGTGCGGAGCACCGGGGGCGGGCGGGTCGCCGACATCGGCTGCGGCACCGGCCGGATCGCGGGGCATCTGCACTCATGCGGACTGGACGTCTTCGGCGTCGACCTGTCGCCCGGGATGCTGGAACCGGCCAGGCGGGCGTATCCGCACCTGCGGTTCGACGAGGGTTCGATGACCGATCTGGACCTGGAGGACGGCGTACTCGACGGCATCGTCGCCTGGTACTCGCTCATCCACATCGAGCCTGAGCACGTGCCGGGGGTGCTGGCCGAGTTCCACCGGGTGCTGGCCCCGGGCGGGCACCTGCTGCTCGCCTTCCAGGTCGGCGACGAGCCGCTGCGCATGACGGAGGCGTTCGGCCGCACCATCGCGCTGGACTTCCACCGCTGGTCGCCGGACCGTCTCGCCGAGCTGCTGGTCGGGGCGGGGTTCGCCGTGGAGGCGCGGCTGGTGCGGGAGGCGTACGCGACGGAGAGAACTCCGCAGGCGTACGTGCTGGCCCGTAAGCCGGCCGAGCGGCAGGCGTAGCCCCACTCGGAGCAATCCGGCGGGCGCGGGGGGCGGCGGGCCGGTGACGATGGCTGTGGCGACGCCGGTCACCGGCGGGGTGCGGCACCACCGCGGCCGCGAAGGGCCGAGGAGCGGAGGGTGGAGCATGCAGCTCATGCGGAGGCGCCGGTGCCGTACCGCCGCCGCGCTGGCGGTGCTCGTACTCCTCGCGGCCACGTCGCTGTGGATCAACCGGTCCGGGACGCCGCCGGGCAGCGCCTCCTCGTCGCCGGGGCGGGAGCAGGCGCAGCGCGCCCGCCACCAGGGGCCGCGGCCCGCCATCGTGCCGCGCCGGGCGTGGCACGCCGAGACCGTGGACACCGCGCCCGGCGCCCGCTACGCGCCCGCCGTGAAGGCCGCCGTCATCCACCACACCAGCACCCCGAACGGCTACGACTGCGCGACCGTGCCCCGCATGCTCCGCGATCTGTACGCGGGGCACGCCTACGGCCGGCAGTGGGACGACATCGGCTACAACTTCCTCGTCGACGCCTGCGGCACCATCTACGAGGGCCGGGCGGGCGGGGTCGACCGGCCCGTGATCGGGGCGCACACCAAGGGGTTCAACGAGGGGACGGTCGGCATCGCCGCGATCGGCACGTTCACGCCCGGCGAGACCGTACCGGAGCCGATGCTCGACGCGATCGCGCGGCTGGTCGCCTGGAAGCTCGGCCCCCGGGCTCCCGATCCGCGCGGCAGCGTCGCCCTGGTGTCCACGCACGACGAGTCGCGCTACCCGAAGGGGACGAAGGCGGTGCTGCCGGCGGTCGGCGGCCACACGGACGGCTATCCCACCCGCTGTCCTGGCGCCGCCCTGTACGCCAAGCTGCCCGACATCGGCGCGAGGGCCGCGCGGATCCAGCGCCGGTGACGACGCCGGTGACGACGCTCGTGACGACGCCGGTGTCCGCCGGTTCCCGTTCCGTTCCGGTCATCCCGCGGCGCCGAAGTTCTGGACCCACCAGGGTCCGTTGGAGCGGAGGTTCACGCCCACCCCGATGTCCTTGAACGCGCAGTTCACGATGTTCTCGCGGTGCCCCGAGCTGGCCAGCCAGTCGCGCACGGCGCGGGCGGGGTCCCTCGGCCCGCGGTGGATGTTCTCGCCCCAGGTGCGCCAGTCGTAGCCGGCCGCCTCCATCCGGTCGCCCGCGTCGCGCCCCTCGGGGTTGTTGTGCGCGTAGTAGTCGCGGGCGGCCATGTCGTCGGCGTGGCCCTGTGCGGCGCTCCGGAGGCGGCCGTTGACGCGCAGGGGCGGGCAACCCGCCCGCGCGCGCTCGGCGTTGGTCAGGGCGACGACCCGCTGGGCGTACGCGGAGGCCGCGCCGAGGGCCTCGGCGCCTCCCGCGCGGGGCGTGCCGGCGCCCCGGCCGGGGATGGGCGTGGGGGTGGCCCGCGTACCCGCCCGGACGGCCTCGGAACCGCCGCCCGTGTCCCCGGCCATGAGCGTCCCGGTGACCACTGCGGCGGCCGCCACCGTACCGGCGATCACGGTTCCGACGCCCTGGTGGATCCGGCTGCGCCGGGCCGCACGGGCGGGGCGCTGCCGGGCCTCATGTTCATGGTGGTGATGGGGGTGCTGCTGCACAGGGACTCCGCTCCGGCACGGTTCCAGTGAAGAGAAGGCTTCCGTATGAGCCTCGGCCGGAAACCGCCCCTCCACGGAAACGGCCACATCGGGCCATGGGGCAGGATGTGCGAAGGTCCGCCGGACGTGTTCGATAACACCCGTCCGGCGGTGGCGGATTCAAGCCGAGAGAGCAGAAGAGACCAGAAGGGACATCCAGGGTGTCAGCCCCGCACGTGAGCACTGAGAGCGCCTCGCCCGCCGAACATGTCGTGGACGTCGTGCTGTCCGTCGTGGCAGAGGTGACGGGCGCCGGGCCCCACCGGCTGACGGACAGCTTCTACGACTTCGGTGGCACCTCCCTGGACGCGATACGCATATGCCTGCGCGTCGGCCGCGAACTGGGCGTGGACATCCCGCCCGAGACCCTGCTCGACAGCGAGGACCTCGCCGATTTCGCCTCGGCCGTGGCCCCCGCCGGGGACGCCCGATGACCCGCGCCGCCGTGGCCCCCGACGCCGCCCCGGCGCCCCGCACCGCTCCGGCGCACCGCGCCGCCGGTGACCCCGCGGCGGGCACCGGCGGGCCGTCCCTGATCCACGAAGCCGTCGAGCGGCACGCCGAGCACAGACCCGACGCGGTCGCCCTGGTCGACGGCGCACGGCGCGTCGGCTACGCCGAACTGGACGCGGCGGCCGACGCGTGGGCCGCCGAACTCCTGGACCGGGGGGCCGGACCGGACACGTTCGTGCCGGTCGTGCTGCCGCGTTCGGCGACGCTGGTGGCGGCGCTCCTCGGCGTACTGAAGACGGGGGCCGCGTACGCGGCCCTGGATCCCGGCTGGCCCGTCGAACGGCTGCGCGCGGTGGCAGGCATGCTCGCGCCCCGCGTGACCGTGGCGCCGGATCCGTGGGACGGCTGGGAGGGCGCGCTGTGCTCCCCTTCGGTGCACGGTCTCCTTCCCCGGGAAGCGGCCCACCGAGGACCCGGGCGCGGGGCGCGGCCGCCGGTGGACGGGTCCTGTCCCGCCACGGTCTTCTTCACCTCCGGCACCACCGGCCGCCCCAAGGCGGTGGTGTCCGGGCACCGCGCCACGATCAGCCTGTTCGACGGCTCCTTCGAACCGTTCGGCCCCGGCGGCGTGAGGGCGCCGGTGATGCCGCAGGCGGCACCCGTGTCCTGGGACGGTTTCACCCTGGAGGTCTGGGGACCGCTGATCAACGGTGGCACCAGTGTGCTGCTCGACGGCGGCTACCTGCTCCCCGGTACGCTGCGCGCCCTCGTCGAGCGCGAAGGGGTGGACACGGTCTGGCTCACCGCGTCGCTGTTCCACCTCTTCGTCGACGAGGACCCCGGCTGCTTCGAGGGGCTGCGCCATGTGCTGACGGGCGGTGAACGGCTCTCCGTCCCCCGGGTGCGCGCCTTCCTCGACCGCCACCCGGCCATCGAACTGACCAACGGCTACGGGCCCGTCGAGACCTGCGTCTTCACCACGGCCCGCCGCGTACGCCGCTCCGACTGCGACGTCCCGTCCGGGATCCCGGTCGGCGATTCGGTACCGGGCCGAAGGGTGCACATCCTGACGGACGACGGGCGGCCGGCCGCGCCGGGCACCACAGGTGAGATCTGCGTCTCGGGTGACGGCATCGCGCTGGGCTATCTGGGCGACGCGGAGCTGACCGCCCGCATGTTCCCGACCGTCACCGTCGACGGCGTACCCACCCGGGTGTACCGGACCGGGGACCTCGGGTTCCAGGACGGCGACGGCGTCGTGCACTTCACCGGCCGCGCCGACCGGCAGGTGAAGGTACGCGGCCACCGGGTCGAGCCGGAGGAGGTGGAAGCCGTCGTACGCACCGTGCCCGGCGTGGCCGACTGCGCGGTCGTCCCCGTACCCGGCGCGAACGGAGGCTACGAGCGCCTGGCGCTGTTCTACACGGACGCCCCCGCCCACGACCCACTGCGGCCCCAGGCGGTGCGCCGGGAACTGGCTGCCAGGCTGCCCCGCCATCTCGTACCCGAGCTGGTGCGCAGGCGGGCGGCCCTGCCGCTCACCGCCAACGGCAAACTGGACCGGCCGGCGCTGCTGCGCGCGCTCCGGCCGGGCCACGGCACGGGGGAGGACGACGCGTGACCACGTTCGACACTCATGACCCGGTCACTCACCCGATGTCGTTCGAGCAGGAGTCGATCTGGCTCAACGACCAGTTCCAGGCGGGAGCCGGACGTTACGTCGAGTCATGGATCCACCGCCTGCGCGGCGACATCGACGTCCCTGCCGTCCGGGCGGCGCTGACGGGCGTCGTCGCACGGCACGAACCCCTGCGCACCGCCCTGGTCCTGGAGGGTGGCCGGACCGTGCAGCGGGTGTCCCCGCCGGCGCCGGTTCCGCTCGCCGTCCGCCGGGTCGCACCGGGCGCGCCGGGCGCGCTGGCCGAGGCGGTCCGGGCGGCCGTCTCCGGGCCGCTGCCCGCCGACCGGCCGCCGCTGCTGCGGGCGACGCTGGTGCGCACCGGTGAGCGGGACGCCGTCCTGGCGGTCGCGCTGCACCACGCGGCCATCGACGGGTGGTCGTTCCGCCTCCTCGACCAGGAGTTCAGCGAGCTGTACCGGGCCGCCGTCGAGCGCCGCGCACCCGGACTGCCGGAGCTGCCCACGACGTTCGGCGCCTACGCCCGCGCCCAACGAGAAGCCGCGCAGGACGCGCAGGACGCGCAGGACGAGGCCATGGCGTACTGGCGCCGGACGCTGGACGGCGCTCCCGCCGAGTCCACGGTCCCGCTGGACCGGCCCCGCCCTGCCGTGCCGGACCACCGGGGCGGGCTCGTCGAGTTCGCCGTGGGCCCCGACCTCGCCGATGCCGTACGCGGGGCCTGCCGCCGGCTCCGTACGACGCCCTTCGTGCTGTTCACCGCCGCCCTGACCGCCCTTGTGGCGCGGCTCGGCGGCCAGGACGACATCGTGCTGGGCACCCCGGTCACCCGGCGGGACCGGCTGGAGCTGGAACCGCTGATCGCCTGCCTGAGCGATGTCCTGCCGCTGCGTCAGCGCGTCCGGCCCGGACAGACGTTCGGGGAGCTCGTCAAGGAGAGCGCCACCTGCGTACGCGGGGCCATGGCGCACCGTCATGTTCCGCACAGCCGGCTGGTCGCGGAGCTGGCGGGCGAGCGTGTGCCGGGACGGTTCCCGCTGTTCCAGGTGGTGTTCACGGTCGACGACGCCGACGCTCCGGGACTGCGGCTGCCGGGCGTGTCCGCCGAGCGCCTCTACGGCCACAACGGCACCGCGAAGTTCGACCTGTTCCTGGAGCTCGTCCCCCATGAGGGCGGTTACCGGGCCCTGATGGAGTACGCGACCGGCGTCCTCGACCCGTCGAGCGCGCACCGCCTGACCGAGCGCTTCCTGGCTCTGCTGGCCGATGCCACCCGGAACCCGGACGCTGCCCTGGACGACCTGGACCTCATGCCCGAGGCGGAACGGCGGCTGGTGACCGACACGCTGCCGCGGGGCCCCGAGCCGGCGGGCCCGTTGCCCCTGCCGCACGCCCATGAGCTGGTCGCCCGGACCTCGCGGCGGACTCCCGACGCCCCGGCCGTCGTGCACGGCGAGCGGAGCCTGACGTACGCCGGGCTGTCGGCCGCCGCCGACTCCCTGGCCGGGTGGCTGGTCTCCGAAGGACTGACCCGGAAGCGAATAGGTATCCGTATCGGACGGTCGGCGGACGCCCTCGTCGCCGTCCTGGGCGTGCTCAGGGCGGGCGCCGCCTGTGTCCCCCTGGACCCCTCCCTCCCGGCCGAACGCGCCGCCTTCATGATCCGCGACAGCCGCATGGCGGCCGTGCTGACCACCCGCGCGGCAGCGGCGCCCCCGGCCGGCACCGGCGTACGCGTCCTCTTCCTGGACGACGCTCCCCGGGGCGAGCTCCATGGGCCCCTTCCCGAGACGTCCCCCGAGGACCCGGCGTACGTCGTGTACACCTCCGGCTCGACCGGGCGGCCCAAGGGCGTGGCCCTGCCCCACCGCTCCCTGGCCGCGCTCCTGGACTGGCAGTGCCGTGCCTCGGCCGCCGACGCCGGATCGCGCACGCTCCAGTTCGCGCCGCCCGGCTTCGACGTGGCGTTCCAGGAGATGTTCGCCACCTGGGCGAGCGGCGGGACGCTCGTCCTCGCGGACGACGGCACGCGCGGCGACCCGCACCGCCTGCTCGACCTCATCGAGCGGCACGCGGTAGACCGCCTCTTCGTCCCCTACGTGGCCCTGCAGCAGCTCGCCGAGTACGCCGTCGCCGCCGGCCGCTCCGCCGCGAGTCTCCGCGAGGTGATCACGGCCGGGGAGCAGCTGTACGCGACCCCGGCGATCCGGAGGTTCTTCACCGCCGCCTGCCCCGGGGCGCGCCTGGAGAACCAGTACGGCCCCTCCGAGACCCATGTGGTCACGGCCCACCCCCTCAGCGGTGCGCCCCCGGCGTGGCCGGACCGCCCCTCGATCGGCCGGCCGGTGCCCGGGAGCAGGGTGTACGTCCTGGACGGCCGGCTCCGGCCGTGCCCGGTGGGCACGGTCGGTGAGATCTGTGCCGCCGGTGACGCCGTCGCCCTCGGCTACCTCTCCGAGGAGGCCGCGCAGGCCCGCCGGTTCGTGCCCGACCCCTTCGCCCCGGGCCGGTCCGGCGGCCTGCTCTACCGCACCGGGGACCGGGGGCGGTTCCTGGCGGACGGCACGATCGAGTTCCTCGGCCGCGCTGACGACCAGGTCAAGATCCGTGGATACCGGGTGGAGCCGGGCGAGGTCGAGGCCGCGCTGAAGGCGGTGCCGGGCGTGAGCGACGCCGTGGTGCGGGTGGACGGTACGGGCGCGGAGGACAAGCGGCTCGTGGCGTACTACACCGGGACCGGCACGGAGGGTCCCGAGCCGGAGCGGGTGCGTGGGGCGCTCCTGGAGCGGCTTCCCCGCCACCTCGTCCCGGCGTCGCTGGTCCGCGTCCCGGGCCTCCCGCTGACCGCGAGCGGCAAGACGGACCGGGCGGCGGTGCACCGGCTGTACGCCCCCGCAGCGCCACCCGCAGCGCCCGCCCCCGCCACCACCCGTGTCGCCCCTGCCGCCGCCCGGCCGTCACACGCCCTGGCCGCCATCTGGGCCGACGTACTGCGCACCCCGGACATCCACCCGGACCAGTCCTTCTTCTCGCTCGGCGGCGACTCCCTGCTGGCGGTACGGCTGTCCGTCCGTATCCGTACCGAGCTGGGGCTGGACATCCGCCCCGCCGACATCGTCGCGGCCCCCACCCTCGGCGCGCTCACCGCGCTCGCCACCACCCGCGGAAGCGGGCGGGCAGTGCCGGCCATCGGCCCCGAGACGCTCGCCCCGGACATCACACCCGCGCGGGAGGTGGTGTACGTCGCCGGCGACCCGCGCCACGTCCTGCTGACGGGCGCCACCGGGTTCCTCGGCGCGTTCCTGTTGCGTGACCTGCTGGAGCGGACCGGTGCCGTGGTCCATTGCCTGGTCCGGGCCTCGGACACGTCCGCCGCCGAGAAGCGGCTCCGCGCCACGCTGGAGCGCTACGGGCTGTGGGACGACTCCCGCGCGCACCGGATCCGGGCGGTCCCCGGCGACCTGGCGCTGCCCCGGCTGGGGCTCGGGGAGGACGGGTTCGACGAGCTGGCCCGCATCGTCGACGTGGTGTTCCACACGGGCGCGGAGGTGAACCTCGCGTACGGTTACGAACGGCTGAAGGCGGCCAACGTGGACGGGACCGCCGAGGTCCTGCGCCTGGCCGCCGCCCACCGCACGGTCCCCGTGCACCACGTCTCCACCGTGGGCGTCTTCCCGGCGGCCGGTCCGCCGAGGGGCCGCGTCCTGCCCGGCCATCCGCTGGGGGACGTGGCCCTGCTGCGCAACGGGTACGCCGAGTCGAAGTGGGTGGCCGAGACGCTCGTCGCCCAGGCCCGGGAGCGCGGCCTGCCCGTGACGGTGTACCGCCCCACGCGTATCAGCGGCTCCAGCGTGACCGGCGTGTGCCAGGCGGCCGACTTCCTCTGGCTGCTCGTGAAGGGCTGTATTCAGGCGGGCCGCGCCCCTGGCGACTACGTCTCGGACTTCGACCTGGTGCCGGTGGACCACGTCAGCGGGGCGATCACCGTCCTGGCCGGCGACCCGTCGGCCGCCGGGGCGACGTTCCACGTCTCCAGCGAGCGGCTCCGCCTCTTCACGGGCATCGTGGACCGCCTGCGGTCCCTGGGCTACCCACTGGACGACGTACCGCTGGCGGACTGGCACCGCCACATGGAGCGGCACCCGGAGAACGCGGCGTACCCGCTCCTGGGCCTGCTCCCGCCGACGGGAAGCCAGGCGTCACCGTCGGACTCCCCCCTGTTCGACTCCTCCGCCACCCGCCGCGCACTGGACGGCTCCGGAGTGGTGTCGCCAGAGGTCGACGACGCACTCTTCGCACGCTATGTCCGCTTCTTCGTGCGCGACGGGTTCCTGCCGGCGCCACCCTCCGGAAAGGACCCCGACCCCTGTCGAGAAGACGTCGATCACGAGATATCTTGATGTCGAGCAATGTTGCAGACGTGGAGCGGAGCACCCGGTGACTGACTCGACCATCATCTACACACACACTGACGAGGCCCCGGCCCTGGCCACGCACTCGTTCCTGCCCGTGGTCCAGGCGTACGCGTCGACGGCCGGGGTCCGCGTGGAGACCCGGGACATCTCGCTGGCGGGCCGGATCATCGCCGGCTTCCCCGAGTACCTCCAGGAGGGGCAGCGCATCGACGACGCGCTCGCCGAGCTCGGCGAGCTGGCCAAGACGCCCGAGGCCAACATCATCAAGCTGCCGAACATCTCGGCCTCGATCCCGCAGCTGAAGGCCGCGGTCGCCGAGCTGCAGGAGCAGGGCTACGCGCTGCCGGACTACCCGGACGACCCGAAGACGGACGAGGAGCGGGACATCCGCGCCCGTTACGACAAGGTCAAGGGCAGCGCCGTCAACCCGGTCCTGCGCGAGGGCAACTCCGACCGCCGCGCCCCCGCGTCGGTCAAGAACTACGCCAAGACCCACCCGCACCGCATGGGTGCCTGGTCGGCCGACTCCAAGACCAACGTCGCCACCATGGGCCAGAACGACTTCCGCTCCACCGAGAAGTCCGTGACGGTCTCCGAGGCCGGCTCGCTCCGTATCGAGCTGGCGGGCGACGACGGCACCACCACCGTCCTGCGCGAGTCGGTCCCCGTCCTGGCGGGCGAGGTCGTCGACGCCTCCGTCATGCGGGTCGCCGCCCTGCGCGAGTTCCTGACCGCCCAGGTCGCCAAGGCCAAGGCGGAGGGCGTCCTGTTCTCCGTACACCTCAAGGCCACGATGATGAAGGTCTCCGACCCGATCGTCTTCGGCCACGTCGTGCGCGCCTTCTTCCCGAAGACGTTCGCGAAGTACGGCGAGGCACTCGCCGCGGCCGGCCTGACGCCGAACGACGGTCTCGGCGGCATCTACAAGGGCCTGGAGGCCCTGCCCGAGGGTGCCGACATCAAGGCCTCCTTCGACGCCGAGCTCGCCGAGGGCCCGGAGCTCGCCATGGTGGACTCCGACAAGGGCATCACCAACCTGCACGTCCCCTCCGACGTCATCGTCGACGCCTCCATGCCGGCCATGATCCGCACCTCCGGTCACATGTGGGGCCCGGACGGCCAGGAGGCCGACACGCTCGCCGTGCTGCCGGACAGCAGCTACTCCGGCGTCTACCAGGTCGTCATCGACGACTGCCGGGCCAACGGCGCGTACGACCCGGCGACCATGGGCTCGGTGCCCAACGTCGGTCTGATGGCGCAGAAGGCCGAGGAGTACGGCAGCCACGACAAGACCTTCGAGATCCCCACTACAGGTACCGTCCGTCTGGTCGACGAGGCCGGCAACGTCGTCCTGGAGCAGGCCGTTTCGGCCGGTGACATCTTCCGCGCCTGCCAGACCAAGGACGCGCCGATCAAGGACTGGGTGAAGCTGGCCGTCACCCGCGCCCGCGCGACCGGCGACCCGGCGGTGTTCTGGCTGGACGAGACCCGCGCCCACGACGCCGTGCTCATCGAGAAGGTCAAGCGGTACCTCCCGGAGCACGACACCGAGGGCCTGGACATCCGCATCATGTCCCCGGTCGAGGCGACGAAGCTGTCCGTCGAGCGGATCCGCCGCGGCGAGAACACGATCTCCGTCACCGGCAACGTGCTGCGTGACTACCTGACCGACCTGTTCCCGATCCTGGAGCTGGGTACGAGCGCGAAGATGCTCTCGGTCGTCCCGCTGATGAACGGCGGCGGTCTGTTCGAGACCGGTGCCGGTGGCTCCGCGCCCAAGCACGTCCAGCAGCTGGTCAAGGAGAACTACCTGCGCTGGGACAGCCTGGGCGAGTTCCTCGCCCTCGCGGTCAGCTTCGAGCACCTCGCCCAGACCACGGGCAACGCCCGCGCCCAGGTCCTGGCCGACACCCTGGACCGCGCGACCGCGACGTTCCTCAACGAGGACAAGTCGCCGAGCCGTCGCCTCGGTGGCATCGACAACCGCGGCAGCCACTTCTACCTCGCCCTGTACTGGGCGCAGGAGCTGGCGAAGCAGACCGACGACGCCGAGCTGGCGAAGGCGTTCGCCCCGCTCGCCCAGACGCTCACCGACAATGAGCAGAAGATCGTCGACGAGCTGATCGCGGTCCAGGGCAAGCCGGCCGAGATCGGCGGCTACTACCACCCGGACGCGGCCAAGGCCTCGGCGGTCATGCGTCCCTCGGCCACCTTCAACCAGGCCCTCGCCACGCTGGCCTGACGCCACGTCAGTACGGCGAGTGCGGTGGCGCAACCGCACCACATCACCCGCCCCGGCCGGTACCCACCGGCCGGGGCGGTCGCGTCCGCGCACCGCACCCGTTCCGCCGGGCGGCGGCCCGGGGCTGCCACCGCCCATCCTATTGACGCTGCTTCTCATAACGCCCTAGCCTCCCTGACAATCCGTCAGCAGCACTTCCGTACGCACCACACGACGTTCGGGAGGATCAGTGAGCACACCCACGCACCCCCGCGCCCGCACGAACTGGAAGAGGTCGGCGGCTCTCGCCGTACCCGGTTTCGCCGCCCTGGCCGGCATGGCCCTCCTGATGGCCGAGGGCGCGCTCGCCGCCTCGTTCGCGGTCTCCGGCACCAGCTTCCAGGTGTCGTCCAGCAAGCTCAGCAGCGAGGGCCTCGCCTCGTACGTACACACCGACCGGAGCGTCGACGGCACGGCGCACCCGGTCGCCCTGCTCGGCCTGGGCAAGGCGACGCTGACCGACATCTGCCAGTCCGCGCGTGTCAGGACACCGGTGGGGACCGTCGTCTTCAAGCTCACGGCGGGCGGCGACGCGGGGGTCGTGACCGCGGAGCACCTGGTGATCGACGGCGAGGACCTGGTGGGTGACGCACGCTTCGGTACGGCCGAGATCGGCCGCGACGCATCCACCCTCGACGAGGTGTCCGGCGTCAAGGGGCCGGCCGGGGCGTTCGGTCTCCAGGCGGGAGACATCGAGGTGGACCGGGTCCGCTCGCACGCCTGGTCCGCCACGGGCGGCAACTTCCACCTCACGGGGCTCAAGCTGGACGTCAGCCTGGACGGCGCACAGTGTTTCTGAGCGCCCTGCGCCGCCGCCGGGAGGGGCTGCGGCGGCTCGCCGCCCGGCTCGACGACGCGCTGCCCCTGCCCGGCGCCCGCCATCGCTTCCGCGACTGGCGCCGGACCCGCCCGTTCGGCGCCGGGCTGCTGCTGGTGCTGGCCGGCACCGAACTGCTCCTCGTACCCCTGTCCCCGGTGACCGTCCTGGTGAGTCTGGGGCTGGGCGGCATCGCCGCGATCGCCATCGGCCTGGCGCTGATGGCGGCCGGCGTCTTCCTGTGGGCGCTTCCCCACACCCGGCACTACGTGAGCGTCAACGCCCTGATCCTGTCGGTGCTGTCCTTCGCGGCGACCAATCTGGGCGGGTTCCTGGTGGGGAGCGTCCTGGGAATCCTGGGCAGCGCCCTGGGCTTCGGCTGGACCCCGGCCCCCACTCACGGCGCCGAGCCCTCCGGAGACGGCACGAGCACGAGCACGGGCCCCGGCACGGGCACGGGCACGGGCACGGGCACGGGCGCCGACGCCGACACCGGCAGCGGCGGCCCGCGTGACACCCCGCCGGCCCCGCCCGGCGAGCGGGGCGCACCACGCGTACTGGCCGCCGCCCTTCCCCTGGTCCTGCTGGCCACGGCGGTCACCACGGGCAGCGGACGGGCCGCCGCCGCGCCGGCCACCCCACCCCCGAGCGGCCGCACGCCGCCGACCATCACCGCCGAGGAGTTCCGGCCGGAGGGCTTCATCGTGGCCGGCGTACGCGACATCCCGACGCTGGACGGCACGGTCAGGGTGATGGTGCTGCGCATGCGGCAGGCATCCCTGCGGGAGTACCGGATGACCACCGGTGACGGTGGCCCTCGCCTCTCACTGGGCGCACACCGCCTCGACCTGAGTGGTGACGTCACCCTCTACCTGACCCGCTTCCGCGGCTGTGTGGAGGGGCTGGTGTGCCTGACCTTCACTCCGGACCGGCTGCCCGTGCCGCCGTTGGTGCCGCCTTTCGTGTTCCTCACGGACGTGACGGCGGAACAGGTACTGGTCACCTCGGACGTGATCACGGCGCGGCGACTGTCCCTGCGTACCCCTTAGTTACTTCTGAGTCACCTGCATGGTCATGTAGCGTCCGGAACCGCTTGCTCCGATTCAACGCTCCAGCCCACCATGAGGACTCATGATCGCCCCCTTCGATGCCCCGGTCACCGCTCTCCTCCGTAGCGCGCTCGGAGGGCCATGCCTCATGAGCGACGGCGTTCCGGGGCACACGCGCCGGCCCTCCGGAGGCAGACCATCCCGAATAGCGGATGGGGGAGCGCTGGTCCGTTGAGATTCCGGATCAACCGCTCACGGAGCACACCCGCGTACCCCTCTCCGGCGGACCGGGCGTCCACCGCGGCCGTACACACCGGTGAGCCGGAGACCGTCGAGGCGCCTCTGTCGGCCCACGAGACGGACCTCATACGCGCCTCCGTCCTGGTGGTCGAGCCACTCGCCACCGAAATGACGGTCTATTTCTACGCGATCCTCTTCGCCCGCCACCCCGAGGTCCGTCCGATGTTCCCGCCGGGTCTCGACGCCCAGCGCGGCCGCCTGCTGCGGGCGCTGCTGCGTATCGTGGATTTGGTCGACGACCCCGAGAGCCTGGTTCG
The DNA here is from genome assembly GCF_002099185.1 of Streptomyces sp. CB03238. Taxonomy (NCBI): domain Bacteria; kingdom Bacillati; phylum Actinomycetota; class Actinomycetes; order Kitasatosporales; family Streptomycetaceae; genus Streptomyces; species Streptomyces sp. CB03238. The sequence continues at coordinate 120,794 of NZ_NBCN01000017.1, read as the reverse complement.
CTTCTGTGGACATCTCGGTCGCGACCACCGCAAGTTCGGCACCCTCGCCGCGCACTTCCCGGCCGTGGGCGAGTGCCTCCTGGACTCGCTGGCCCGCTACGCCGGCCCCGTGTGGAGCGCGGACACCGCTGCCGCCTGGGCGAAGGCGTACGGCGCGGTCGCCGACGTCATGATCAAGGCTGCCGAGGAGGACGAGGCGGTACGGCCCGCCGTGTGGCCCGCCACGGTGGTGCACCGCCTCCCGCGTGCACACGGCATCGCCGAGATCACCGTGCGTCCCCACATGCCCTACGAGTACGCCGCCGGGCAGTACGTCAGTGTCGAGACCCCCTGGTGGCCCAAACGGTGGCGCTCCTACTCCCCCGCCAACGCACCGCGTGAGGACGGCACCCTCACCTTCCATGTGCGCGCGGTGGCCGGCGGCTCGGTCAGCAACGCGCTGGTGCACCGGGCCGCGGTGGGCGACGTGGTCCGGCTGGGGCCCGCGATGGGGGACATGGTGCTGGACGCCGCCGTCTTCAGGGACCTGCTCTTCGTGGCCGGCGGCACCGGCCTCGCTCCGATCCGCGCGCTCGTCGAGGAGGTCGCCCGCCGCGGCGGGCGCCACCAGGTGGACCTGTTCCTCGGTGCCCGCACCGGCGCGGAGCTGTACGGGGTCGACGACATGCTCCGGATGGCCCAGCGGTACCACTGGCTGACCATCAGGGGCGCGGTCTCGCACGAGCACATCCCCGGAATCCGGGGATCCCTCCCGGAGGTCCTGGCCGAGTACGGACCGTGGTACCAGCACGACGTCTATCTCAGCGGCCCGGCGCCGATGGTCGTCTCCGCCAGTGAGACGCTCACCCGCAATGGCACCTCGCCCGACCGCATCCATCACGACCCGTTCGAGACGCCCGTCCTGTCCCTTCACTGAGCCACGCGCTTGCCCTTCCTGCCAGGAGAACGCCCGTGACCTTGCACCCGCCGCCCTTCGGATCAGCAGGTGAACACCGGCTGCAGCAGCAGCTGGGCACCACCGAGCGCGCCGCCCGGTTCTACGACCAGCAGGTGCGCCCCCGCCTCACACCCGAGATGCGGGAGTTCATCGGCCGCCAGGCCATGGTCTTCCTGGCGACCGCCGACTCCCACGGCGAATGCGACGCCAGCTTCCGCGCCGGGCCGCCCGGATTCGTCCACGTGCTGGACGACCGCACGCTCGCCTATCCCGAGTTCCGCGGGAACGGTGTGCTCGCCAGCGCCGGCAACATGGCGGAGAACCCCCACCTCGGCATGCTGTTCGTGGACTTCACCCACCACCACGTGGGCCTCCACGTCAACGGTGTGGCCCGGCTCTACGGCGACGCCGCCCTGCGCTCCCTCCACCCCACTCTGCCCACCGACGTCGCGCCCGGGCGCGGTCCTGAGATGTGGGTCCACCTGAGCGTCGAAGAGGCCTACATCCACTGCTCCAAGTACATACCCCATCTGGAACCGGCTCCCCGCCCCGCCGACCATGACGCCGCACGCCCCAAGGACGCGAACTACTTCACCGGGCGCGGTACGGGATCGTCCGCGGTCCGCTCCGCGCTGAACCCGGGAGCGGTATGAGGTAGCGGCCGGCTCCGGCCGCCGCCACTGCCCTCGCGGGCCTGTCCGGGACATCGCGGAACACGCAGGTCGCAGTGGCTCCGGTGTCCCGGACATCGCACGTGCCCATGGAGGCGTACCGAGAGATGGCGGCACATGTGGAAGAGGAACGGAGACATCTTCGAGACCAATCGCCGCGGCCCCGGAGACAGGGGCCGTGCGCCTCGCGTTCCACGTGGAAATGTATTCAGGACAGAAGAAGTTCAGTGCTCACAGAGGGAGAATTCTCGTTCGTAGAGCTGCTCGTTGTGTTCGTCGACGAAGAACTTGCGTTCCTGCATGAGTTGTTCGCGGTAGTTCTTGGCCTGTTCAAGCGTCATGGTGGAGGTGTCGGACCACGGTTGCTGCGGTGGGACATCGGATGTCGAGACGATCTTCTCCGACGGGTCGACCAGGAAGAACGCAAGGATTTTGCGGTGCCCCGGGCGGGTGGGGTCCATGAGGCGGAATGAGCCGACGCGGTGTTGCAGGATGTTCGGGAACGCCAGGCAGCGGCCCGCTGGGGTCGATGCCGATCCCAGCATCTGGTTCAGTGCGTCTTCGTCCTCCAGGCCGTAGACCTCGCGCAGACCGTTGTCGTCGTTCTGTTCGTAGTGCGGGTCGTCGAGTGCCGCCCGGAAACTCAGCCGGCTTTCGGTGATGTTCTCGCTGTCCCAGTAGTAGATGCCGGTCGAGACGATCCGCTCGTTCAACATCCCCTCGACATGCCAGGAACCACCTGGGTATTCGGGCTTGTCCGGGGTGAGATGAATGGTGGCGAGCTTGACGATGACCTGGAGACGGCGGCCGCGCAGGTCGACTCGGGCGGATTCAGCGGGCAACTCGGGCGGGGTGAAGTCCGGGGCGTCCGGGATGGCCGGGCGGCGGTTCTCCCACCAATCGTCCTGGGCCTCTTCCCATGCACGGAGGGCTTCTGCGTAGGCTCCATCATCACTGTGGGAGGATTTGTCCGGATACTCCGGCTCCGAGTCGTACCACCCGAAAGGATCGGCCTCGATCCGCAGGGGCCGCGGATGGCGCAGATCGGTGAGCACGTTCTCCAGCAGCGGGCGAAAGCGCGCGAACAAGTCCGGCAGGACGGAGGCCAGTTCGTGATGCGTCCTGGGGTGGACGTTGTTGACGTACGAACGGAAGGCGACATCGCCGTCGTCACTGACGTCGACGTCCGTGGGCAGCCACTGGAACTTCTCCGAGAACTCGTACTTCGAGTAGCGGTTTGTCGGGTTCCGCCAAGCCCGCTCGGGCGCGCCGCTCACCTCTCTCACCAGGCAGAACAGTGAGGGATGAACCAGATCCAGTACCTGCCCGTCGGATCCGGGATGCCAGTCCTGTTCTGCTTCGGGGACCCGTTCCAGAGCCTGAACCGCCTCGCGCAGCCGGGATCGGAGCTTGTCGTCGACCAGCGTGTCCGACTGCCACACCCCGTCGACGGCGGACACCTCGATACCGGTTCGTCCGTCCCGCAGCGCGGCGTAATGCACGAGTTCGGCAAGCACGTATCGAACCTGCGCTTCGGTGAGGCCCTGGGCTACCGCTTCTTGCGTCCACCTGGCGACGATGTCGGCATCGTTCATCTTGTCGAACCACCCCGGCTTCGCCCGGATGTGCGCGCTGCACCGCATCATCTGAAGTTCCCGCAGCGTTCGGGGTGTCGCGAACGATATGGAACGGGAAGCATGAAAGGGCAGCGGGAAAGCAGACAGGCCGGTCAATTCTCGTGGTCCCTACAGTCGGTGTCGGTGGTGGGAACGATAGCTCAGCAGACTGACACCGCAGCCCTGGTCTGCTCGGCGCAGTAGCGGGGCTCGGACATGGCAGCCCACTCCGCCCAGCCTTCGATTCTGTCGGAGGTGACGACACGGACGAGCAGGACATCGCGGTCGCGCGCCCACATCCACCGCCTCCGCGAAGCCCTCCACGAACTCCGCACCCCCGCACCACCCATCTCCAGCACCCCGGCGAACCGGTCCCGGCCCGGGCCTGCGACCACACCGCGATCACCAGCTCCCCGAACGCACGAAAGGCCGCCCTCTCACGGATGAGAGAACGACCTCCGACATGCGTTTCCGCACAGTCGGGACGACAGGATTTGAACCTGCGACCCCTTGACCCCCAGTCAAGTGCGCTACCAAGCTGCGCCACGTCCCGATGCGCGTGTCCCGCGGTTTTCGCCGTGGTGGGCGCGCAAGAGAAGATTACCTCACTCCGGGGCGGGGTTCGTGTCACGGGTCAGGAGGGCGTGGTCGGTGCGGGCGCGGGCGGCCAGGGTGTCGGCGCCGGAGGCGGCGGCGAGGGTGGCGGCGCGGGTGAGTTCGGCCGGGGAGCGGAGGGCGAGGGCGTACTCGTGGCGGGCCAGTGCGTGTTCGTACGCCGACGGGGACGCCTCCAGGTGGCGGACCGCCTGGGCCAGGAGCTGGACGGCTTCGTCGGGGCGGGCGAACAGGGCGGCGCAGCGGAGGGCTTCGCCGATGGCCGTGTCGGTGCCGAAACGTTCGGCCTGGACACGGGCGCGGGTGGCGAGCCGGGCGGCGCGGGAGGGGTCCTCGGTGGCCAGGGCGCGGGCGAGGTCGAAGGCCCAGGGCGCCCACAGGGCGTTGTGGCGGTCGCGGGCCTCGAAGGCGCGGCCGGCGGCTTCCAGTTCGGTGACGGCTTCCTTCCTACGGCCTTCGGCGAGGAGCAGGCGGCCGTGGACGCAGGGGCCGTCCGGCATGATCATGGCGCTGGGCCAGGGCGGTCCGAAGCGGTAGCGGGTGGCGACGCCGCGTGCCTCGGTGACCCGGCCGCGGGCGAGCAGGGTGTCGATGAGCAGGCAGGCGGCGTCCCACTGGACGGGCAGTCCGGTGCCGACGCGGTCGGCGAGGCGGAGGCCCTCGCGGAGGTAGCTCTCGGCCAGGGCGAGGTCGCCGCGGCGGCGGTGGGCAAGGCCGACGAGGGTGTGCGCGAAGGCGAGGTGGGCGCCGCTCCAGCCGGAGATCTCGAAGGCGCGCACCGCCTCCTCGAACAGAGTCAGGGCGCGGTCGGGCCGGTCCGTGAAGGCGTAGGTGACGCCGACCACGGCGGGGGTCTCGAAGCCCCAGTCGGTGTCGGTCCAGCTCAGGCCGCGCGCGGGACGGCCGTCGACGAGGGCGCGGTCGCACAGGTGGAGTACGTGTTCGGCGTCCTCGCCGCGCAGCATGGCGTCGAAGGCCCGCAGGGACAGCAGGGCGCGCTCGGCGTTGTCGGCGCCCGGGAGGTGGTCGGCGAGGTCGGCGAGGCGGCGGGAGCGGCCGGGGCCGTCGTCCTCGGTGGCCCGGAACCCCTCGTACATGAAGTGGGCCGCCTGGAGACGCATGCGGGCGGCGCCGGACGGGGTGCGGGCGGCCTCGGTGGCGACGGAGTGGGCGGCCTCGCGGAGCTGGTTGTTGTGGGCGAGGGCCTGGGCGAGGCGGCAGGTGGCGTCGGTGCGGAGGTCGCCGTCGAGGCCGGGCAGGGCGAGGGCGGAGCGGAGGTGGCGGACGGTGGCGGGGGGTGAGGTGAGGAGGGCGGCGCAGCCGAGTTCGTAGAGGACCTGGGCGTACGCGTGGGGCGGCGGGGGCTCTTGGAGGGCGCGCTCCAGGCAGCGGCGGGCGGCCTCGGGGGCGCCGACGGCGAGGTGTTCGCGGGCGGCTTCGCGCAGTTGGGCGACGACGTCCTCGTCGTCGTCCGGGTGGATCTCCAGCAGGTGGCGGGAGGCGGCCGCGGCGCCGAGGCCCGCGCGGACGACGGCCCAGGCCGCCCGGCCGTGCATGGCGGTGCGGGTGGCGGGCGGGATGGAGCGGTATATGGCGGTGGCGATGAGCGGGTGGACGAACTCCAGCGGGTCGGAGCCGGTGACGATACGGGCCTCCCGGAGCCGTTCGGCGCAGCCGGCGGCCTCGGCGGGGGTCATCCCGGCGAGCGAGGCGGCGAGGCTCAGGGAGATGTCGGTGCCGAGGACGGCGGCGGCCCAGGCGAGGCGGGTGGGTCCGGTGCCGAGCCGTTCCAGCCGGGCGACGAGTCCGCTGCCGCGCGCGGAGGCACCGAGGTCGCGCAGCCGGGTCACCGACCGCTCGACGGGGTCGAGCATCCGGTCCTGGACCTTGGCGAGCAGTTCGACCGTTTCGTATGGATTGCCGCCGGTCACCGCCCACACCTCGCGGCAGAAGGGGTCGTCCGCGCGGTCCCCGAGGGTGGCGCGGGCGAGTTCGGCGGTCGCGCCGGGGCTGAATGGGTACAGGGTGACGCGCAGCCGGGCGGCGTCGCCGAGCCGGTCGAGCAGGGTGCCGGCGGGCCCGTCCGGCGGGTCGGGGCGGTGGGCGAGGACGACGAGCAGGGGCAGGCTCGGCAGGCTCACGGCCAGGGAGACGAGCCAGGTCAGCGACTCGGTGTCCACCCAGTGCGCGTCGTCGACGAGCAGGACCAGGGGCCGGGCGCGGTGGCGCTCGGCGAGCCGTGCGAGGACCCAGTCCAGGCCGTCCCGGACGCCCTGCGGGTCGGCGGGCGGCCCGCTGGGCGCGGCGATGCCGAGGGCGGGCGCGGTGACGTCGTACCAGTCGCCGAACAGGTGCCTGATCCGGTCGTCGCCGAGCTCGGCGAGGGCCGGCCGCAGTAACTGCCGTACGACGTGGAAGGGCACGGAGGTGACGGTTTCGCCGCCGCGTGCGCCGCGGACGGCGCACCGGTCCTCCGCGAGCCGGCGGACGGCGGCGAGCAGGGCCGTCTTGCCGGTTCCGGCCTCGCCCCGGTAGATCAGCAGGCCGCCCGAGGCGGCGGGGCCGCACAGTGCCTCAACGGCGCGCGTCGCGGCGGCGAGCTCGGGCCCGCGCTCCAACAGCGGTACGGCAAGCCGGTGTTCCGGCCGGGACGGCAGCATCGCCTTCCCTCCCCCACGAGTACCCGACGAGTCCCCACACATCGTGGCAAGGTGAGCGTAGCCCCGTACCCCGGGTGGCGGACATGGTTGGGACGGTACCCGCCGGACGGGTGACAATTGGGGCGTGAACAGGACGCGGAGGGACCGGGACGAGGAGGGGCGGGCGCGCAGCGCACGCCCCAGGGACGGGCTGGGGCGCCCCCTGCCGTACGGCGAGGCGGGGGTGGAGCGGCAGCCCGAGGGGGTGGTGCGCCCACCGGCCGAGACGGTGCGGGAGGCGCAGCGGCTGCTGGACTCCGGGATGCCCTTCCACGCCCATGAGGTCTTGGAGGACGCCTGGAAGTCGTGTCCGGAGGAGCGGGCGGGCGAGCGGGAGCTGTGGCGGGGGCTGGCGCAGCTCGCGGTCGGTCTGACGCACGCCGCGCGCGGCAACACGGCGGGCGGGGCGCGGCTGCTGCTGCGGGGCGCGGACCGGATCGGGGTGTACCCGGACCGTCCGTACGGGCTCGATGTGGCCGGTCTGGTGGCGTGGGCGCGGGAGCTGGCGGGTCGGCTGGACGGGGTGGTGGACGGGGTGGTGGATCCGGCGGCGGAGGCGCCGAGGCTCACGGCCGGCGGTCCCAGGTGAGGTGGAGTGCCTCGGGTGAACGGTGGATCAGGGTGGGCCGCATCACGACGTCCTGACCCTCGGCGAGCCGCAGGCCGGGCAGGCGGCGGGCGAACAGCTCGATGGTGAGCCGCAGTTGGGCGCGGGCGAGGTGGGAGCCGGGGCAGCCGTGCGCGCCGTGGCCGAAGGCGACGTGGCGGATGTGGGGACGGGTGAGCGACCGGGTGATGTCGAAGGTGTCGGCGCGCTCGTAGCGGGTCTCGTCGCGGTTGGCGGAGCCGTACGCGACCAAGAGCGTGGCACCGGCGGGCAGGTGGGTGCCGGCGAGGGTGACGGGGCGGGTGGTGGTGCGGCGGAAGCCCTGGACGGGGGTGTCGTGGCGGGCGGCTTCCTCGACGGCGGCGGGTATCGGTTCCGGCTTGGTGCGGAGGAGGTCCCACTGGTCGGGGCGGCTGAGGAGGTGGAGCAGGGCGGTGCCGATGAGGGCGGTGGTGGTGAGGTCGGCTATGAGGAAGTTCTGGAGGGTGGAGACCAGTTCGTGGCGCTGGTCGAGGGTGAGCTCGCCGGTGCCGGGGGCGAGCGCGGCGACGAGTGCGGAGCACAGGTCGTCGCGGGGGCGGGTGCGCCGGTCGCGTAGGTAGGTGTCGAGGAGGTGCTGGAGGGCGACGACGTCCTCGGCGGCGGCGACCTGCTCGCTCTCGGTCAGCGGCCGGAACAGTAGTTGTTCGGCGCGGTGGCCGCCGTGCACGGCGGCCGGGACGTCGGCGGGGTCGAGTCCGAGGAGGTGGCCGACGACCGCGCCGGGGAGCTTTCGCGCGTACGCCGTCATCAGTTCGGTCCCGCCGTCGGCGGCGAAGCCGTCGACCAGCTCGTCGGCGGCCTCGGCCGCGTACGGGAGGAGCGCGGCGACGCGGGCGGTGGACAGGCCGCTGTTGAGGGGGGCGCGGTGGCGCCGGTGGGCGGCGCCGTCGGTGGCGACGACGGTGGGACGGTTGCCGAGGCCTTGGGCGAGGACGGCGAGCGCGGCGGGCCCGCGGGCGTGACGTCGGGGCGCAGCGACTGGGCGGAGGAGAAGTCCTCGGGGCGCAGCAGCACCTCCCGGACGTCCGCGTCACGGGCCACGAGCCAGGCGTCCAGTTCGGGTACGTAGCTGAGGCCTTCGGCGCGCCGGGCATGTGAGTAGAGCGGGTACGGGTCGCGCTGGAGGGCGTCGAGCCCGGCGGGTGGGGCGGTGGGGGTGGGGTGGTCCATGCGGCGCCTCCTGGCGGAAGGGTGCGGGCACGGTGGGGCGGGTCCGGTCATGGTGCTCGAGGGGCGGGGCGCCGGGAAGACGGCCGGGCGGCCGTCAGGCGCCGGAGGGGGCGATTCCGAGGGCCGGGAGGATCACCGCTTCCACGTACGCCGGGAGGGCGTCGTCCCCGCCGAACCGGTCCTCGAAGAGGCGCTCGATGCGCAGGACGCCGAGGAAGCCGGGCGCGACGAACGCGATGGCCGGGTTGTCGGCGGCGATCTCGCCCCGTTCGACGCCGCGCCGCAGCATCGCGTCGAGCGCGGCGACCTCGGGGTTGATGACCGTTTCGCGCAGCGCCCGGCGCAGGTCGGGGTGCTGGAGGTAGGCCTGGCCGACGGCTTCCATCAGTTCGGTGTCGCGGCCCCGGCGATCGGCGGCGGCGACCGCGGCCGCGCGGAGGTCGCCCGCGAGGGAGCCGGTGTCGATGCCGGTGAACAGGCTGCACCGGCTCTTGTCGAGCGCGGCCGTCACCAGCTGGGACTTGGTCTTCCACTGGCGGTAGAGGGTCGCCTTGCCGCACTTGGTGCGGGCGGCGACGCCCTCCATGGTCACGGCGTCGTAGCCGCCTTCCCGCAGCAGGTCGAGCACCGCCCCGTACAGCTCCATCTCCCGGTCCGGGCTGATCCTGCTGCGGCGCGCGGCGGCCGTGGCGGCCTGCGTGGACATCGGTTCCTCCACGGGTGCGGGGGGCGTCTGTGCACGTACGAGAGTAGGCGCCGCTCAATCGAGACGCAAACGTATCGATACGCTTGCGTCTCGATAAAAACGGATCTACGCTTTCACTCGTTTGCTTCCGTTGTGATCTGTGAATGAGGCCGAGAATGGCTGCCGGCATAGCTGCTGCCGAGCCGGAGACGACCGGTGCGCCACGGCCGCCCCTGGTACGTGAACTGGTGCTGGTCGTAGCGCTGTTCGTCGTCTACAAGTGCGGCCGGCTGGTCGCGAACGGGCACGAGGCCCGTGCGTTCGGCAACGCCGGCCGGGTGTGGGACCTGGAGCGGGCCGTCCACCTGCCGGGCGAGGGCTGGGTGCAGGGCCTGCTGCTGGACAGCGGAACGGTCGTCCATGCCGCCAACGCTTACTACGCGTGGGTCCACTTCCCGGCCACGGTCGCCTTCCTGGGCTGGCTGTACTGGCGCCGCCCTGCCCACTACCTGTGGGCGCGGCGCGTCCTGGCGCTGCTGACCGCCGCCGCGCTCGCCCTCCACCTGCTGGTGCCGCTCGCACCGCCGCGCATGCTGGCCGGGGCGGGGCTCGTCGACACGGCGCAGGTCTACGGGCCCTCCGTGTACGGCGCCACTCCGGAGACGGACGGCATGGCCAACCAGTTCGCGGCGATGCCCTCGCTGCACTTCGGGTGGGCGCTGATGGTCGCGATCGGGCTGATCGCCGCCACGCGCGGCCGGTGGCGGGTGCTGTGGCTGCTCCACCCGCTCATCACCCTGCTGGTGGTGGTCGGCACGGCCAACCACTACTGGCTGGACGCGCTGGTGGCCACGGTGCTGCTGGTCACCGCGCTCGTCCTGGTGCGGGTGCCCCCGGTACGGGCGGGGGCGGCGCCGCGATGAGGGCCACGCTGTTCGCCGTGCTGCTCTCGCTGGCCTCGGCCGCCGGGTACGCCCTGGCGGCGGTCGCCCAGTCGCGGCTGGCCACGACCTCCGAGGGCGCGCGGGCCCTGCTCGCCCGGCCGCTGTGGTGGTGGTCGGTCGGGCTGAACGCGGCGGGCGCGCTCACCCATGTCGCGGCGCTGCACTACGGGCCGCTCACCCTGGTGCAGCCTCTCGGCGCGCTCACGCTGGTCGCCGCGCTGCCGGTGGGGGCGTACTACGAGCGGCGGCGGGTGAGGCGGGCGGAGTGGCGCGGGGCGCTGTGGACGCTGGGCGGGCTGGTCGGCCTGGTCGCGGTGGTGGGCCCGGCGACGCCCGGGGACGCGCTGTCGCTGCCGGAGGCGCTGGCGGTGGCCGCGGTGACGGCGGCGGGGATCGCCGCGCTGGTACGCCGCCGGGGGCGCGGCCTGCGGCTGGCGACGGCGTCGGGGCTCGCGTCGGGCGTGGCGTCGGCCCTGACCCAGACGGTCACCGCGTCGCTGGCGCGGGAGCTGCCCGGCGGGCCGATGACCTGGTGGCAGACCGTGCTGCTGGCGGTGCTGGTGTCGGTGTTCGCCACGGGCGGGCTGCTGCTGTCGCAGGCGGCGTTCCGGGGCGGGCTCGCCGCGCCGCTCGCGGTGGTGAACCTGGCGAACCCGGCGGCGGCCGCCGTCATCGGGGTCGCGCTGCTCGGCGAGACGTTCCGGGCGGGCCCGGCCGGCTGGCTGGTCGCCGCGGTCTCGGGAGCGGTGGCGGCGCGCGGGGTGCTCCTGCTGACGGCCGGTCACCCGGCGCCGGTGCCCGCGCCCCGGGCGCCGGAAGCCGATCCTAGCCCGGTCACCCCGTGAGCAGCTCGGCGAGCACGGCCGCGTGGCTGCGGTCCGGCTCCTTGGCGGCGGTGAGCAGCGTGAGGGGCCCCTTCCGGGCGAGTGCGCGCAGCCGGTCGAGCGCCTCGGCGGCCTCCGGCTCGGCGAGCTCTGCCTCGTAACGCCGCCGGAACTCTGCGTACGTCCCGGTGTCGTGGTACCAGCGCCGCAGCTCGGTCGACGGGGTGAGGGACTTGGGCCATTCGTCGACGCGGGCGTCCGCCTTGGCCAGGCCGCGCGGCCAGAGCCGGTCGACGAGGACCCGCACCCCGTCGCCGGGTTCGGCGGGGTCGTAGATGCGGCGGACCGTGGGACGGCGGGCGGCTCGCGTCATGCCTCCAGGTTATGTGGCGAGAGGGGTCACCGCCGCACCGCTGTCAGAGGCTGGTGCGATCATCCCCGTACGTCGACGCGAGGAGATCACCATGGGCACCTGGGACATCGGCCCTTTCGACAACGACACGGCGGCGGACTTCGCCCACACCCTGGACGAGACGGCCGAGGACGAGCGCGAGGGTCTCGTACGCGCGACGCTGACCCGCGCCGTCCGGAGCCAGGACCACCTCGAGGGCCCGGAAGGGGACGAGGCCGTCGCCGCCGCCGCTCTCGTCGCCGCGCAGTGCCCGGGCGGCGAGCCGGTCTGCGCGGTCTTCGGGCCCGAGGATGCCCTTCCGGTCTTCGCCGCCGGCCTCCGGCCGCTTGCCGTGGAGGCGCTCGACCGGGTGGTCGCCGAGGCGTCCGAGCTCGCCGAGCTCTGGGACGAAGCCCCGGACGGTCCCAAATGGCGTGAGGTGATCGGCCGCCTCCGCGATGCCCTCGACCCTCCGGTCCCGCCGCAGGAGGACGTTCTCTTCGAGACGGTCCTCGGGTCCGGCCGCTTCAGCGGATGAGCACGTACCAGTCGGGCGAGTCCGGGTCGCCGTACTCGTAGTTCAGCTTCAGCCGGTCGGCCGTTCCCCCGACCGTCCACCCACCCGGCCAGCAGTCACCGGCATCGATGTCGACGGTCTGGTTCCAGAGGTTGTCGTCCGGTTCGTACGTCCAGGTGCCTGTGCCCTCGCACCGCCGGCCCGCGGAATCCCTGCCAAGCGGTTCGCCCCAGGTCCGGGTGGCGACCGCGCGGCCCCGTTCGTCCAGCGACAGGGTGCCGCCACGGCCGTCGTGCCAGGTGCCGACGAGATCGGAGGCGTGGGTTTTCGCCGGGGTGTACTCCTTCGCCAGCCCGCTCGCGTACATCCCGGATCCCAAGGCGACGACGGCGGCCATGGCCAGCAGTCCACACCCGGCGAGCCGCCAGAACGGGCGGGGACGGGGCATGGACCGACGGGCCACCAAGGCCACGAGCGACAAGCCCACCGCACAGGACAGCCACACCCACAGCCAGGTACCCGGACCGCTGCCCGTCAGCAGTGTCACCCCGAGCGCCACCACGACCGCCCATGCGCCGGCCGCCACCGGCACCCACCACCAGGACTCCCGTCCCGTGACCCGGAGGCCTGCCCATGCGGCGCCCGCAAGCGTCGGCAGCACCGCGAACATGGCGCCCATCACAGCGAAGGGGAAGCCGAAGCAGCAGATGAACGGCAGCATCAGCAGAGCGATACCGGGACCGTCGGACCGCATCGGGGACTCCTGTGCCATCTCCACGAAACCCCAGGCCGCCAGGGCCGACGGCATCATCACCAGCACCGTCACCGACGCCACCATGATGGCCCGCGCCCCCCACAGGCCCGCCCGCCCGCCGGCCTCTCGCGGCCGCAGCGGAACCGGACTGTTCTCCCAGCCGTTCATTCCCCTCACCCCCACACCGGGATCATCCCCCGGAGGCGTCCGGCGCCGGCTGCCGGGGGCCGGCGGCCGCTGCCGTCAGAGGGCGGGGGTGGGCTGAGCCGCTCGGGCGAGTTCGCGGCGGGCCTTCAGGAAGGGGCGGGGGCGGTCCACGGCGAGGACGGCCGTGGTGGCGCCGTCGCGTTCGTACAGGGCGAGGAAGCCTCCCTCGTCGATGGTGCCCTCGGTGATGCGGACGGTGTCGCCGTCCCGCCGCCGCCCCGCGAACTGGATGCGTGAGCCGTACTGGTCGGACCAGAAGTAGGGATGGGACCGCGCGGTGCCGACGGTCCGCCCGGCCAGCAGGTTGCGTACGGCGACGGCGGGTTGCTCGGTGGCGCCGGTCCAGTGCTCGGCGCGCACGCCGCCGACGCGGGCGACGTCGCCGACGGCCACGGCCTGCGGCAGCGCGGTGACGCAGCCGTCGTCGCAGAGCACGCCGTCGCCGAGGGCGAGAGTCGAGCCCGCCAGCCAGGCGGTGTTGGGTACGGCTCCGATGCCGACGACGACCACGTCGGCCGGGAGTACGCGGCCGTCGCTCAGCTCGACGGCGCGGACGTGGCCCTCGCCGCGCAGGGCGGCCACGGACGCTCCGGTGATCAGCCGCGTGCCGCCGCGCGTGTGCAGGGCGGCGCACACGGCGGCCATCTCGGGGCCGAGCTGGGGGACGAGCGGGAGCGGGGCGGCCTCGACGACGGTGACGTCGTGGCCGAGCGCGGCGCACGAGGAGGCCGTCTCGGCGCCGATGAAGCCGCCGCCGATGACGACGACCCCGCGTGGGCCGCCGGTGAGGTCCGCCCGCAGGGCGCGGGCGTCGTCGAGCGTACGGAGGGTGTGGACGCCGGTCAGGCCGGTGCCGCCGCCGGGGAGCGGGCGGGCGGACGCCCCGGTGGCGATGACGACTCCGTCGGTGGAGACGGTCCGCCCGCCGTCCAGGAGCAGGGTGCGGCCGCGCGGGTCCAGGCCACGGGCCCGGGTGCCGAGCAGCCACTCCGCGGCCAGGTCGGTCTCCTCCTCGGCGTCGGTGAGGGCGAGCCGGTCCTCGTCGGCCCGGTCGCCGGTGAGAAACTCCTTGGACAGGGGCGGACGGTCGTAGGGGCGGTGCGGTTCCTCGCCGACGATGACGAGGCGTCCGTCGAACCCCTGGGCGCGCAATGCGCGGGCGGCGTACAGGCCCGCGAGGGACGCGCCGACCACGGTCACGGTCTTCATGCCGCGGTGTCCTCCTGTGCGGCCGGGCGGACGTGGATGACGCCGTCGGTGACGATCACCTGGTGGGTGCGGACGGGGCGGCGGGCGGGAAGGCAGGTCGGCTGCCCGGTACGGAGATCGAATGAGGCGGCGTGGAGCGGGCATTCGACCAGACAGCCTTCCAGCCACCCCTCGGAGAGGGAGGCGTCCTGGTGGCTGCAGGTGTCGTCGATGGCGTACAGCTCTCCGCCGGCGTTGAACACCGCGATGGGCGGCGTGGTGTCGATGCGGACGGATTCGCCCGCGGGGAGGTCTTCGAGGCGGCAGACGGGAATCACGGGCACCCCTTTTGGTCCAGGTTTCTAGGACTCTTGGGTAACATGACGTTCCACATGACGTTTCGTATGGCGCACAAGGGCGCGCTGTGCGCAACAGAATCCGGTCGGGGTGCCTGCCGCGTCAAGGGCTTCCCGAAGATGCGGCCCGAAGAGGCCGCAAGGTGGTGAGAGTTGAGCTATGACCCGCAACCAGACAGTGGCTGATCAGACCGAGGAGACGCGGGAGCGGACACCCAAGGGCGCGGCGGGAGCGATCCAGTCGGTGGACCGTGCGGTGAGCGTGCTGGAGATCCTCGCCCGGCACGGCGAGGCGGGCGTCACCGACATCGCCGACGAGCTCGACGTCCACAAGTCGACGGCCTTCCGGCTGCTCGGGGTGCTGGAGAACCGGGGCCTGGTCAGCCAGGCGCAGGACCGTGGCAAGTACTTCCTGGGGGCGGGCGTACTGCGCCTGGCGGGGGCGGCGGCAGTGCGGCTGGACATCTCGCAGGAGGGCGCGCCGGTGTGCCGGGAGCTCGCCGACGAGCTGGGCGAGACGGTCAACATCGCGGTGCTGGACGACGACGCCGCCGTCAACATCATGCAGGCGCGCGGCCCCGCGTCCGTCACGGCGCAGAACTGGCTGGGCAGACGCACCCCGTTGCACGCCACCTCCAGCGGCAAGGTGCTGCTCGCGCACCTGCCGGTCACGTTGCGGGAGGGGCTGCTGGCGCGGGCGCTGCCGCGGTTCACCGAGCACACGGTGACCAGCGCCGGGATGCTGCGCGGCGAGCTGGAGTCGGTGGTGGCCCAGGGGTTCGCCCTGGCGGCGGAGGAGCTGGAGCTGGGGCTGAACGCGGCCGCCGCGCCGGTGCGGGCCCACGACGGCAAGGTCATCGGCGCGCTGAGCGTGTCGGGGCCGGCGTACCGGCTGGAGCGGGACCGGCTGCCGGAGCTGGCGCGGCGCACGGTCACGGCGGCCGGCGAGCTGTCGCGGCGGATGGGGTACGGGATCTGACGTACCCCCGGTGAGGGAACGGGAAGCGGGGTCAGGGAGTCGCCTGGCCCCGCTTCGTCGTGTGTCGGGCGCGTTTCCCTGCCCCGGGGTGGTTTTGCGCGTCGTTAACCCGCGCCTCTTGACGGCCACTTGTCGGCGTTCCCAGTATGTTCCCCGTCGCGCAATCCATAGCGCAGTGCGCAACAGCAGAGGAGTCTGTCGTGCCCCATGAGGTTCGTGCCGTCGTCGCCGTGAAGAAGGGCGCACCCGTCGAGGTGCAGACGATCGTGGTGCCCGATCCGGGCCCCGGCGAGGTGCTCGTCTCCGTCCAGGCCTGCGGGGTCTGCCATACGGATCTGCACTACCGGGAGGGCGCCATCAACGACGACTTCCCGTTCCTCCTCGGCCACGAGGCGGCCGGCACCGTCGAGGCCGTCGGCGACGGTGTCACGGGCCTCACCCCCGGCGACTACGTCGTCATCGCGTGGCGCGCCCCGTGCGGGGAGTGCCGGTCCTGCCGCCGTGGCCGCCCCTGGTACTGCTTCGACTCCCGCAACGCGGCGCAGCCGATGACCCTGTTGGACGGTACGCCGCTCTCCCCCGCCCTCGGTATCGGCGCGTTCGCCCAGAAGACGCTGGTCGCCGCCGGGCAGGCGGTCAGGATCGACCCGGCCGCCCGTCCCGAGGCGGCGGGGCTCATCGGCTGCGGGGTGATGGCCGGGTACGGTGCCGCGGTGAACACCGGCAACGTCGGCCGGGGCGACACCGTCGCCGTCATCGGCTGCGGCGGCGTCGGCAACGCGGCGATCGCGGGCGCCTCGCTGGCCGGGGCCCGGCAGGTGATCGCCGTCGACATCGACGACCGGAAGCTGGACGCCGCCCACCGGTTCGGCGCGACGCACACCGTCAACTCGCGTGGTAAGGACCCGGTCGAGGCGGTGCGCGAGCTGACCGGCGGTTTCGGCGTGGACGTGGCGATCGACGCGGTCGGCCGGCCCGAGACGTACACGCAGGCCTTCTCCATGCGCGACCACGCGGGACTGCTGGTGCAGGTGGGGGTGCCGGAGCCGGACATGCGGCTGGAGCTGCCGCTGATCGACCTGTTCTCGCGGGGCGGCGCCCTGAAGTCGTCCTGGTACGGGGACTGCCTGCCGAGCCGGGACTTCCCGGTCCTCATCGACCAGTACCTGAGCGGCCGGCTCGACCTCGGCGCGTTCGTCACGGAGACGATCGCTCTGGACGACGTCGAGAGCGCGTTCGCGAAGATGCACCGGGGCGAGGTCCTGCGCTCGGTGGTCGTCCTGTGAGCACCGCGCGTGCCGAGCGGGTCGTCACCTCCGGCACGTTCAGCCTCGACGGGGAGACCTTCGACGTCGACAACAACGTGTGGCTGGTGGGGGACGACGACGAGGTACTGATCCTCGACGCCGCCCATGACGCGGCGACCATCGTGGCGGCCGTCGCGGGCCGCCGGGTCACCGCCGTCGTGTGCACCCACGGCCACGACGACCACATCGGTGCGGCGCCCGCCCTCGCCGAGGCCACCGGGGCGCCCGTCCTCCTGCACCCCGCCGACCGTGAGCTGTGGGACACCGTCCACCCGGACCGCGCACCGGACGGCGATCTGCGTGACGGGCAGCGGCTGCTCGTCGCCGGGGTCCGGGCGCGGGTGCTGCACACACCCGGGCACACCTGGGGCAGCTGTGCGCTCCATGTGCCGTTCCTGGACGCCGTGTTCACGGGCGACACACTCTTCCACGGCGGCCCGGGCGCGACCGGCCGCTCCTACTCCGACCGTCCGACGATCCTCGCGTCGCTGCGCGGCCGGCTGCTGACCCTGCCGGGCGGCACCGTCGTCCACACCGGGCACGGCCAGGACACGACGATCGCCGCCGAGCGGCCGCACGTACCGGCCGCGCTATGAGCCACCCAAGGAGGGACATGTCCAGCACGTCCCAAGCCAACCCCCGTGTCGTGGTCATCGGCGCCGGCATCGTCGGCTGCTCCCTCGCCGACGAGCTGACCGCCCTCGGCTGGACCGACGTCACCGTCCTCGAACAGGGCCCGCTCCCCGCCCCGGGCGGCTCCACGTCCCACGCGCCCGGGCTCGTCTTCCAGACCAACCCGTCCAAGACGCTCACCGAGTTCGCCGCCTACACCGTCGGGAAGTTCGCCGCCCTGGAGGCCGACGGGCAGTCCTGCTTCCACCGGGTCGGCGGGCTGGAGCTCGCCACCACCGAGGCGCGCCTCGCCGAACTGCACCGCAGGGCCGGGTACGCGGCCTCCTGGGGCGTACGCGGCGAGGTGGTCCGGCCGTCCCGCTGCAAGGAGCTGTGGCCGCTGCTCGACGAGACCAAGGTCCTCGGCGGCTTCCACACCCCCGACGACGGGCTCGCCCGCGCCGTCCTCGCCTGCCGGGCCCAGATGGCCCGCGCCGAGGCGCGCGGCGCCCGGTTCCTGGAGCGGCACACCGTCACGGGCATCGAGCGGGAGAACGGCCGGGTGGCCGGTGTCGTCACCGACCGGGGCACCTTCCCCGCCGACCACGTCGTCTCGGCCGCCGGTTTCTGGGGCCCGGTCGTCGGCCGTATGGCCGGCGTGGACGTCCCGCTCCTCCCCCTCGCCCATCAGTACGCCAGGACCCGGCCGCTGCCGGAACTGGCCGGCGCGACCGCCGAGGCGTCCCGGCCCATCCTCCGCTTCCAGGACCGCGACCTGTACTTCCGCGAACACACCGACCACATCGGCATCGGCAGCTACGCGCACCGGCCGCTGCCCGTCGACCCGTTCACCGTCCCGGCGTACGACGAGGCACCCGTGATGCCTTCCTCGTACCCCTTCACGCCCGAGGACTTCGCGCCGAGCTGGAAGGACTGCGCCTGGCTGCTGCCCGCGCTGGGGAAGGCCGACATCCAGGAGGGCTTCAACGGGGTCTTCTCCTTCACGCCCGACGGGATGCCGGTCCTCGGCGAGTCCCGCTCCCTGCGCGGCTTCTGGCTCGCCGAAGCGGTCTGGGTGACGCATTCCGCGGGTGTCGCGAAGGCGGTCGCGGAGTGGATGGTCGAGGGGCGGCCCCGCACCGACGTCCACGAGTGCGACCTCACGCGCTTCGAGGACGCCCAGCGCTCTCCGGCGTACGTCCGTGAACGCGGCTCACAGCAGTTCGTCGAGGTGTACGACGTCATCCACCCCCTCCAGCCCATGGAGCGGCCGCGCCCGCTGCGCGTCAGCCCCTTCTACGCCCGGCAGGAGCAGCTCGGCGCGTACTTCCTGGAGGGCGGCGGCTGGGAGCGGCCCCATTGGTACGAGGCGAACGCCCCGCTCGCCGAGGGCCTGGACCTGCCGGAGCGGGACGCCTGGTCGGCCCGCCACTGGTCGCCGATCGCCGCCGCCGAGGCGAAGGCGACGCGCGAGAAGGTGGCGCTGTACGACATGACGCCGCTGCGCCGGCTGGAGGTCACCGGCCCCGGCGCCCTCGCCTTCCTCCAGCGCATGACGACCAACAACCTCGCCAAGAAGCCGGGCGCGGTGACCTACACCCTGCTCCTGGACGAGTCCGGCGGCATCCGCTCGGACCTCACCGTGGCGCGGCTCGCGGAGAACCGGTTCCAGATCGGCGCCAACAGCCGCGCCGACGAGGACTGGCTGCTGCGGCACGCGCCGGACGACGTACACATCCGGGACATCACCTCCGGGACCTGCTGCATCGGCGTGTGGGGGCCGCTCGCCCGCGACCTCGTACAGCCGCTGACCCGCGACGACTTCTCACACCAGGGCTTCGGCTACTTCCGGGCCAAGCAGACGTACCTCGGGCACGTACCCGTGACGGCGATGCGGCTGAGTTACGTGGGAGAGCTGGGCTGGGAGCTCTACACCAGCGCCGACCTGGGGCTGCGGCTCTGGGACACCCTGTGGGAGGCCGGGCAGGAGCACGGTGTCGTCGCCGCCGGGCGGTCCGCCTTCAACAGCCTGCGCCTGGAGAAGGGCTACCGGTCGTGGGGCCACGACATGACCGGCGAGCACACCCCGTACGAGGCGGGTGTCGGCTTCGCCGTCCGCATGGACAAGGGGGACTTCGTCGGGCGCGCCGCGCTGGAGAAGGCCGGGGAGCCGCGCCGGAAGCTCACCGCCCTGCTGCTGGACGACCCCACCGCCGTCGTGCTCGGCAAGGAGCCGGTGTACGTGGACGGTGTGCCCGCCGGGTACGTGACGAGCGCCGCGTACGGCTACACCCTCGGCCGCTGCGTCGCGTACGCCTGGCTGCCGCCGCTGCCCACCGGCACGGCCGTGCACGTGGAGTACGTCGGGCAGAAGGTGTCGGCGACGGTCGCCGACGAGCCGCTGTTCGACCCGGAGATGAGCCGTATCCGCCGCTGAGGAGGCCGGAGAAACATGTCACCCACCTATGACGTGATCGTGGTCGGCCTGGGCGGGATGGGCAGTGCCGCCGCCCACCATCTGTCCGCGCGCGGCGCCCGCGTGCTGGGCCTGGAGAAGTTCGGCCCCGTGCACAACCGGGGCTCCAGCCACGGCGGTTCGCGCATCACCCGCCAGTCGTACTTCGAGGACCCGGCGTACGTACCGCTGCTGCTGCGCGCCTACGAGCTGTACGAGCGGCTGGAGCGGGACACGGGACGGGACATCGCCACGCTGTGCGGCGGGGTGATGCTGGGCCGCCCGGAGTCGCGTACCGTCGCCGGTTCGCGGCTGTCGGCCGAGCGGTGGGGCCTGCCGCACGAGATGCTCGACGCCAAGGAGATCCGCCGCCGCTTCCCCACCCTGACACCGGACGACGACGAGGTGGCGCTGTACGAGGCGCGGGCCGGGCTGCTGCGGCCCGAGAACACGGTCGCCGCCCACCTCCAGCTCGCCACGCGAGCAGGCGCCGACCTGCACTTCGAGGAGCCGCTGCTGCGCTGGGAGCCGTACCGTGACGGCGTACGCGTCCACACCGCCGAGAACTCCTACACGGCCGGCCAGTTGGTGATCTGCCCGGGCGCGTGGGCGCCGCAGCTGCTGACCGACCTGGGGGTGCCGTTCACGATCGAACGGCAGGTCATGTACTGGTTCCAGCCGGAGGGCGGCACCGAGCCCTTCCTGCCCGGGAACCACCCCATCTACATCTGGGAGGACGCGGACGACGTCCAGATCTACGGGTTCCCGGCGATCGACGGACCCGAGCTGGGCGCGAAGGTGGCCTTCTTCCGCAAGGGCACCGTCTGCACCCCGGAGACCATCGAGCGGAACGTGCACGACCACGAGGTCGCGGCGATGGCGGAGCAGACCGCCCGGCTGATCCCGGACCTCCCTGGCCGGTTCCTCAAGGCCGCGACCTGCATGTACTCGAACACGCCGGACGAGCACTTCGTGATCGCCCGCCACCCCCGGCACCCGAAGTCCGTGACCGTCGCCTGCGGGTTCTCGGGGCACGGCTTCAAGTTCGTGCCGGTCGTCGGCGAGATCGTGGCCGACCTGGCGCTGACCGGCACCACGGACCATCCCATCGAGCTCTTCGACCCCCGACGCCTCTCCGCGATGTCCGCCTAGGGAGCCCGCCGTGACGACAACACCCCAGTCCCCCAGTCTGATAGCGACGCTCCCCGGCCACTACTACACCGACCCGGACATCTTCCGGCAGGAGCAGGAGCGGCTCTTCGAGTCGATGTGGTTCTGCGCCGTGCGCAGCGCCGACCTCGACAAGCCCGGCGCCTTCCGCACGGTCCAGGTCGGCCGCGAGAGCGTCATCGTCACCCGCAACCGGGGCGGTGAGCTGCGCGCGTTCCTCAACATCTGCCGGCATCGCGGCGCCCGCCTCTGCGTGGAGGAGTCGGGCGAAGTCCGCCGCTCGCTCCAGTGCCCGTACCACGCGTGGACGTACGACCTGGACGGCCATCTGGTCGCCGCGCCGAACCTGACGAAGATGCCGGACGTCGACCGGACCGCGTACGGCCTGGTCGCGGTGGAGCTGCGCGAGTGGCTCGGCTACGCCTGGGTGTGCCTGGCCGACGAGCCGCCGTCGTTCGAGGAGACGGTGATGGGCGCGGCGGTGGAGCGGCTCGGCGACGCGGCCTCCATCGAGCGCTACCGGGTCGAGGAGCTCGCGCTCGGCCGCCGCATCGCGTACGACGTGAAGGCGAACTGGAAGCTGATCGTCGAGAACTTCATGGAGTGCTACCACTGCGCGACCATCCACCCCGAACTGACCGACGTGCTGCCGGAGTTCGCGGAGGGCTACGCGGCCCAGTACTACGTCGGTCACGGCGCCGAGTTCGGCGACGGCATCAAGGGCTTCACGGTCGACGGCAGCGCAGGATTCGCGAAGCTGCCCGAGGTCACGGCCGACCAGGACCGGCGGTACTACGCGATCACCGTGAAGCCGACGGTCTTCATCAATCTGGTCCCCGACCATGTGATCCTGCACCGGATGTTCCCGCTCGCCGAGGACCGCACGGTCGTCGAGTGCGACTGGCTTTACGCGCCCGAGGTCGTCGCCTCAGGCGCGGACGTGTCCAAGTCGGTGGAGCTGTTCCACCGGGTCAACGTCCAGGACTTCGACGCGTGCGGGCGCACCCAGCCGGCGATGGCGTCCCGCGCCTACCGCTCCGGTGGCGTGCTCGTGCCGACCGAGCACCACATCGGGATCTTCCACACCTGGCTGACCGAGCACCTGGGAGGCGCCTCTCATGCCTGACCTCTTCATCGGCGGGACATGGACGAGACCCCGCGACGAGCGTACGAGGGAGATCCGCTGCCCGGCCGATTCCACGCTCGTCGGCGAGGTCGACGAGGCGGGCGGCAAGGACACGGCGGACGCCATCGCGGCGGCGCGGCGCGCCTTCGACGAGGGCCCGTGGCCGCGCAGGCCCGCAGCCGAGCGCGGGGACCTGCTGCTGCGCGTCGCCGACCTGCTCGTACGGGACAGGGAGGCGCTGGCGCGCGCCGAGTCGCTGGACACCGGCAAGCGGCTGGTGGAGAGCCGGTACGACGTCGACGACGTGGTGGCGTGCTTCCGGTACTTCGGGCGGCTGGCCGCGACGGAGACCGGGCGGGTCGTGGACACGGGGTCGGCGACGGCGGAAAGCCGGGTGGTGTACGAGCCGGTCGGGGTGTGCGGGCTGATCACGCCGTGGAACTACCCGCTGCTCCAGACGGCGTGGAAGGTCGCCCCGGCGCTGGCGGCCGGCAACACCTTCGTCCTCAAGCCCAGCGAGCTGACACCGCACACCGCGATCCACCTGATGCGGCTGCTGGCGGAGGCAGGGCTGCCGGACGGCGTCGCCAATCTGATCGTCGGGGCCGGTCCGGAGGCGGGCGCACCGCTCGCCGACCATCCGGACGTGGACCTGCTGTCCTTCACGGGCGGCCTGGCCACCGGCCGTCGGCTGATGGCGGCGGCGGCCGGGACGGTGAAGAAGGTCGCGCTGGAGCTGGGTGGCAAGAACCCCGACATCGTGTTCGCGGATGCCGACTTCGAGGCGGCGGTGGACATGGCGCTGACGGCGGTGTTCCTGCACTCGGGGCAGGTGTGCTCGGCGGGGGCGCGGCTGCTGGTCGAGGACGCGCTCCATGACCGGTTCGTGGACGAGGTCGTACGCCGGGCCGGGGAGATCCGGCTGGGCGGGCCGTTCGACGAGCGGGCGCGGACGGGGCCGCTGATCTCGGCCGCGCACCGGGCGAAGGTCGAGGCTTATGTGGCGGCCGGGCTGGCGGAGGGGGCGGTGCTGCGCTGCGGCGGGGCGCGGCCCGAAGGCCCGGCGTACGAGGACGGGTTCTACTACCTGCCGACGGTGCTGGACGAGTGCCGGGCGGAGATGTCGGTGGTACGGGAGGAGTCGTTCGGGCCCGTCCTGACGGTGGAACGTTTCCGCGACGGTGACGAGGACGGTGCCGTCCGGCTCGCCAACGACACGGTCTACGGGCTGGCGGGCGCGGTGTGGACCTCCGACGAGGGCCGGGCGGCGCGGGTGGCGGCCCGGCTGCGCCTGGGCACCGTGTGGATCAACGACTACCACCCCTATCTGCCGCAGGCCGAGTGGGGCGGGTTCAAGCAGTCCGGTACGGGGCGCGAGCTCGGTCCGGCGGGCCTCGCCGAGTACCGCGAGGCGAAACACATCTGGCGCAACACCGCACCCGCCCCCCAGGGTTGGTTCGCCTGACCCGACGACCTCTCCCCCATCAGGAGTCGCTCATGACGTCCGCCCCACCACGGCACGACACCGACGACAACGCCGAGCTGGCCGAGTTCGGCTACCGCCCCGAGCTCAAGCGCACGCTCGGCAACTTCCACACCTTCGCCGCCGGTATCTCGTACATCTCCATCCTCACCGGCACTTTCCAGCTCTTCTACTTCGGTTACGCCAGCGGCGGCCCCGCCTACTGGTGGTCCTGGCCCATGGTGTTCGCCGGCCAGTTCATGGTCGCGCTCTGCTTCGCGGAGCTGGCCGCCCGCTATCCGGTGGCGGGGAGCATCTACAACTGGTCGAAGCGGCTGGGCAATCCGCACGTCGGGTGGCTGGCGGGCTGGATGATGCTCATCGCCTCGATCGTGTCGATCGCGGCCGTCGCCCTCGCCTACCAACTGACGTTGCCTCAGATATCCTCCGCCTTCCAGTTTGTCGGAGACGGTACGGGAACGTACGACGTGGCGACCAACGCGGTCGTGCTGGCGGCCGGGCTGATCCTGTTCACCACACTGGTCAACGCCTTCGGTGTGAAACTGATGGCCCGGATCAACACCGCCGGGGTCTTCATCGAACTGATCGCCACGGTCGTCCTGATCGTGCTGCTCGCGGTCAACGTCGTACGCGGCCCGCAGGTCGTCACGGACACGGCGGGCACCGGCTCGGGCCAGACGTTCGGCTACCTGGGCGCGTTCCTGATCGCCTCGCTGGCTTCGGCGTACGTCATGTACGGCTTCGACACTGCGGCCTCGCTGGGCGAGGAGTCCCTGGACCCGTCACGCAACGCGCCGCGCGCCATCATCCGGGCGATCGTCGCGTCCTTCGTGCTGGGCGGGCTGATCCTGCTGCTGGCGCTGATGAGCGTGTCGAGCCTGCGGGGCGAGCGGCTGTCGACGGAGGGGCTCCAGTTCGTCGTCCTGGACGTGCTCGGACCGACGGCCGGCAAGGCGATGCTGTGGTGCGTGCTGATCGCGGTCACCGTGTGCGCGCTGGCCGTCCACACGGCGGCGATCCGGCTGGCGTTCGCGATGGCCCGGGACAACAACCTGCCGGCGTCGGCGCGGCTGGCGAAGGTGAGCCCCCGCTTCAGTACGCCGGTCCTGCCGACCGTGATCATCGGGGTGCTGGCGCTGGCGATCCTGGTGGTCAACATCCGCCAGCCGCAGATCTTCACCGTGGTCACCAGCATCGGCATCATCATGATCTACCTGGCGTACCTGCTGGTCACCGCGCCCATGCTGGTGGCACGGCTGCGCGGGAGGTGGGAGCCGGCGGAGGGGAAGTTCTCGCTGGGGCGGTGGGGGCTGCCGGTGAACGTCCTCGCCGTGCTGTGGGGCGGCGTCATGACCCTGAACCTCATCTGGCCGCGCGCCGCCGTCTACAACGCCGCTGCGCCCTACCACTGGTATCTGCGCTGGGGCGCCGTCCTGTTCGTCGGGGCGATCGCGGTGGGCGGCTTCGCCTACTACTGGTTCGTGCAGCGGCACCGTACAGGTGTGCTGGCCGAACACGCGGCCGCGCCCGCCGCCGAGCCCGTCGCGGTGAAGGAGGTCACCCCCTCATGACCGAGGAGTTCGACTACGTCGTCGTGGGTGGCGGGACGGCCGGCAATGTGGTCGCCGCGCGGCTGAGCGAGGACCCGTCCGTCACGGTGTGCGTCCTGGAAGCGGGGCCCAGCGACGTCGGGGACGACAACATCCTTCGGCTGGAGCGCTGGATGGGCCTGCTGGAGTCGGGCTACGACTGGGACTACCCGGTCGAGCCGCAGGCCCACGGCAACAGCTTCATGCGGCACGCCCGCGCCAAGGTGCTCGGCGGCTGCTCGTCGCACAACTCGTGCATCGCGTTCTGGGCACCGGCGGAGGACCTGGACGAATGGGCGGCGGCGGGCTGTACGGGCTGGGGCGCGGCCGACCTGTTCCCGCTGTACCGGCGGCTGGAGAACAACGACGCTCCGGGCGACCACCACGGCCGCACCGGCCCGGTGAAGCTGCGCACCCTCAAGGGCGGCGACCCGTGCGGGGCGGCGCTGCTGGAGGCGTGCGCCCAGGCGGGCATCCCCACCACACCGTTCAACACGGGGACGACCGTGGTACGGGGCGCGGGCTGGTTCCAGATCAACGCGGACGAGAACAACGTCCGCCAGTCGACGTCGGTGGCGTACCTCCACCCCGTCATGGGCAGGCGGCCGAACCTGGAGATACGTACGGGAGTGCGGGCCAAGCGGCTCCTCTTCGACGGCCGCCGCTGCACCGGGGCCGCGTACCTGGACCCCGACCTGATCCATACGAGGGCGGTACGCGCCCGGCGCGAGGTCGTCGTGTCGTGCGGCTCCATCGACACGCCGAAGCTGCTGATGCTGTCGGGCATCGGACCGGCGGAGCATCTGCGCGAGGTGGGCGTGGACGTGCTCGTCGACTCCCGGGGGGTCGGCGAGAACCTCCAGGACCACCCCGAGGGCGTGATCATGTGGGAGGCGAAGCAGCCGATGACCACCACGTCGAGCCAGTGGTGGGAGGCGGGCATCTTCTACGACACCGAGCCGGGCCTGGACCGGCCGGACCTGATGTTCCACTACGGGTCGGTGCCGTTCGACATGAACACCGCCCGGCACGGCTACCCGACGTCCGAGAACGCCTTCTGCCTCACGCCCAACGTGACCCGGGCCAAGTCACGCGGCACCGTGCGGCTGCGGACCCGGGACTACCGGGACAAGCCGAGGGTCGACCCCCGGTACTTCACGCACGAGCACGACGTGCGGGTGATGACGTACGGCCTGAAGCTGGCGCGCCGGATCGCCGCGCAGCCCGCCCTCGCGGGGTGGGCGGGCGCGGAACTGGCGCCGGGCCCCGGCGTCCACGGCGACGACGAGCTGCTGGACTACATCCGCACGACCCACAACACCGTCTACCACCCGGCCTGCACGGTGCGGATGGGCGCCGACGACGATCCGCTGGCGCCGCTCGACGCGCGACTGCGGGTCAAGGGCGTGGCGGGGCTGCGTGTGGCGGACGGTTCGGTGATGCCGGACCTCGTCACCGTCAATCCGTGCATCACGACGATGATGATCGGCGAGAAGTGCGCCGACCTGCTGGTGGAGGACCGCTGAGAGTCCTGTGAGGCGAGGTCCCGGGTCGGCGGCGGCCGGCCCGGGACCTTCGCGCGCCGCCGGTCAGACGCCGCCGGTCAGACGCGCTGCCACAGGCCCTGCGCGCCCGGGGGCCGCCAGCCGGGCTGGGCCTGGTGCGACTGGAGGCACCGGTAGGAGACTCCGCCGTACGTGACCTGGTCACCGACGCGGTAGACCTTGCCCACGGCCCAGGTGCCGCCCGCCTTCCCGGAGTCGCCCGGGTCGGTGGCGTTGGTCTTCAGCGTCAGCCCGTACTCCTGGAGCATCGGGTTGACCGGCTGGTGGAAGGTGGTGCCGCCGTCCTTGCAGTTCCCGGAGCCGCCGGAGGTGACGCCCTGCGCCTGGGTGCCGGAGATGTACGGGCCGCCCGAGTCGCCCGGCTCGGCGCAGACCGTGGTGCGGGTCAGGCCCTTCACGGTGCCCTGGAGGTACGACACGCTCGTGTTGTGCTGCTCGATCGTGCCGCAGTGCCAGCCGGTGGTGGAGCCGGACCGGCAGATCGACGCGCCGACCAGGGCCTCGGCCGAGCCGGCGACCTCGACGTTCTGCTCGCCCTGCCCCTTGATGTACGCCGTCGCCGTCCAGTCGCCGTTGGCGCCCACCCAGGCCATGTCCTTGCCGGGGAAGGTGGACGCCTTGAAGGCGCCCTGGGCGACCTTGTTGTGGCCCATGGTCGCGGCGCCGGCCTGGCCGCAGTGCCCGGCCGTGGCGAAGCCCTGCTGGGTGCCGGAGGTGACGGCGAAGCCGACGGAGCAGCGGCTGTTGCCGATGTAGTAGGCGTCGCCGCCGCGGATGTCGTGCGCGGCCAGCGGGCGCGGTCGTTCGGTGGTCGCCTTGACCTGTACGAGGGTGCGGTCGACGCCGGTGGCGGTGAGGAAGACGTCGGCGGCGGACGCCTTGGCGGCCTCCAGCGTCACGCTGTTGGTGCGGAGGTCGACGTACCAGACGGGGGCGTCGGTGGTCTTCGTACGGACGGAGCCCTGGTCCAGCTTGGCCTTGGCGGCCTCCAGCTGCTTGAGGGTGTGGCGGACGACCTTGGCCTCCGCGCCGCCCGCCTTGATGGCGGCGCTGTCGGCGGCGCTGGTGGTGGCGACGGTGAGGGTGGCGGAGACCGGTCCGGTCACCCATGCCCCGGCGAACCGGTCGCCGAGGGCGTTCTGGAGGCGGCCGGCCCGTGCGCCCGCCTCGGCCTCGTTCTTCAGCCGGGTCTCGGCCTGCTCGCGGGTCAGGCCCAGGTCGCGCTGCATGGCGTCGAGCAGCGCGGGGGACGGCTTGTCGGCTCCGAGGGTCCCGGCCACCGAGGGGGTGGACGGCGGCGCGGGCGCCTCGGCGGCGACCACGCCGGGCGAGCCGGCCAGCACGAGCGCGCCGACGGCGGTCAGGGTGGCGCACGCGGCTGTGGCGTGTCTGTGGAGCATCGGGTGTCACCTCTGTTCGGGGGTCTCTTCCGGGGAAGACGTGCCGAACCGTAGGTGTTTCCGAAAGAACGTCCGAGCATGTCGGATTAACGTTTCTTCGGCTTTATGGGAGACATGGGCGCCCGCCAAGCGGCGTAACGCCACCCGGACGTCACAGCACCCCGCGTACGGGATCCGTACGCGGGGTGCCGGGGTGGGGCTCAGGAACCGGCGGGCGGCGTGACCGGCGTGTCCTGGTGGATGACCCGCGACCGCGTGAGGAGCCGGCCGTCGACCCGGACCAGGACGTCGTCGACGGTGAACGTCGGCTGGAAGGTGACGTTCCCGTCCCGGTCGGTCTGCGTGACGAGCGTGTAGTACGAGACCCGCAGCGTGTCCGCGTCCGCCGGGTCGGTGTCGATCAGCAGGTGGTCGAACCAGTGGCGTACGGCGATGTCCCGGTAGCGCGGCAGGGCGGCCCGCATCCCGGCGATCATCTCCGCCCGGCCATGCTGCCGCCGACCGCCCGCGTGCACGACTTCCCCGTCGTCGGTGAAGGTGTCGGCGAACCCCTCGATGTCGAGGGCGTCGACCCGCCGCATCTGCTGGGCGTAGAACGTCTGAACCTCGGCGTAGACATCTCCGGTGACCTGGTGCCGGAGTGTCCCGACCGGCTGAGGCATGGCAACTCCTCTCGAGACGCCGCCCTCGTGGCCGCGCGACTGCCCCCAGGCTGCCGACCGCGCCTGCAGCGCCGCTGGAGACCTGCTCGGAAGCCCGGACCGCCCCGCGGACAAGGCGTCCCCCGGCCGTCAACCCGCCCGGCGCGGCCCTCACCCGGCCGTCAGCTCGGCCACCTCGTCCCGGGCGCACCTGGCCACGGCCTTCGCCGGCCGTCCCGGCGCTTCCGCCCCTGTCGGTGGGGGGCCGTACGCCAGTTGGGACGCCCTCACACCACTCGCCCGCGCGTTCGCGGACACGGTACGCCGGACGCGTGAAGGCACCGGTACGCAGGGCCGGGGGCCGTGCCGGATGCGTGCTCCGGCACGGCCCGTGGCGTACGGCTCAGCGGGCGGCCCGCTGCTCGTACCCCACCAGCCGGACGCAGACGGCGAGCCCCTCGATCGCCTGTTCCAGTTCCGCGAGCCCCGGGTAGCTGGGCGCGATCCGGATGACCGCGTCGCGCGGGTCGTCGCCGTACGGGTGTGTGGCGCCGGCCGGGGTCAGCACGATGCCCGCCTCGGCGGCACGGCGTACGACCTCCTTGGCGCAGCCGTCCGGCACCTGCAGGGTCACGAAGTACCCGCCCTTGGGCGAGGTCCAGGTGGCGAGGCCGGTGCCGCCGAGCTCGGCGTCCAGGATCCGCGCCACCGACTCGAACTTGGGCTGCAGCAGGGCGCGCTGGCGCTCCATGTGGGCCGCCACCCCGTCGGCGTCCCGCAGGAACATCACGTGCCGGAGCTGGTTGACCTTGTCGGGGCCGATCGACCGCTTGGCGTTGTTGGCCAGCAGCCACTTCACGTTCGCGGGGGACGCGCCGAAGAAGGCGACGCCCGCGCCCGCCGCGGTGATCTTCGAGGTGGAGCCGAACACGAACGCCCGGTCGGGGTTGCCGGCCTCGGCGCAGGCGGCGAGCAGATCGGCGATCTCGACGGGCTCGTCGGTGAGGTGGTGGACGGCGTACGCGTTGTCCCAGAAGATCCGGAAGTCGGGCGCGGCGGTGCTCATCGAGGCGAGCCGCGCCACGGTGGCGTCGCTGTAGCAGACGCCGTCGGGGTTGCTGTACTTCGGCACGCACCAGATGCCCTTGACCGCCGGGTCGTCGGCGACGAGCCGCTCCACGGCGTCCATGTCCGGGCCGTCGGCGGTCATCGGCACCGGGATCATGTCGATGCCGAACCGCTCGCAGAGCGCGAAGTGCCGGTCGTAGCCGGGCACCGGGCACAGGAACGCGATCCGCTCCTGGTCCACCCAGCGCGACTCGGCGCCGGGGACCACGCTCAGCAGGGCGTGGACCAGGCAGTCGTGCATCAGCTCCAGGCTGGAGTTCCCCGCCGCGAGCAGTTGCCCGGCCGGCACCTGGAGGACCCCGGCGAAGATCTCCCGGAGCTCGGGCAGCCCCTGGAGGCCGCCGTAGTTCCGGACGTCCGTGCCGTCGGCGGAGGTGTACCGCCCTCCGGGGAGGCCCAGCAGGTCCTCGGAGAGGTCGAGCTGCTCCGGTGCCGGCTTGCCCCGGGTGAGGTCGAGCGAGAGCCCGCGTCCCACGAGGTCCTGGTAGTCCTGGCGGGCGCGCTCGAGCAGCCCGGTCAGTGCGTCGGGGCTCAGCTCGGTGGTCATGGTGTGTCCTCTCGCAGGTACCGCATCGATCGGGTGGCGCCTGCCGAGGATACAAACCGGTGCGGTGAGCACCTCCCGGGAGTGAGGGTGTGCCGCGCTCCCCCGCCACAGGCGCTGCCACCGGCGAGCCCGCCCGGCCGCCTCACGCGTCCGCCGCGCCCACCGCCCCGGCCGCGCGGCGCAGACGCAGGCGCTGCACCCGGCCGGACACGTCCGGGCGGGACCGCCGGGCGGGCCGCACCGACGCCTCGGGGGTGCCGATGTCCAGAGCGCCCAGGAGCCGTTCGCCCGGGCCGACGCCCAGCAGCTCCCGGGCCCCGGGGCTCTCGCACAGCCGTCCGGTGCGCCAGATGCTGCCGAAGCCCCGCGCGTGGAGCAGCAGCATCAGACCGTAGGCGACGGAACTGGCCGCGGCCAGCTGCTCCCACTCCGGAACCCTGTGTTCCGGAGCGGGGGAGAAGACGAGCACCGCTTTGAGGGGCACGGTGGCGTCGGCACCCCGGCGCCGGGAGCCGGGCTCCGCCTCCGCTTCCAGGCGGGCGCCGAGTTCCTCCAGGGCCGTGTCACGCAGCATGATCCAGCGCCAGGGGCGCAGTCCGCCGTGGTCGGGGGCGGCCGCGGCGCCTTTGAGCAGATAGGTGAACTCGGCGTCGGAGGGAGCCGGGGCGCGCAGCGTGTGGACGCTGCGCCGGGTGAGGATGGCCGTCATCACGTCCATGGCGTCACGTCCATCGGACGAGGTCGGCGCCGATCAGGCCGGTGAAGCAGGTGAGCAGCAGCCTGCCACGGGGCGTGTCCGCCCCGCCGCCGAGGACGGCGTGCACCAGGTTCCCGTTGATCACACAGAGGTCCCCGGTCTCCACCGGGATCTCCAGACTGGGGTGGTCCGCGAGGAGTTCAGGAGGATAGGGATAGCCGCTGTGCGTGAGGCCGAGCTCCGCGCGTGTGGCGTCGTCGGGAGCGACGTTCCACATCCGCAGCTGCCCGGTGTCTCCGGGCACGTGGGGGTAGACGTTCACGGCCATCACCCGGCGGACGTCCTGGACCTCGAACCCGGTCTGCAGCGGATCGCTCAGCTGGGCGAGGTCCTCGTGCGGCAGCAGCAGGTACTCGCCGGTGTTGTTCCAGCACACCGCCTTCGAGCCGGCCGCGGAACGGCCGCCGTGGGCGGCGAGGCGCGTTCGTGCCACGGCGCCCTCCGCGACGAGTGCGGCGAGCAACGTCTCGATGGGGTCGTCCGCGTCCTGGTAGAGCGCCCGCACGGCGTCGGCGGTGCTCTGGACGTCCGACAGGTACGCGTCGGTGTCCTTGTCGATGTGCGAGGCACCGACCAGGTACGCCTCCACCCCGTCCGCGCCCTCGCCGTATCGCGGTGTGCGCCCGGGAGATCGCCGGAAGTTTCCGGTGATGGCCTCGCAATGGCGGGCGGGGACGAAGTCCGGCACCCGGTAGGCCGCCAGTCGGCCGTGCAGGACATCGAGCACCTTGCCGGTGTCGAGCCGCCCCGGCGTCTCGCACACCGTGAACCGGTCCGCGGGCAGGGCCTCGCCCGTGATCCGCGGGGTGACCGTTTCGGCGATCAAGGTTCCTCCCTGTGGGTCTGCGCTGCGTCCAGGTCCCTCCGATCATGACCGGCGGTCCCGGTCGGGAGCCGACGTCCGGCTGCTCGCCCGTCCGGCCCGTCACCGCACGTCGGGGGCACGGCCACGGGGCGGCACGGGGGACGGTACGGTCTTGGTACGGAACTGCGCGCGGTGCCGCGGCCTGTGCGCGCCGGTGCTCTCCCGGCGCCCGACCCGCCGCGCGCCCGGGAGACGGCCGCGCGGCTCGCTTTCCCCGTAGCGGACCCACTGCTCGGCCGCAGCCACGGCGTCTACCAGGGCGACCACCGGTGTCCGAGTGCCCATCAGGTGCCCGCGCCCCGTCAGCCGGACCCGTCAGCATCGATGCGTCGCCCATCCCGCGTCCGAAAGGATCGCCATGCCTGGCAACATCGTTCTCAACGCCGATGCCCGCGACGTCATACAGACGCTGACCGACGTCGGCGAGCACCTGGTGGCCGGAAGCACGCTCTCCGACATCCTGGGCGTCGGGCCCGAGGACTGGGCCCGCTTCGCACGGAACTGGGACGACCTCTGCCTCGACACGTTCATGGCGGACGGCGGCACCTACCGCTCCCGCCGTTACGGACGGTTCGAGCTGGACCCGCACACCGGCGAACTCACCGCGCTGCCCCACGAGCCGTACCGGCAGGAGCGCTACTACAACCGGCTCAACGGCGGTGTCGACCGGGTCTACGAGCCCCTGACGCCTGCGTTCGCCCAGGATCCGCTGCTGCAGGGCCTGCTCGTCTGGCTCGGCCAGGTCTTCACCACGATCGACGACACCCAGCGGTGGCTGATCAAGCTCCACCCGGTGCGCATCACCGCCGGCGCGGACATCGGCAAGCCCGCGCCGGAGGGCCGCCACCGTGACGGCGAGACCTTCGTCGGATCGCTGCTGGTCGACCGGCTCAACATCAGCGGCGGGGAGAGCTCGACGTACGACGAGGCGGG
Source organism: Streptomyces sp. CB03238 (assembly GCF_002099185.1). Taxonomy (NCBI): domain Bacteria; kingdom Bacillati; phylum Actinomycetota; class Actinomycetes; order Kitasatosporales; family Streptomycetaceae; genus Streptomyces; species Streptomyces sp. CB03238. The sequence goes on along the minus strand of NZ_NBCN01000017.1, from coordinate 88,014 downwards.
CAAGCGGATGCGAACCGTCACCCTGTCCGAGCCCGGCGACCTGCTGCTCAACGACGACCAGCGGACCTACCACGCGGTGACCCCGATCGAGGCCGTCGACAAGGACCAGCCGGCCCACCGCGACGTCCTGGTGCTGAACTACTCCGCGCTGCCCGGCCGGCTGGCATGACCCGCACGACGACCAAGGAAAGGGAGTGCTCATGACCTCACGCCGACTGGGTGACCAGGGCCTCACCGTGCCCCCCATAGGCCTCGGCTGCATGGGGATGTCCCAGGACTACGGCCCCGCCGACGACGACGAGTCCCTTGCCGTGCTGCGGCGTGCCCTGGACCTCGGTGTCACACTGCTCGACACGTCCATGAGCTACGGCGCCGGCCACAACGAGCAGCTCGTGGGCCGCGCGATCGAGGGCCGTCGGGCCGAGGTCACCGTGGCGACGAAGTTCGGCATCGTACGGGAGCGGCGCGGTGATCCGGCACGGCTGGGGGCCCGGCCCGCGGACATCCGCCGGTACTGCGAGGCATCGCTCAAGCGGCTGGGCACCGACTACATCGACCTGTACTACCTGCACCGCGTCGATCCCGAGGTGCCCATCGAGGACAGCGTCGGGGCGATGGCCGAGCTGGTGAGCGAGGGCAAGGTGCGCTACCTCGGGCTGTCCGAGACCAGCGAGGAGGAGTTGACGCGCGCGGTCGCCGTGCATCCCATCAGCGCGGTCCAGTACGAGTGGTCGCTCTGGTGGCGGGAGGTCGAGGACGACATCGTTCCGCTGGCCCGCAAACTGGGCGTCGGGCTGGTCGCGTTCAGTCCGCTCGGCCGTGGTTTCCTCACCGGGGCGCTGAACCTGGAGACGTTGACCGAGGACGACGACCGGCTTCCCGACCAGCGCTTCCACGGTGAGCACCTGGCCCGCAACGCCGCACAGGTGCAGCGCCTGCAGGAGCTGGCCGACGCACGCGGGGTGACGCCTGGGCAGCTGGCGCTGGCCTGGCTGCTCGCCCAGGGCGACGACGTCGTGGCGATTCCGGGTACCCGCAACGGGCAGCGGCTGATGGAGAACGTCGGGGCCGCCGAGCTGTCCCTGTCCCCGTCGGACGTCCAGGAGATCGAGGCGGCGATCCCGCGGTCCGCCTGGTCGGGCGACCGGCACTCCTTCGCCGTACCGCGCACCCAGCGAACCACCGGGTAGGTCCTCGGCACACGCAGGAGGCCACGGCACTGTGTACGGCGGCGTCCGCCGCCCGTGCCGTGGCCTCCGCGCGGTGACCGGATCCGGTGACCGGTGCCGGGGTGCCGGGTCAGGGAACCTCGGAGGGCTGCCGCGGCTCGCGGTGCCGCTCCCGTGCGGGCGGCCGGCGGGGGGTCCGGCCCGGGAGCACCCCGAGCACGAGCGAGCAGCTGCCGACGACCACGGCCGTGCCCAGCAGCTGTGCCCACGACAGACGTTCGTCCAGGACGGCCGAGCCGACGACCACCGCGACGGCCGTCACCGCGAATTCGACGCTGAGCGCCCGGGTGGCTCCGACGCCGGCGACGAGCCGGAAGTACAGGACGTACATCACGCCGCTCATGACACCGCCCAGCAGCAGGAGGTACACGTAGTCGGCGAAGCCGGGTGTGGTGGCCACCGGCACCAGAAAGAGCAGCGGGAGGGTCAGCACCCCGCCGAAGAAGAAGGAACCGACGGTCAGTTCCCACGATCCGACGTCGTGCAGCCGGGCCCGGGCGTAGTTGCTTCCGAAGGCGGCCGAGAGCGCCCCGACGAGCGAGCCGACGCAGCCGAGGAGGAAGGTGTCGGTAAGCGGGGCGTCCGGAAAGCCCACGAGCAGCACGATGCCCACGATGCCCAGCGACAGGCCTACCCAGCCCCGTACCGTCATCCGCTCCAGGCCCCACAGATGGCCGATGACCATGGAGAACAGGGGAATCGTCGCCACGAAGATGGCGGCCATGGCCGAGCCGATGCGGGGAGTGGCGTACGAGACACCGATCAGCTGGCCGGCGACGGTGGTCGCACCGACGACCGCGAACGGCCACCAGCGGGCGGTGAAGGCGAGCCGGCGTCTGCCCATCACAGCGACCAGGGCCACGACGGCGCCGGCGATCAGTGCCCGGAAGGTGACCGCGCCCACCCAGCCGAAGGTCCGCTCCACTCGTGCCAGCACCGCGAACGACACGCCCCAGACCACCGCGACGGTCCCGTAGCGAGCCACGTCAGCGCCCCGCATGCGCATCCTCCCCCCTTACGGCTCGTCGTGCGGACCGACGGTGAGCACCCCCCGGTCCGCGATCACCGTACCCCGGCGCCAACGCTCGTGTGTTCACACGTAGTTGGCCTCGACGCGCGGCCGCTCGCCGGTGAACCGGCCCGCGTTCAGGGGTGTGACGTCGACGAAGGGCCGCCGGTCGAGCACGAGGTCCCGGACGACCTCACCGACCGCGGGGGCCTGGAGGAAGCCATGCCCCGAGAAGCCGCAGGCGTACAGGAACCTGCCCACTTCGCCGGCCTCTCCGATGAGGGCGTTGTGGTCCGGGGTGATCTCGTAGAACCCGGTCCAGCCCCCGGCGAGGCCGACGTCCAGCAGCGGGGGAACCCGCCGGGCCATCACCTCCGTCAACCGCGGCAGCCAGGCCTCGGAGGGCTTCAGCCGGAAACCGGGCGGCTCTTCGGGGTCCGACATGCCGAGGAGGAACCCCTGGCCCTCGCGCCGGAAGTAGAAGGCGGAGGAGAAGTCGATCGTCAGGGGCACCCGCAGACCGGGGGCGAACGGCTCGGTGAAGACGATCTGCCTCTGGTAGGGCACCACCGGCAGCGTGGTGCCGACCATGTCTCCCAGGGCCGCCGACCAGGCCCCGGCGGCGCAGACGACCGTGGAGGTGGCGATGTCGCCACGGTTCGTCCGGACGGCGCGGATCTCCCCTCCGAGGGTCTCGATCCCGAGCACCTCGCAGTGCGTCTCCAGGTGTGCGCCGTGCCTGCGGGCGCCCGTCGCGTACCCGAGGACCACGGACTCCGGTGTGCAGTGGCCGTCGTCGGGTGAGTACGCCCCGGCCAGGAGCCCTTCCTCCTCGATCAGGGGCGACAGCCGCCGGGCCTCCGCCGTGTCGACCATCCGGCTGGGCACGCCGAGCGAGTTCTGCAGAGCGACGCCCTCCTCGAACGACGCGACGTCCTCGGGGCGTGACAGCAGGAACAGGTATCCCGACGACCGCAGGTCGATCTCCTGGCCGGGGCGGTGGCCGAAGGCCCGGTAGGCCTCCAGACTCCGTGCGCCGAGCTGGATGTTGAGCGCGTCGGAGAACTGCGCGCGCACCCCGCCCGCCGCCTTGGAGGTGGAGCCCGAGCCTAGTTCGGCGCGTTCGAGGAGCACGACGTCCCGGACGCCGGCTTCGGCCAGGTGGAAGGCGATGCTCGTACCGATCACGCCGCCGCCGACTATCACGACGTCCGCGGACGCTGGAAGTGTCACCGTGTGCTCTCCCTCTCGCTGGTGCCGTGCGCCCGGGTCCGGGGCCATGTCCGATGATGGGCGTCCGGCCTGACAGGTCCTGGTCGGCCGGATCACCGGCGGCCCCGGGAAAGGTGCTGGACAGGCTCCGGGCAACGGTCCGCCTGTGGGCCCGGTACGGGTACGCGTCCACGCGCCGTTGAAGCCACGCCCGTACGCGCTCCCGTACGCGCCCGCGCACCGCCGACCCACCCTGCGTACGGCCGCGTCGGCGACCGGCCCGGCCCGCGCGTCGCGGGGGTGCGGCCGGGCGCAAACGCCCGTGCCAATCCCGCCGACGGCCCGGTGCACCGGCTCTGAACTGCGCTGTTACTACTGTGACGCGCGTCGGCGAGTGCCATCGCAGTGACGCGGGGGGTTGCCACGATGGACGCGTGGCGGGCGCCGGTCCCGTACCGAGGGCCTCTCCCCCGACGATGTCTGGAGACGACTCATGACTGTTGCGCACACGAGCGAACTTGCCTCCAAGGAGAGCGGGCAGCGTACCGGCCCGGTGTGCTCCTACACCGAGTGGGATCCGCTGGAGGAGGTCATCGTCGGCATCGTCGACGGAGCCAGCTTCCCCTCCTGGCACATGGCGCTGCCGCCGGTGCTGCCCGAGGACCAGGTGGAGACCTTCCGTACGCGGGCGGGCCGGCCGTTCCCGGCCGAGCAGGTCGACGCGGCCCGGCGCGAACTCGAGGAGTTCGTCCACATCCTGGAGGCCGAGGGGGTGCGCGTGCGGCGCCCGGAGCCGATTCCGCAGCGCACCACGTACAGCACGCTCGACTGGAGCAGCACCGGCATGTACGCGGCCATGCCGCGTGACACGCTGCTGGTGGTCGGCGAGGACATCATCGAGTGCCCGATGGCCTGGCGGTCGCGCTACTACGAGGCGCTCGCCTACCGTCCGCTGCTCAAGGAGTACTTCCACGGCGGTGCGAGGTGGAGCGCCGGGCCCAAGCCCGAACTCACCGACGCGCAGTTCGACCAGGACTGGACCGACGAGCACACGGGCGGTTCCGCGAACCTGGTGGTGACCGAGTTCGAGCCGACGTTCGACGCCGCCGACTTCATCCGCTGCGGCAGGGACATCATCGCCCAGATGAGCAATGTGACCAACGCGTTCGGCATCGAGTGGCTGCGCCGGCACCTCGGTGACGAGTACCGCATCCATGTGCTGGAGTTCGACGACTCCCACCCGATGCACATCGACGCCACGCTGATGCCGCTCGCCCCGGGCAAGCTGCTGATCAACCCCGAGCGCGTACCCGAGGTCCCGGACCTGTTCAAGGGCTGGGACGTGCTGGAGGCGCCGGCTCCGGTCATCCCCGACGCCCACCCGCTGTACATGACCAGCAAGTGGATCAACATGAACCTGCTGATGCTGGACGAGACCCGGGTCGTCGTCGAGGCCCAGGACGAGCCCATGATCAGCGCCCTGAAGAAGTTCGGGCTCACGCCCATCCCGTGCAACTTCCGCAACTTCAACAGCTTCGGTGGCTCCTTCCACTGCGCCACCCTCGACGTCCGCCGTCGGGGCACCCTCCAGTCCTACATCTGACCGGCCACCAAGGCTCTGCGGAAAGGAGGACGGCGCACGATGCCCTTGTGGAAGCACAGCCCGAAGGACGCCCTGCTGTTCGGATTCAGCGTCGCGCAACTGACGCTGATGATCCTGCTCGCCACCCGGTGGTCCGGCTTCTCCGTCGCCGGCTGGCTGGGCCAGGCGGCCCTCGTCACCGTGATGACCGCCTACAACATCATCGTGGTGTCGCACCTGTTCACTCACGTGCCGTGGTTCACCTCGGCCCGGCTCAACGCCGTCGCGTCGGTCGTGAACTCGATCTGCATCGGACAGTCGGCGCAGGCCTACGAGTTGAGCCATGTGCGCAACCACCACCGGTTCAACAACGATCCCATCGGCCCTGACGGCACGACCCGGGACACCAGCTCGACCTACCGCGACGGACAGGACGGCGATCACGCGCCGCTGTTGCGTTACATCCTCACGGGGGCTTGCGACAGCTTCCTGGACCGGGGCAAGGAGATGTTCGCCGTGACCCGGCTGTGGCGCGTCGGCGCGGCCGAGCGGAAGCTGCTGGAGCTGGCAGCCCGCAGGGAGCCGCGGCGCACCGTGGAACTGCGCCAGGTGCGGGCCGACCGCGCCGCGCACTGCCTGGCTCTGGCCGGATTCGCGGTGCTGTCGTGGCAGTGGACGGTGTTCTGCTACCTGCCGGCGTTCTTCACGGCCCTCGTGCTGGTCAATGTGCAGAACTACTACCGGCATTACGGCGCCGACCCCAGTCGGCGGACGGCGGACGCGGTGAGCCACTACAGCCGCCTGTACAACCTGCTCACCTTCAACGACGGCTACCACCAGGAACACCACCTCAGCCCCGCGACCCACTGGTCGCAGCTCCCCGCGGTGTACCAACGGCGGCTGGTGACCGCCGAGACAGGACCGCGGATCATCAGCCCCGTACCGGCGATGCTCGGCTTCCTGCACCGGGACCGGCCTCTGCTGCACCGGACCGCCGACGACGGCCGGCGTTCCTGATCCGCCGCACCACCCCACGCGACCGGGCCATGGACGCCGTACGTCCGGTCGCGCCCCCCTTCGACCGAAAGGCCATGGTGTGATGCTCGACAAGAAGCCTGCCCTCAGTGTGACCCTGAACGGTGCGGACGCCCCCGTGCGGGGCTGGGTGGTCGTGGACTCCCTGGTGGAGTCCATGGCCATGGGCGGAACCCGGATGACGGCCACCGTCACCGAGGACGAGGTCCGCGCGCTCGCCAAGGGAATGACCGCCAAGCTGAGCCTGGTGGGCCTGCCCATCGGCGGAGCCAAGGCCGGTCTCGTCGCGACCGGCAAGCCGCGGGAGCACGCCCTCGAACACTTCGGCCGGACAGTGGCGCCGCTGCTCCACGGCGGCGTCCACCTCGGCTGCGACCTCGGGGTGAACCAGGCCGACCGGGCGGCCTTCTACGACGCCGCCGACTACGACGTGCGCAGGCTCACCCGCTGCGCCCGGCTGCCGATGGACTGGGGCACGTACTGGGAACCGCTCGTGGACATCACGGGCCACGGCGTCGGTGTCGCCACCCTGACCGCGGTGGCGGGAATGCCCGGTCCCGCCTCCCGGCGTGTGGTGATCCAGGGGTTCGGCGCCGTGGGCCGGGGTGTCGCCAAGTACCTCGAACGGCACGGTCATCGCATCGTCGGCGTCGCCGACGTCCGGGGAACGGTCAGCTGTCCCGACGGCCTGCCCGTCGACGGGTTGATCAAGGCGACGGACCCGGCCGGCACCGTCGACCGCGCTCTCCTGCCCGACTCCGTCACCACCGCGAACGGTGCCGACGCCTGGCTCGACGTCGACGCCGACGTCCTCGTACTCGCGGCGAACATGAACGCTGTCCACGCGGGCAACGCGGCCCAGGTGCGTGCCGCGCTCATCGTCGAGGGCGGCAACCTGTGCTGCTCACCGGAGGCGAAGGACGCACTGGCGGCCCAGGGCGTCGTCGTCATCCCGGACGTCGTGGCGAACGTGGGCGGTGCGGCCGCCGGGGGCTGCGCCCTGACCGGGACGGTCCCCTTCGACCTGCCCCGCGACCAGATGGCCGCCTGGGTCTTCGACTGGGTCCAGGAGCGAGTGGAGCGCAACACGCGAGAGGTGCTGGAGGTCATGGCGGGCGGCGCGCCGGACCCGGTCGCCACCCTGCTGACCGCCCGGCGCACCGCCACCGTCTGACACCGCGCCGACCCCGAGAACCCCCTGTCGAAGGAGATGACATGACACCGTCCGCTGACGGCACACCGCCCCGCCGCACGGTCGCGCAGGCCCTGGCCGACTTCGTACACGACACATTGAACTGCGACCGGATCTTCACCGTCCCCGGGGAGGCGGTGCTGCCCCTGGTCAGCCTCGCCGGAGAAATGGGTGTGGACCTGGTCCCCATGCGCCACGAGTCGGGTGCGGGCTTCGCGGCCCTGGCCGACTCCTGGCTGACCGGACGGCCCGCGGTGGTCGCCGTCAACCGCTCCCCCGGTGCGGCGAACCTGGGCATCGCGCTGGACGTCACCCGCTGCGACCGCACCCCGGTCCTGGTCGTGGTGGGGACCTCGCGCCGGGATCAGGACCGGCGTACCGGATACCAGTCCCTCGACCCCGAGGCACAGCTGGGCGGCCTCGCCCATGTGATCACCATCACCGGCGGGCCACAACTGCCCAAGCTGCTGGCCGAGGCGGCCGAGCTGCTGCGTGCCCCGCTCCCGGCCACCGTGGTGTTCTCCGTTCCGCAGGACGTATGGGAGGAGGAGGTCCCCGCACCGGACGGTCCCTCGGACGTCCCTTCGAGTCGCCTGTCCCCGGCTCCCCGGACGGACGACGGGGCCGACCGCGCCGTGGCCGAGCGGGTCCGCGAGGCCCTGCTGGCCGCCGAACGCCCGGTCGTGGTGGCGGGGCGACTCCTGCGGGGCGAGGACGGGGCCGGTCCCGGCGAGGCCCTCGACCGCTTCGCGCGGCAGGCTCTGGTCCCCGTGCTGCTCGGCAACAAGCAGCAGGATCTGATGGACAATGCCGCGCCCGGCTATGCCGGCGACGTGCACCAGGGCACCCACCCCGAGACCCGGGCCCGGCTCGAAGAGGCCGATCTGGTGGTCTTCCTGGGCGAGCTGCCCTGGGAGGTCCATCTGATGCGGTGGTACAGCGACCAGCCCCTGATGACGGTTCATCCGGACCCCGCCGGTCCCGGGGAGCGGCTGGCCGCCGACCCGCGCCGGGTCCTCGCCCTGCTGGGCGGCGCGGACTGGGCCGCCTCACCGCAGCGGCGGGCCTGGGCCGAGGACTGGCGCGCCCTGGAGACCCGGCTGAGCGAACCGGCTCCGCGGCGGTACGCGGACGGTCTGGACTTCACCCATGTCGTCGCCGCCCTGGACACCCTGCTCCCGGACGACGCCCTCGTCTGCCTGGACGCGGGCAACTTCGGCAGCTGGGTCCACCGCTATCTGAAGGTGCGCGCCCGACAGCGCCTCCTCGCGGTGGCGGACGGGGCCATGGGCTTCGGCGTTCCGGGTGCCGTGGCCGCGGTACGGCGCCATCCGGAGCGGACCGTGGTCGCCCTCGTCGGCGACGGCGGCGTACTGATGACCGGCAACGAGCTCGCCGTCCCCCACCCGGCCGGCCGCGGCCCCGTCGTGATCGTCGCGGACAACTCCGGGTACGGCGCCATCCGCACCCAGGGCGCCCGCGCCTTCCCCGGCACGGATGTCGCCGCCGAACTCGTGAGCCCGGACTTCACGCTCTGGGCGCGGGCGTTCGGCGTCCCGGCGGAGTGCGTGACCACCGAGGCCGAGGTGCTTCCCGCGCTTCGGCGGGCGCTGGCCAGTGACCGCGGCTACCTGCTGCACGTACCCATCAGTCCCCTGGCGGCCCACGCCAACTTCGACATGCCGGGCGCGACCGGTCCGGCTCCGGCGCGCGGGAAGGACACGGCGTGTCCCACACCGTGAGTGTCTCGCCCCCCACGGCCGGCGGTCTGGGCATCGCGGACTCGGTGCTCGACCTGATCGGCGACACCCCGCTGGTGCGGCTGAAGCGGATGAGCGAGGAGTACGGACTGACCTCGCTCCTGACCATGAAGCTGGAGGCCGCCAATCCGGGAGGTTCCGCGAAGGACCGCCCGGCCCTGGAGATGGTGCTGCGGGCGGAGGCGGACGGTCTGCTCCACCCCGGCGGCACGATCGTCGAACCGACCTCGGGCAACACCGGCGTGGGCCTGGCGATCGTGGCGGCCCAGCGCGGCTACCGGTGCGTCTTCGTCGTCACCGACAAGGTCTCCCCCGAGAAGGTCGACCTGCTGCGTGCCTACGGTGCCGAGGTCGTGGTGTGCCCCGTCGCCGTACCCCCCGACCACCCCGACAGCTACTACTCCACGGCGGAACGCCTGGTGACGGAGATCCCCGGCGCGTACCGTCCCAACCAGTACGCCAACCCGGCCAACCCGCAGGCGCACACCCTGACCACCGGCCCGGAGATCTGGCGGCAGACCGACGGCCGGGTGACCCACTTCGTCGCCGGAGCCGGGACCTGCGGCACGCTCACCGGAACCGCCCGCTACCTCAAGGCGCAAAACCCGGACGTACGCATCGTCGCGGCCGACCCGCGGGGCTCGGTCTACAGCGGCGGATCGGGCCGCCCGTACCTGGTGGAGGGGGTGGGCGAGGACTTCTTCCCCGCGGCCTGGGATCCGTCGCTGATCGACGAGGTGATCGAGGTCTCCGACCGGGACAGTTTCCTCATGGCCCGCCGGATATCGCGTACCGAGGGGATCCTGACCGGCGGCTCCGGCGGCATGGCGGTGGCGGCCGCGCTCCAGGTGGCCCGGCGCTGCGGCCCCGACGACGTGATCGTGGTGCTGAACCCCGACTCCGGCCGGGGCTACCTGTCCCGGGTGTTCAACGACACGTGGATGGCCACGCACGGCTTCCTCGGCGAGTCGGACGGTCCCACCCTCGCCGAGGTGCTGGCCCACCGCCCGGACCGCTCCCCGCTGCTGTACGTCAACCCGGCGCACACCGCGCGGGACGCCATCGCGGTCATGCAGCGGGAGGCGGTGAGCCAGCTGCCCGTCTGCAAGAACGAGCCCCCGTTCGCGACGGCCGAAGTGGTCGGTGCCGTGCACGAGCTGGAGCTGATGGCCGGCGCCCACCAGGACCGGTCGGTGCTGGACAGGCCGGTGGCGGAGCTGATGGGTCCGCGGCTGCCGACCATCGGCGTCGGACAGCTGGCGGTGCACGCCACACGGCTCCTGGAGCAGCACCCCGCCGTGCTGGTACTGGCCGACGGCCGGCCGAGCACGGTGGTGACCCGCGCGGACATGCTCACCTACTTCTCCCACACCTCCCGCGGTTGACGGCGGCGGGGCGGGGCGGGCCGTGCCCTCCGCCCCGCCCCGCCCGCCACCCCTCGTCTGGAGCGCCCGTGCCACACCTTCGATCCCGTACCGTCACCCATGGCCGCGCCATGGCAGGCGCCCGAGCACTGTGGCGTGCCACCGGCATGACCTCGCAGGACTTCGGCAAGCCGATCGTGGCGGTGGCCAACAGCTACACCCAGTTCGTCCCCGGCCACGCCCACCTGCGGGACGTCGGTGACATCGTCTCGGGCGCCGTGTACGAAGCGGGCGGTGTGGCGCGGGAGTTCCACACCATCGCGGTCGACGACGGTATCGCGATGGGCCACAGCGGCATGCTGTACTCGCTGCCGTCCCGGGAGATGATCGCGGACTCGGTGGAGTACATGGTCAACGCGCACTGCGCGGACGCCCTGGTCTGCGTCTCCAACTGCGACAAGATCACCCCTGGGATGCTGCTGGCCGCGCTGCGGCTGAACATCCCCACCGTGTTCGTCTCCGGCGGCCCGATGGAGGCCGGCCGTTCGGGCGGTGACCGCCTGGACACCGTCGCGCCCATGATCGCCGCCGCCGACCCGGCCGTCTCCGCCGACCGGCTGCGGCAGATCGAGGAGAGCGCCTGCCCCACCTGCGGTTCCTGCGCGGGCATGTTCACCGCCAACTCGATGAACTGCCTCACCGAGGCCATCGGCCTCGCCCTGCCCGGCAACGGCACCCTGCTGGCCACCCACCGCGGCCGGCGCGACCTCTTCGTCCGGGCCGGGTCGCGGATCGTCGCGCTCGCCCGGAGGTACTACGAGCACGGGGACGAGTCGGTGCTGCCCCGTGGCATCGCGACCCGTGACGCGTTCGCCAACGCGATGACCCTGGACATCGCGATGGGCGGCTCCACCAACACGATCCTGCACCTGCTCGCCGCCGCGCGGGAGGCGGGTGTGCGCTTCGGGCTGGACGACATCGACGCCATCTCCCGGCGGGTTCCCTGGATCTGCAAGGTCGCCCCGGCCACGAACGCCTACTACGTCGAGGACGTGCACCGGGCCGGCGGCGTACCGGGCATCCTGGGCGTCCTGGAGCGCGCCGGGCTGCTTCGTCCGGACACGGGCACGGTGCTCGGCGAGTCCCTCGGCACCGTCATCCGGGCCTGGGACCCCCTGTCACCGGAGGCGACGCCACAGGCGCCCGAGCTGTGGCGGGCGGCTCCGGGCGGCACCCGGACCGTGGCGGCGTTCGGGCAGGACGCCCGCTGGCCCTCCCTCGACCTGGACCGCGGCTCCGGCTGCGTCCGCGACGTCGAGCACGCCTACACCGCCGACGGCGGCCTGGCCGTGCTGCGCGGCAACCTCGCCCCGGACGGCTGCGTGGTCAAGACCGCGGGTGTGGAGCCGTCCCTGTGGACGTTCCGCGGCCCGGCCGCCGTCTTCGAGTCCCAGGAGGACGCCGTCGAAGCGATCCTGGGCGGGGGCGTACGGCCGGGTGACGCGGTGGTCATCCGGTACGAGGGCCCCAAGGGCGGCCCCGGCATGCAGGAGATGCTGCACCCCACCAGCTTCCTCAAGGGCAAGGGACTGGGGCGTAGCTGCGCCCTGATCACCGACGGCCGGTTCTCCGGCGCGACGTCGGGCCTGTCCGTCGGCCACCTCTCCCCCGAGGCGGCCGAGGGAGGTCCTCTGGCACTGGTGGAGAACGGCGATCTCATCGAGATCGACATTCCCGCACGCTCCATCCGCCTCGCGGTCGGTGCGCCCGAGCTCGCGGCCCGGAAGGACCGTCTGATCGCCGAGCGGGGGGCTTTCCGTCCCCGCGGCCGCGAGGACCGTCCCGTCACCGCCGCACTGGCCGCGTACGCCGCGCTCACCACGTCCGCCTCGACCGGGGCCGCGCGCGATGTGACCCGGCTGCCCACCTGGTCATCGTCCCCGTGATGCGGCAGCCCCTCGCAGGAGCATCGACGACCGACACCGGCCACAGCCGCTGCTTCGGGCTGTCCCGTCGTGACGTCCCGGTCGAAACCGGTCGTGTGTCTCCTGTCCCTGAAGTCGGTTTCGGGCACCTCGTCGGCCCGCTGCCGGGCCATGGCGGCCGCAGCCTCTCCTGCGCCGGGCTGCTGCCGGCCACCTTCGCCGGCTCCGGTCCACCGGCGGGTGACCGGCATCATGCGCTCCTAGGCCCCGGTCTAGGGCATCCCGGCGCCCACTGCCGCGACGGGGCCCACGCATGGCGTACCCCACGAGGAGACGCCCCGCAGGATTCCCTGGTGCGTGGTCTGCACCTCCGCACCGGGATCGACACCGAGTTCGTCCGCCAGGCGCCGGCGCAGGGTCTCGAACAGCTCCAGCGCGACCGCACGCTGCCCGACACCCGCCAGTGCCGTCATGAGGCGGGCATGCGCCGACTCGTGCAGGGGATTCGCCTCCACGAACCGGTGCAGCGGCGTCAGGAGTTGCTCGTACCGGCCGACCCGGGCCGCGACGTCGGCGTACTCCAGCAGCACGGTCTCCAGCTGGCGCACCAGCGCCGCCCGCGCCGTGTGCATGTGCAGCCCCGGGAGGTCGGCGAGCGGCTCCCCTCGCCACAGGCCCAGCGCCTGCTGGTAGAAACCGATCGCCGACTCGAGTCTCCCGGCGGCGCACTCACGGCGGGCGTACTCCACCAGCCTGCCGAAGGCCAGGATGTCGAGCTGGTCGTCATTGACGCGCAGCTCGTACCCGCCGCCCGTTGCGATCAGAACGCTCGACGCCGTGCCCTTCGGCTGGATCCGCTGCCGCAGCCGGGACACCTGGGTACGGACCAACTCGACGATGGTGCGCGGGGGTTGGGCACCCCAGATGGCGTCGACCAGGGCATCGCCCCGCACCGGCACCCCCGGGGACAGCGCGAGCAGTCCGAGCAGCGTGCGTTGTCGCTCCGAGCGCAGCTCCACGGGGGCTCCGTCGACCAGCACCGAGAGCGGTCCCAGTATCTGCAGTCTTAAGTCCTGGGCGAGCACCGGCCCTTGCCGCCCGACACGGAGCAGCTCCTGCCGCTCCACGGGCGACAGGTCCAGCGCGGCCGCGAGCCGCCGCAGGGTGCCGCCACGGGGGCGGACGACCCGCTGTTGCTCGATGTCCCGCAGCCCGCCGAGGCTGATCCTCGCCCGCGCTGCCAGCTCGTCCTGCGTCAGACCGGCGCGCTGCCGGAAGTCCTGTACCAGATAGGCCAGTTCTCGTTGGGTCTGGTGACCATTCATGAAGCCTCCAGGGACACGATCAGTGATTGCCAAGGGGGACGCGTTCGACTGTCGGGTAGGTGTGGACCGGGCAGCGGGCATGTCCGGGGGCCGACACTCGCAGGTCATGCGGAGGCCGGCGCTCCGGTCCAAGGTGGTCGAGTGACGGCGGCCGGCGCGGGTGCCACGACCCGGGAGGGGAAGCAGGCAGCCGACGGGGCCGGTGGAAAGGCATGACGGCGTGAACCCGCCGGACTGCTGGGGCGACCACCGCCCCACCGGCAACGGCCCGGGGAACACCAGTCCTCACGAGGCGGCTGTGCCGTCCTGGAAATGGAAGCGTGTCGCTCAGTGGATCACATGCGCTGTGGCGCGAGAGTCGCGACCGGACCCGGCCGACGGCTCGGAGGACGCGGTGGCACGTGCCTCGCGTCGATCCGGCTCCAGCCCCGGGGCGTGGGGCGCGGATCAGCGTGACGAGCACGCGGGAGGCGACGATCGCCGAGGACCCGGCCCATCAGGCCGAGGGTCACCCGCTGCACGACGGGTTCGCGCAGCCCCGTGTGGAGGACCAACAGCAGCACCGGCCACTGGACCCGCACGGCCGCCGGAACCGCCCGTAACATTCTGTCCGCCACGAGCGAGACGGTCGCCCCGGCCTTGGACCCGGCCATCCTGACGACCGGCGTGCCACCGCCGCAGACGTCGAACGTATCGAATGTCACAACCGGTTCCCCCTCTTCTACGGCGTGCGGCACCGGCGCGCGGCACGGATCCGCAAGGAGCGGCCGGGCCGACCGGGGCGGGAAGTCCGGGGCAGCGCCGACCGGACCCATGAATCAATTCCTCAGAAGACGAAGCTCCAGCCCCTGGGGCATGGTGAATGTCCCCCCAAAGGGTTTCCCATCACCCTCGGGCGGACGCAGTGAGCGCGTGATCGAGTCCGGCAGAAAGTCGGCAAAGAAAGGCGGCAGAAGTCGGAGAAGACGGGCGGAGTCAATCAGAGACGGGGGCGGTACGCATATGAGCCTTCACCTACCCATACCCCGCACCACTCGGACGCTGGCTGTGGAGATACCGATTCATCGACCGCAGCAAAGGGAAGGCGGTCGGGCGACCGTCCAGGTCTCATCGACTCACTCCCCCACCATTCCGGATGAGATTTTTGAGCCCACCCGTCCCAGGGGGACCCGCAACAGAAACGTTAGTTAACCGCGATCATCGCCGCAATGGGCAGTCTCGCCATCCGAGACATTTCAACGATCGGTTCCGGATATCCGAATTGCGCCACCCGGCCGGGCCGGCCTCAGTGGGCGAAGACCGTACTGGCCAGCACCACATGGACGGCCGTGCCGCCGAGGATGCTCAGGAGCGCGTTGCGGCGCCACAGATGCAGTCCGATGGTGACGGCCAGGGCGGCCGACGGAGCCAGGACGCGCGCTTCGGTGAGCGGGAGCTCCCGGAGGCAGTAGACGACGAGGATCACCATGACGCCGGCGGGCATGCGCGTGCTGAGGTAGTGGACGGTGCGGCTCGCGCGCAACGGTGCGAGGACGGCGAAGGGCAGGGCGCGCAGGGCCCATGTGACGGCGGCGGTGACGACGACCGCGGCGATGGCGTAGCGGGCATCAGACATGGCCGGACTTCCTGCCGGTGATGAAGTGGCGGGCCAGGAGCCCGGTGGTGAACAGGGCGAAGGCGGCCAGGAGCAGCTGGCTCGGGAAGAGGAGCCGGGCGACCAGGGCACTGAGGACGGCGAGCACGGGGGTGGGCAGGTCGCCGCGCCGGTCCCGTACGGCGTCGATGGCGAGAACGGTGAACAGGGCGGTCAGGGCGAAGTCCAGACCGGTGACGCCGTCCGGGATGAGGGTGCCGAGCAGGGCTCCGGCGGTCGCGCTCCCGGCCCAGTACAGGTGCATGAAGAACTGCAGCCAGAGGATGCGCCGACTGGACCAGGAGCGGGCCCGCTCCCCGGCGGTCAGGGCGTACGCCTCGTCGCTGAGCGCGAAGGTGCCGTACGCCTTGCCGAGGCGGCCCGCCACACGGTGCAGGGGGAAGGACAGCGCATAGAAGACATGCCGGACGTTCACCATGAAGGCCGTCATGGCAATTGCGGCCAGTGGGGCCGCGGCGGTGACCAGGCCGATGAGCAGGAACTCGAACGATCCGCCGTAGATGAGCGCGGCGGACAGGCTTGCCCACCACCAGTGGAGGCCGGACTGGGTGACGAGTGCCCCGAAGGCGAGACCGAGCGGGAGGAATCCCAGGCCCACGTACGCGGAGTCCGCGAAGGCGGCCCGTATCTCGGACGCCGCCCTGGGCGGAGGGGTGGAGGCGGGCCGAGTCCGGTCGCCGACAACGGCGGGGCGTATTCGCATGCCGACATCCTAGGAAGAATCCCGCCTCATATGGTTGCCAATTATTGGCCTTACCCTCTCCATATGAGCAACGGAATCAGCATCGACCGGGTGGACCGTGAAATTTTGTTTCACCTGGGCCAGGACGGGCGCTTGTCCAACGTCGAGCTGGCCAAGCGGGTCGGACTGACCCCGCCGCCCTGCCTCCGCCGCGTCAAGCGCCTGGAAGCAGCCGGCGTCATCACCGGCTACCGGGCCGTCATCGATCCCCAGGTCCTCGGCCGCGGACTGGAGGTCCTCATCGATGTCGAGGTCAGTGCCACCGACCGCAGGACCTTCGAGGAGTTCGAGGACACCGTGGCGTCCTTCGAGGAGGTCATGGAGTTCCGTCGCATGTTCGGCCGCCCCGACTACTTCGTGCGCGTCATGGTCGCCGACCACGCGGCGTACGAAGCCTTCCTGGTCGGCAAGCTCAGCGGGCTGCCCTGCGTCCTGCGCCTCGAATCCCACCTCACCATGAAGAAGATCAAGGCCGATGGCTGAAGCGGCGGCGCCCGAGGAACACGGAAAGGCGGTACCGGATTCCTCCGATACCGCCTGTGACCTGCGGAAAGCAAGTCGGGACGACAGGATTTGAACCTGCGACCCCTTGACCCCCAGTCAAGTGCGCTACCAAGCTGCGCCACGTCCCGTTGCCCGTCTGAGCTGGGGTTTCCCCCGGCCCGGCGTGCACGAGAACAATACCGCACACCCGCGGGAGATCACGAACCACTGTGCGCGCTTGACCTCAAGCGCGGTTGACGTTGCACCGTGAGTGGCATGACGAACACGGCTGTGACATCCGCCCGGGCAGACGTCGGTGAGCTGAACCGGCTGATGGCCCTGATGACCGGCGACGAGAAGCACGGGCCCGCCGCCACCTCGACGCTGGACGCGCTGTGGGTGCTGTACGACCGGGTGCTGCGCGTGTCGCCCGGGAGCGTCGACGCACCGGGGCGGGACAGGTTCCTGCTCTCGAAGGGGCACGGGCCGATGGCGTACTACGCCGTCCTCGCCGCCAAGGGGTTCTTCGCCGAGGAGCTGCTGCCGGGCTTCGGGTCGTACGACTCGCCGCTCGGTCACCACCCGGACCGGCTGCTGGTGCCGGGCGCCGAGATCGGCAGCGGGTCCCTGGGGCACGGGCTGCCGCTGGTGGTGGGGAGCGTGCTCGGGCTGCGGGCGCAGGGGCTGACCGATCCCCGGGTGTGGGTGCTGATCGGGGACGCGGAGCTGGACGAGGGCAGCAACCACGAGGCCATCGCCTACGCCGGGCCGGCCGGTCTGGAGCAGCTGCACACGCTGGTGATCGACAACGCGTCCGCCACCTTCGGCCGGCCCGGCGGTATCGCCTCCCGGTTCGAGGTGGCCGGGTGGTCGGCGGAGACGGTGGACGGGCGGGACCACGAGGCGCTGTACGCCGCCTTCACCCGGCCCCACCCGGGGCGGCCGCGGGTCGTCGTCGCCCGGGTCGAGTCCAAGAACGCGTAGCGGGGGAGAACACTCATGGACACGATGCGGGACCGTTTCATCTCGACCACGAGCCGGCTGCTGGACGAGGACCCACGCCTTGCGCTGGTCCTCGCGGAGATCAGCCGCGACGGCTTCCGTCAGGCGGAGGACCGGCACCCGGACCGGGTGATCAACGTCGGGATCCGGGAGCAGCTGCTGATCGGCGTGGGGGGCGGGCTCGCGCTCACGGGGATGCGGCCGGTGCTGCACACCTTCGCGAGCTTCCTCGTCGAGCGGCCGTTCGAGCAGGTCAAGCTGGACTTCGGGCACCAGGGCGTGGGCGGGGTGCTGGTGAGCGCCGGGGCGTCCTACGACTGGCCGGCCGGGGGCTTCACCCATATGTCGCCGGGGGACGTGGCCCTGATGGACACGCTCGACGGCTGGACGGTCCATGTGCCGGGGCACCCGGACGAGGCGGAGGCGCTGCTGCGGCACGCGGTCGCCGGGGACGACAAGGTGTACGTACGGCTGTCGCTGCAGTCGAACGGGCGGGCGCGGGCCGTCACGGGTGAGGGGTTCCTCACCGTCCGGGAGGGGCGCGGTGGCGTGGTCGTGGCCGTCGGGCCGATGCTGGACGACGTCCTGGCCGCGACGGAGGGCCTGGATGTGACGGTGCTGTACGCCACGACGGTGCGGCCCTTCGACGACGAGACGATCCGGCGCGCGGCAGGTGGCGGCACGGCGGACGTGGTGATCGTCGAGCCGTACCTCGCCGGTACGTCCACGAGCGCCGCCAACGACGCCCTCGCGGACATCCCGCACCGCGTGCTCGGCCTGGGGGTCGCGAAGCGCGAACTGCGCCGCTACGGCCACATGGAGGACCACCTCGCCGCCCATGGCCTGGACGGGCGCGGACTGCGCGCCCGCATCACCGCGTTCCTGGACCACCAGGGCGCGGGGCGCCGTACGACCCGGCGCTGACTGACAACGCCGGGTCCCGGTCCCGGCCCCGGAGCCGAGAGCTCGCTCCGGAGCCGGGGCTCGGGTCGGTCACCAGCCCGTCACACCGGCCGGCTGCTTCACCGTGACATTGATCCGGTTGAAGAAGTTCGTCGTCGCGATCCAGAGGATGATCGAGGCGAGCTGCTGCTCGTCGAAGTGGTCGGCGGCCTCGTCCCAGACGTCGTCCGGCACCGGGTCGGACCGGTCGGCGAGCCGGGTGGCCGCCTCGGCGAGGGCCAGCGCGGCGCGCTCGGCGTCGCTGAAGTACGGCGCCTCGCGCCAGGCGGCCACCGAGTGCAGCCGCTCGTCGCTCATGCCGCCTTTCTTCGCCTCACGCGCGCCGAGGTCCACGCAGAAGCCGCAGCCGTTGATCTGGCTCGCCCGCAGGTGCACCAGCTCGAGGATGCTCTCCGGCACACCGCCCTTCTTCACCGCCTTGATCAGGTCCTGGATGGCGGGCATGGTCTCGGGGAGGACGGTGGCGGGGTTGGTCATCCGGGCCTTCATGGGTGTTCTCCTTCGTTCCGTGTTCGCCGGTCACCACATCGACGGAACGGGGGTGCGCGGATGTGACATGAGGCCGGGGCGGGATTGTCGGTGTGATGCGCTTCACTGTCAGGCATGGAGATTCCGGACCCCAGCTCGCGTGCGCTCTCCTTCGACACCGCCGCCGCTCGGTACGCGGCGAGCCGGCCGTCCTACCCCCCTGCCCTGTTCGACGCCGTCGAGGAGCTGGCCGGCCGCCCGTTGACCGGCGCGCGGGTCGCGGACGTCGGCGCGGGTACGGGCCTGGCGACAGCGCGGCTGAAGGCCCGTGGTGCCCGGGTGGTGGCCGTCGAGCCCGGCGAGGGCATGGCCGCCGAGTTCCGCCGCGCCCTGCCGGACGTCCCACTGGTGCGCGGTGACGGCAACGAACTGCCGCTCGCCTCCGGGGCGTTCGACTTCCTCCTGTACGCCCAGGCCTGGCACTGGACGGATCCGGCCCGGTCGGTTCCCGAGGCCCTCCGCGTGCTGTGCCCCGGCGGTGCCCTCGCCCTGTGGTGGAACGACGTCGACACGTCGGTGCCGTGGATCGCCGAGCAGGACGACCGGATACGCCGCTTCTTCGGCGCCGACGCCATCCCCGCCCACCCGGCCGACGTCCGTGGCCTGCCGACTGGTCTCGGCCTCGCCGAGCGCCGGGTGCCGTGGAGCCGGCGGGTGTCCCTCGGCACGCACCTGGCCAACCTGGGCAGCCACTCCGCCTTTCTCGTCCTCGGGGAGGACGGCAGCCGCGCGTTCCTCTCCGAGGAACGGGAGCGGCTGACCGGGCTCTTCCCCGGCGGCACGGTGGAGGAGCGTTACGTGGTGGGCCTGAGCGTCGCGATCCGCTGAGCGCGCGCGGAGCACGGGCCCCCGGCGCGACCTTCGACGCGCCGCCCGGAACCGGAGACCGCCGCGGCGCCCGTAGCGGCGGCGCGCTCCCCGGCGTGCGCCGTGGGGCACCGCGGTGCGCGGCTCGCACCCGTCGGCGCACCGACGCGCCGCCCCGGCCCGGTGCCACCGGCGGGCTCCGGCGCGCGAAGGTCCGCAGGAGGGCGCAGTTCCCGCTCACGTACGGAACCGTTTCGGTCGACATTCATGCCGAATCGATCCGTCAGATGGGTACCGGTGGGGCGCCTGTGCATCCATGAGGTCGGGGCCTGGCCCTCGGTGCCATATGCCCACGAAACCTTTGCCCTTGGCATGTGGCAGGAAGAAGCGCTGGGGGAATGCCCTTCGGATAGGACCGGACAGGCCCCTACCACGTGACACACACTCCTAACCAAACGTCAATCTCCTGGATTTCGGCCAGAGTTGAGGACCGAGTTGAACCGTTCCGGAATGATCAACACCATGAGGTGGTCGGCCTGTTCGGGACGGGACCACTGCCGATGCACCATCTGCTCGAACAACCGCGCGAGCAGGCGTTTCGCAGAGGAGGGCTCGCATGGACGGGTACTTCGCCAGTCGACTGCATCACCAGCTACGGGGGCAGGTTCGGCACTTCGCGGAGAGTGAGGTCCGGCCGCTGATACCGGCCATGGAGGCGGCCCGGTCGGTCCACCGCGACCTGTCCCGGCACATCGCCCGGCAGGGCTGGCTGGGCGCGACCATCAGCAGGGACCACGGCGGGATGGACGTGGGCCACCTCGGAAAGACGATCATCATCGAGGAGCTGTCCCGGGTCAGCGCCGCCATGGGGGCCATGGTGCAGGCGTCACAGCTCGGAGCCGCCAAGATCGTCCACTTCGGCAGCGACGAGCAGAAGAAGACGTGGTTGCCGGCCATCGCGGCGGGCGAGTGCCTGCCGACCATCGCGGTCACCGAACCCGAGTCGGGCGGCCATGTGCTGGGCATGAGCGCCACCGCGGTACGTGACGGGGACGACTACCTCCTGAACGGCCGAAAGGTGTACGTCGGCAACAGCCACATCGGTGACCTGCACGGGATCGTCGTACGGACCGGCCCCGGCTCCAAGGGGCTGACCGCCTTCCTCGTGGAGGCCGACCGGCCGGGCCTCCGGGTCGGTGACCAGAAACCCACCATGGGCCTGCACGGCTTCGGCTTCGGCGAGCTCCTCCTCCACGACTGCCGCGTCCCGGCGGCCAACCGCCTCGGCGACGAGGGCGACGGGCTGGCGGTCGCGTACTCCTCCAGCGTGCTCTACGGACGGGCCAACCTCACCGCCGTGTCCCTCGGCATCCACCGGGCGGTCCTGGAGGAGACCACCCGGTTCTGCGAGGAACGGCACCGGTACGGCAAGCCGCTGCACGAGCTGCCGTCGGTGAAGCTCAAGCTGGGCCAGATCCAGTCCCGGCTGATGACCGCCCGGCTCGCCGCGTACCACGCCGTGCACCTGCTCGACGCGGGGCTGCCCTGTGACGCGGAGCTGATGAACGCCAAGCTCGTCAACGTCGAATCGGCGCTCGACTCGGCGCGCGACGCCATGGAGATCCACGCCGCGGCCGGGCTCTTCACCGACCGGCCCATCGAGCGCTACCTGCGCGACGCCCACCACATCTTCGCCCCGGCCGGCACCTCCGACATCCAGTTGCTGCGGCTCGCCGAGGTCGCGCTGGGGACGTCCAAGGGGCAGTGGTCCGAGCGGCTCGCCGACGTCGTCCGGATGGAACCGGCCCTGTAGGGAGGCGCGTGACGTCCCCGAGGGCACGTACGGGTCCCGGGGACGTCACCTTCGGCGCCTCACAGGCGGCCGTCCTCACGGCGGTGGATCTGCTCCACCAGCTCGGCGGCGAGCGACTTGATGGTCTCCAGCCCCGGCCGTCCCCACGGCCGCGGCTCGGTGTCGACCACGCAGATGGTTCCGAGGGCCGTGCCCGTACGGTCGATGAGGGGCGCGCCGAGGTAGGAGCGGATGCCGATCTCGTCGACGACCGGGTTCCCGGCGAACCGGGGGTAGTCGCAGACGTCCTCCAGCACCAGCGCCTTGCGCCGTACCACCACGTGCGGGCAGTAGCCGTGGTCGCGGGCCATGTACCGGCTGACGCCGCCTCCGCCGGCGGCCGCCGTGGCGCTCAGCTGCTCCGTCGTGTGCGTGCCGTTCGGGGTGTGCAGGCCGGCGAAGAACTGCTGGTTCTCGTCGATGAAGTTGACCATCGAGTACGGTGCGCCGGTCACCTTCGCGAGCCGCTCCGCGAACGCGTCGAAGTCGGGGTCCGGCCGGTCCCCGATACCGAGCTGGCGCAGCCGCCGCACGCGCAGCGGGGCCTCCCGGTCGACGGGGGTGAGCAGCAGATGGCCGGTCGAGTCATACGTCATGTCGGTGCTCCGTAGCTCGGCGCCGGTGCCGGGGCCGGGTTGGTGTCCAGCAGGTGCTGGACAAGGGTGACCAGGGTCTGGATCCCGGAGCTGGCGATCCGGGCGTCGCACAGGACGACCGGCACCTCCGGCTTGAGGTCGATCGCCGCCCGTACCTCGTCAGGTTCGTAGTGGTACGAGCCGTCGAACTCGTTCACGGCGACCAGGAACCGGATGCCGCGCCGCTCGAAGAAGTCCACCGCCGAGAACGACGCCTGGAGGCGCCGGGTGTCGGCGAGGACGACCGCGCCCAGGGCGCCCTCGGACAGCTCGTCCCACATGAACCAGAAGCGTTCCTGACCGGGCGTGCCGAAGAGGTAGAGCACATGCCGGTCGTCGAGGCTGATGCGGCCGAAGTCCATGGCGACCGTGGTGGTCGTCTTGGACTCCACGCCCTCCAGGCTGTCGGTCGCGGCGCTCACCGTGGTGAGCAGTTCCTCCGTACTCAGCGGTTCGATCTCGCTGACCGCCCCGACGAAGGTCGTCTTGCCGACCCCGAAGCCGCCCGCGATGAGGATCTTCAGGGCGGTGGGGAAAGCGTCGTCGTTCCGGTGTCGGTCCTCAGAGCCGTCGTCGTAGGCCATCGAGCACTGCCTCCAGCAAGGAACGGTCGGTGGGGGTGTCGTGGAAGCGGGGCGCCCGCGCGGTCAGCGCCCCGCAGTCCACGAGGTCCGAGAGCAGCACTTTGGTGACCACGGCGGGCAGCCGTAAGTGCGCCGCGATCTCGGCCACCGAGGTCGGCCCGTCGCACAGCCCGAGGGCCATGGTGTGCTCGGGGCCGAGGTGCGCCTGGGGCGCCGTCCCGGTGGCCATCACCAAGGAGAGCAGGTCCAGTGGAGCCGTCGGCCGGGTGCGGCCCCCGCTCACCGTGTACGGGCGGATGAGCCGGCCGGCCGCGTCGTCGAGCCAGGGCCCGTCCTGTCGGCGCGGCACGGGTCAGCGTCCCCGGCCGCCTGGCGCGGCCGCCGCTTGTCTGGCCGGTGTGACCAGGTAGGGCCGTACGCTCTTCACCAGCATCGTCATCTCGTACCCGAGGACCGCCGCGTCCGTCTCCCGCCCGGCGAGTACGGCCAGACAGGTGCCGGACCCGGCGGTGGAGACGAACAGCAGGGTGGAGTCCAGTTCGACGACCACCTGGCGGACCTCGCCGTCGTCGCCGAAGCGGCTGCCGGCGCTGCGGCCGAGGGAGTACAGGCCGGACGCCAGGGCCGCCATGTGGTCGGCGCTGTCGGCGTCGAGGCCGTGCACCGCCTTCACCAGGCCGTCCGAGGAGAGCAGAACCGCGCTGCGGGTGTACGGCACTCGCTGGACCAGGCCGCTGAGCAGCCAGTCGAGATCCGAGGAATGGCCGGTCGGCACATCGCTCGCCATGGTGCATCTACTCCTTGTGCGCTTCGTCGTGTCGTTGCGGTTCCGGGGGTTCCGGGTGTCCCGGGTGTTCGGGGTGGTGCACGTCCCGGGTGGCCGGGGGCATGGACTCGGCCAGGCCGATGCCGCGCCGGAAGGCCGCCATCAGGCCCGGGTCGTGCAGGGCGTTGTCGTCGTTCTTGCGCGGGGCGGGCGCGTCCCGCAACTGCGGGACGAGGTGCTCCTGCGCGCGCCGTTTGGGCAGTTGGGGGCGGCCCGGGGTGCCGGGCGCCGCCGCTGCGGGGTTCGGCCGGTCGGACCGCTCGCCGCGTACGGGCAGGGGCGCGTTGCCGCTGTGCTGGTGCGGGATCGCCGGCGGGTCGGTGGCCGCGTGGACCGGCTTGCGGTGCACGGGCTCGGGGACCGTGACCTCTGCGGGGATGCGCGGCGCGCGGCCTGCCCGGTGTCCGTCCTGGAGTTCCTCCGGGTGTGCCTCCTGGTGTCCCGCGTCGTGGACGGCCTCGTGTCCGGTCGTCGGCCGGCCGGCCTGGAGCCCGGCCTGCCGTTCGGCCGGGGTCAGCCCGTCGGGGTCGGCGCCGAGCAGGCCCTGGGGCAGGACCAGCACGGCTTGGACGCCGCCGTAGATGTTGGCCTGGAGGCGTACGGCGATGCCGTGCCTGCGGGCGAGCGCCGAGACGACGAACAGCCCGATCCGGCCGTCCTGGAGCAGGTGCGCCACATTCACCTGATCGGGGTCGGTGAGCAGGGCGTTCATCTTGTTCTGCTCGGCGACGGACATGCCCAGGCCCCGGTCCTCGACCTCGACGGCGAGGCCGGCCGTGACGTACTGCGCCCGCAGCATCACCGGGGTGTGCGGCGCGGAGAACAGCGTGGCGTTCTCGACGAGTTCGGCGAGGAGGTGGATGACGTCGGCGACCGCGTGGCCGCGCAGGGTGCCGTCGATGGGCGGCACCAGCTTGACCCGCGGGTAGTGCTCCACCTCCGCGATGGAGGAACGCAGCACCTCGGTCATGGTGACCGGGTTGGACCACTGGCGGCGCGAGATGGCCCCGCCGAGGACGGCGAGGTTCTCGGCGTGCCGGCGGATGCGGGTGGCCAGGTGGTCGATGTGGAACAGGCCCTTGAGCAGCTCGGGGTCCTCGACCTCGTTCTCCAGCTCGTCCAGGAGCTGGATCTCGCGGTGGACCAGGGACTGCAGGCGACGGGCGAGGTTGACGAAGACCTCGACCTTCTGTTCGTTGCCGACGCTGCTGGACAGCCGGGACGCCTGGACGACGGTGGCCACCGCCACGTCGTGGGCCCGGCTCAGCTCGTCCGTCAGCTGGTCGAACTCGTCCCCGCCCACGGAAGGCGGCGGAACCTGACGGACGGGCGGGCGTTCCCCGCGGCGGAGCTGCTCGACCAGGGCGCGCAGCTCGTTCTGGCCGCGTGCGCTGCGCCGCCGCAGGGCGTCGCAGCGGTCCAGTACGGCCGTGGCCGCGCGGTTCGCGCCCAGCGCGGCCGCGGCGACGGCGGCCGCGGCGAGCGCCGCCGAGGCGGTGAGGGCGGCCCACAGGGCGGGCGCCGGGTGGGCACCGGTGGAGCGGATCGTGAAGAGCACGGCGGCCGCCCCGGCGAGCGCGACCACGACGGCCGGCAGCACGGCGGCACGCAGGAGTTGGGGGCGTATGCGGACTTCCGGTGAGGGGGACGAGGAGCGCGACCTCCCCGTGTACGACAGGTGACGGGCGCCTGGCCGGCCGTGCCGCCCGCCTTCACGGCGGTCCGGCCGCGCGGCGGGTGCGCGAAGTTGAGACATCAGCGTCCTTGGTACGTGGGGCCCCAGGAACAGGATTCGGCGTACTAAACGGATGTTCGGAGTCGGTACGGTGACGGGCGTGCCATGCGTCGCATGAGCCCGCCGTTGATCACCGGCAACACACGGTAGTCGTCAACCCGTCATGTGCGATGCGCAGTTGACAAACTTGCCCGCCAAGCGTCCCGCTCTGGTATGACGCCTCGCACGGCCGCCCGAAAACCCGGCCTGCCGACACGCCGTGCCGGCCCACCCCGGCGCGGCTCACCGCTCCGGACGGCGTCCGGCGGCGCGCGCGCTGATGGTCGCCAGCTCACTGAGGAGTTCGGGCGGACCGTCCACCTCGAAGTCGGCGTCCAGGGCGAGGATGTGGAGAGCCAGCTGGTGGGGGCTGTCGGCGCCGGCCTGGACCACGCAGCGCGCCTCGTCCAGCGGCTCGACCCGGATCGCCGCCGGCACGCGCGCGATGATCACCGGGGCCGGGGCATGCACGGTGACCTCGGCCCGCCACTGCTGGAGCGCGGCGTCCACCCCGCGCGGCACCAGGTCGTCGGGCGGCGCCTGCCGGGGGGAGAACCGGGGTCCGAGCGGGACGCGCGGCTCGATCCGGTCCAGCCGGAACGTGCGCCAGTCGTCTCGCGCCAGGTCGAAGGCCACCAGGTACCAACGGCGGCCGGTGCTGACCAGCCGGTACGGCTCCACCTCCCGCACGGTGGCGGCGCCGCCGTGGGTGCGGTAGTCGAAGCGCAGCCGCTGGTGGTCCCGGCAGGCGCCGGCGACGGTGGACAGCGTCCCGGCCGGGACGACGGGAGCCGCCGGGCCGCCCGGTGAGACGACCACGGTGTAGCCGTGCAGGGCCGCGACCCTGCGGCGCAGCCGGTCGGGCAGCACCTGCTCCAGCTTGGTCAGCGCGCGGGCCGAGCTCTCCGCGATGCCCGCCACGGTGCCGCCCGCGGCGGTACGCAGGCTCAGCGCGACCGCGACGGCCTCCTCCTCGTCCAGCAGCAGCGGCGGCAGCTTCGCGCCCGCGCCCAGCCGGTAGCCGCCGAGGGGGCCGGGCGTGGCGTGCACCGGGTAGCCCAGCGTGCGCAGTTTGCCGATGTCGTAGCGGACGGTGCGGGCGCTGACCCGTAACCGCTCGGCGAGTTCGGCGCCGCTGAGCTCGGTACGGCTGTGCAGCAGGGACAGCAGCCTCAACAGTCTCGCGGAGGTTTCCAGCACGGATCGTTCCTCGCCGTCGATCGCGGCAACTGGTTTGCCGCATCACCTGAGATCGTCGGCCCGTGGGAGCGAAGGGAAACCCCACAGATCCCTTCGCCGGAAGACCTGTAAGGAGCAGTCCATGATTCTGGTGACCGGGGCGACCGGGAACGTCGGCCGTCACGTGGTGGCGGAGCTGGCCGCGCGGGGGGAGAAAGCCCGCTTGCTGGTCCGGGATGCCGGGCGCGCACGGAACTTGGAGGCCGTGGACGTGGTCGAGGGTGATCTCACCCGGCCGTGGACCCTGCCGGCGGCCCTGGACGGGGTCACGGCGGTGTTCCTCTTCGCCGTCCCAGGCAGCGGTCCCTCGTTCGTCGAGGCGGCCAGGAGGGCGGGCGTCCTGCGGGTGGTGATGCTGTCCTCCGACGCGGTCGAGGACTCGGTGGCCGAGCAGCCCAACCCGATCGCCGCCTACCATGCCGAGATCGAGCAGGCCCTCACGGGGTCGAACCTCCAGTGGACGCTGCTGCGTTCGTCCCACATGGCGACCAACGCGCTGTCCTGGGCGAGGCAGATCAGGACGGGGGACGTGGTCCGCGGCCCGTACGCCGGGGCGGCCGCCGCGCCGGTCCACGAGGCCGACCTCGCCGCCGTCGCGGTGCGCGCCCTGACCGGCGACAACCACGCCGGGCGCGCGTACCGGATCACCGGCCCCCAGTCGCTCACCGCCGCCGAGCAGGTGGCTCTGATCGGCGAGGCGCTGGGGCGGCCGCTGCGCTACGAGGAGCTGCCGCCCGAGGTCGCCCGGGAGCAGATGGCCGCGTACGTCCCGGCGTTCCTGCTCGACGCCCTCCTGCGGGGCTGGGCCGACTCGGTCGGCAAGGCCGCCGCCGTGACGGCGGTGGTCGAGGAGATCACCGGCCGTCCGGCCCGGACCTTCGCGCAGTGGGCCAGGGATCACGCCGCCGATTTCGCCGCCTGATCCGCCTGATCCGCCTGATCCACCTGATCCGCCTGATCCGCCCGGAACGGCCCGCGTGGCCCCCGGTTCCGCCACGGACCGGGGACCACGCGTATGCCGGCCTCAGACGTACAGCTGACGGCGCAGGGCGCGCTCCGCCTCGCTCAGCGGTACGTCCGGCCGGAGCCGCTCGGGGTGATCGGGCGGCGGCCCCTCGCCGTCGGGCAGGGGCGCTCGCCCCGGCTCGGCGGAGACGTTCCCCGGGCCGTACGGGACCGCGTACCGCGGCTGCGTCCACACCGGGGGCACGCCGGTCCAGTACCAGCCGACGGCGATCAGACCCGCGTACACCTGCCGCAGGAAGCCGTGCACGACGCTCATGAGCTCAGTGCCGGGGTCAGCAACCGCGGCTTGGGGCCGTACGAGCCGCCCGCCTGGTCCGCCTCGTCGCTCCAGGTCCACAGCCGGGACAGGGCGACCGGGTCCAGGTCGTGCCCCTCGGTCCACAGCCGGGCGGCGGCCTTGAGCACCGACTGGCGGTCCGCCTCCCGGGTGCCGGGCCGGGCCGGCAGCAGCGCGACCGCGGCGCTCGCGCCCAGCCGCACGGCGCGGTGGCGCCGGGCGAACGCGGTCAGGATCTGCCGGGGGCCCGCCTCGACCAGGAGCGTGTCCTCGACGGCGAGCAGGGACTCCAGGGCCTGCTTGAAGTACACCGGGTCGGTGACCTGGCGGGCCCAGAAGCGGGGGCTCAGCGCCTCCTCCGGCCGCATCAGCTCGCCGGTGTAGCCGGAGTACAGCGGAAGCAACGGCTCACGGAACCGGATGCTCCTGTACCGCTCCTCCAGCTCGTCGGCGGCCGGGGCCATCGCCGGGGAGTGGAAGGGGACGGTGGCGGGCACCGCCACGGCCGTGTAGCCGTCGGCGCGCAGCCGCCGCTCCGTCTCGGCCAGCGGTCCGGCCGGACCGGCCAGCATCACCTGCTGCTCGGCGTTGACCGCGGCGATCGCCACGTCCGCGCCGAGGTAGGGGCGCAGCTGCGCCTCGGTGGCGGCGACGGCCAGCATGCCGCCGGCCGGGATCCGCTCCGCCGCGCGTACCCGGGCCAGCATCATCGCCGCCGCGTCGGGGAGCGAGACCACACCCGCCAGGGTCGCGGCGACCAGCTCTCCGGCGCTGTGGCCGAGCAGGGCGGCGGGCCGCACCCCCCAGCTCAGCACCGTCCGGCCGAGCGCGTAGTCCACGGCGAACAGCAGCGGCTGGGCGCGTGCCGCCTCGTCGACCGGGACCAGCGGGCGGCCCGTGGTGAGCCAGTCCTCCCGGATCAGCCGGCCCTCGTCGCCCATGTGGGAGAGGACCGCGTCCATGGCGGCGGTGAACACCGGCTCGCGCCGGTACAGGCCGAGCGCCATCGCGGAGTGCTGGGAGCCCTGTCCGGGGAAGAGCAGGGTGACGGGGCGGGGGCTGCGGACGGTGACCGTGCCGGCCTTGTGCACGGCCATGGCGGACAGCCGGGCGACCGTGACCACGGCCGCCCGCACCCGTCCGGGTGCGGCTCCGCTGGGGAGGGCGGCGGGCAGCGCGGGGAACCCCTCCACGTGCAACCCGCTGAGCTGCGGAAGGAGTTCGCCGCGCACCCGGGCCTCGTCCTGCTCCCCCTTCCCCGACCACATCACCAGCCGGTGCGTGTCCGGGTCGGTGTGCCGGCCGCCGTAGCGCAGCGGGCGCACCGGCGGGGTGGCGTCGGGGTCGGTCGTTCCGGTGAAGTCCAGGACGCCGACGATGTGGTCGTCGTCGGCGACGGCCTCGGCGGCCCGTCGTATCGCGTAGACGGTGATCGTGTCCGGGTGCGGCTCGCCGAATCCGGCGACGAGCGCGAAGTCGGCGGTGCCGTCGTGGAGTTCCTGGTGGGCCAGGCTCAGGGCGCGGCCCGGGGAGCCGGCGGTGCGGACGGTGAAGCCCTCGTGTTCGGTGGGCAGTCCCGGTTCGGGTGCGGTGCCTCCGATGTAGACGACGGTGCGGACCGGCAGCTGCGCCGGCGGGCGGCCGAAGGCGCGCAGCACCGCCGAGATCCCGGCTGCCGACGCCACGACGGGCTCACGCTCGACCGTCGCCGGGCCCGGGCTGACGACCAGCCTGCGGATGACCGTGCTGTGCGCGGTGAGTGACATGGTTCCCCTCCTGATGTCAGGGGTTCGTACGCGTGGGTGCGCACGGATGACGGGGTGCGGCCGCCCCGCCGACGGGGGATGGAGGACGGAGCGGCCGCGGCTGGTGCGGCGCAGGCGTCAGGCGGCCTGGCCGGCGTTGATGAGCGCGAGCAGCGCACCCGGGGTCTCGGCGTCGACGACCGCGTCGTCGGGGATCACGATCCCGTACTCGCGCTGGATCTGGCCGATGACCTGGAGCAGCGCCAGCGAGTCGTACCCGAGGTCGATGAAGGGGGTGTCGATGACATCGCCGTCCAGGTCGATGCCCTCCTCCTCACCGGCGCTCTCGCGCAGCATGCGGGTGAGGTCGGTGAGGGTCACGGTGGTGGTCGTGGTGCTCATGGTGGTGTCCTCCAGATGGGATGGTGAGGAGTGCGGGGGGCGTTCAGCCGGCACGGGTGACGACGAGGGCGGCGTTGAAGCCGCCGTAGCCGCGGGCCAGGACCAGGGCGTTGCGCAGATCCGCCTCGCGGGCCTCCGTGACCAGGTCGATCGGGTGTTCGGGAGCGGCCGCGGTCACCTTCGCGGTGGGCGGGATCACTCCGTCGCGCAGGGAGAGCAGTGCGGAGGCCACGTCCAGCGCTCCCCCGCCGCCCAGGAGCCGTCCGGTCATCGACTTCGGCGCGGTCACGGGGACCGCGTGCGGGCCGAACAGTTCGGCCAGCGTCTCGGATTCGGCCCGGTCCAGCTCGGGCACGCCGGAGCCGTCGGCGAACACCACGTCGATGTCGGTGGGGTCGAGCCCGGCGTCGGCGACGGCCTGCTCGGCGGCCCGGCGCAGCAGCCCCGGCCGGCCGGAGCCGGGCGGCGGGTCGAGCGTGGCCGCGTAACCGGCGACCTCGCCGTAGACGGTGCGGGCCCCGCGCCGGGCGGCGGCTTCGGCGTCCTCGAGGATGAGGATCGCGCCGCCCTCTCCGGGGACGTACCCGCTCGCGTCGGCGGAGAAGGGCAGGAACGCCCGTTCCGGGTCGGTGACGGTGCTCAGCAGGCCGGTGGCGATCTGCGGCACCCAGCCCCAGGGGCACAGGGCCGCGTCGACTCCGCCGGTGAGGACCAGGGGGGTTCCCTTGCGGACGTACCGGCGGCCGTGGCCGATGGTGTCGATGCCACCGGCCTGCTCGGTGACGAGGACGCCGCCCGGTCCGCGCATCTTGTGCCGGATGGATATCTGGCCGGTGTTGACGGCGTAGAACCAGGCGAAGGAGTGGTACGCGCTCACGTACTCCTTGCCCCTGTCCCACAGGTTCTGCAGCTCACGCTGACCGAACTCGACCGCGCCGCCGGAGGCCGCGGTGACGACGCCCATGTCGTACTCGGGGATCGCCCCGAGGTCCACGCCCGCGTCCTCGATCGCCCATTCGGCGGCGGTGAGGGCGAGCCTCGTCATGTGGTCGGTCTGCGGCAGCAGCCGGCTCGGGATGTTCTCCTCGGCGACGTACCCGGGCACCTCGCCGGCGACCGTGGAAGGGTACTGGGACGGATCGAAGCGGGTGATCCGGCCGAGACCGGACTCGCCGGCCAGGGTGGCCTTCCAGTACTCCTCGGTGCCCAGGCCGTTGGGCGCCACGACGCCCAGGCCGGTCACGACCGTTCGCGCGCTCACGCGTCGCTCCTCTCCGGGCGGGCCAGCAGCATGGCCGTCTGGAACCCGCCGAACCCGCTGCCGACGCTGAGTACGGTGTCGGTCCTCTGCTCGCGGGCGGTCAGCGGGATGTAGTCGAGGTCGAGTTCGGGGTCGGGCTCGTGGAGGTTGGCGGTGGGCGGCAGCACTCCGTGTTCCATCGCCAGGGCGCAGGCCACGACCTCCAGGGAGCCGATGGCGCCGAGCGAGTGCCCGATCATCGACTTGATGGAGCTCACCGGTGTGGCGTAGGCGTGCCGGCCCAGGCTCCGCTTGAACGCCCCTGTCTCATGGCGGTCGTTCATCTTGGTGCCGGAGCCGTGCGCGTTGATGTAGTCGAGGTCGGAGGGGTCGACGCGGCCCTGCGCGAGGGCGTCGTCGATCGCCTCGGACATCTCCCGGCCGTCCGGCTTGAGGCCGGTCATGTGGTACGCGTTGGAGCGTGTGGCGTAGCCGGCGACCTCGGCGTAGATGTGCGCGCCGCGGCGCCTGGCGCTCTGGAGTTCCTCCAGGACGAGGATGGCGCCGCCCTCGCCGAGTACCAGGCCGCCGCGGGTGCGGTCGAAGGGGCGGCAGGCCCGCTCGGGTTCGTCGTTGTGCGGGGTGGTGCCCTTGATGGCGTCGAAGCAGGCGGAGGTGATCGGCGAGATGGGGGCCTCGGTGGCACCCGCGATCACCACGTCGGCGGTGCCCTCCCGGATCAGCTCGGCGGCGTAGCCGAGCGCGTCCAGACCGGAGGTGCAGCCGGTGGAGACGATGGCCGCGGGGCCCTCGGCACCGGCGGTCCAGGCCACTTCGGCCGCCATCGAGCTGGGCACGAAGTGCCGGTACAGCTCGGGGACCGCGTACTCGTGGTCGACGGTCCACTTGCGGCCGCCGTCGCTGACGACCACGTACTCGTTCTCCAGGCTGGTGGTGCAGCCGACCGCGCTGCCCAGCGAGGTCGCGATGCGCGCCGGGTCCATGGAGCCGGGCTCCAGACCGCTGTCCGCGAGCGCCTCGCGGGCCGCGACCACCGCGAACTGCGCGGCGCGGTCCAGGCGGCGGATCTCCTGGGGGCCGAGGCCGGCGGCCTTCGGGTCCCAGTCGACCTCCGCGGCGACTCGGGAGCGGAAGGGAGTGGGATCGAACGCGGTGATGATCCGGGTCGCGGAGCGGCCCGCGGTGAGGAGGCCCCAGTACTCCTTGACGCCCACTCCGCCGGGGGCCACCGCGCCCAGTCCGGTAATGGCAACTCTGCGCGTCACGGCTGCCTCGCCTTCGACGGGTCCGGCCGCCCTTGTGGGCGGGTGCCGGACGGAACTGTGCGGGCCACTGTGCGTCCCCCTCTGTAGGCCGGGTGGTGTGGTGCTGTGCGCTGCTGCCGGAGCCTCACCTCGGTCTGCCGCCGGTGCCTCGGCGGCCGGGGCGGTTCGGGGTCTTCCTCCCCGCCCCGGCGGCCGTCCGGGCGACCGTCCGCTTGTGGCGTACCGCCGCTTCCGGTGACGTCATGGAACGTCCGGGGCCTCGACAGGCGCTCGTACGGGGCTCGAACGCCGATTCCGTCCGGTCATGTCGGGACATTTCCGTGCTTCCGGGAGGGCACTTCGGCGTGCTTGCCCCGCAGCATGGCCAGGGAGCGGATCAGCACCCGGCGGGTGTCGCCGGGTTCCACGACGTCGTCCACGAGGCCTCGCTCGGCCGCGTAGTACGGGTGCATGAGCTCGGCCTTGTACTGGGCCACCAGGGCGGCCCTGGTGGCGTCGGGGTGGTCCGAGGCGGCGATTTCACGCCGGAAGATGACGTTCGCCGCGCCCTCGGCGCCCATGACCGCGATCTCGTTGGTGGGCCAGGCGTAGCTGAGGTCCGCCCCGATGGAGCGGGAGTCCATGACGATGTACGCGCCGCCGTAGGCCTTGCGCAGTACCAGCGAGATCCGCGGCACGGTGGCGTTGCAGTACGCGTACAGCAGTTTGGCGCCGTGCCGGATGATCCCGTCGTGCTCCTGGTCCACGCCGGGCATGAAGCCGGGTACGTCGACGAGGGTCACCAGCGGGATGTTGAAGGAGTCGCAGGTGGAGACGAACCGCGCGGCCTTCTCCGAGGCGTGGATGTCCAGTACGCCGGCGAGCACGGACGGCTGGTTGGCGACGATGCCGACCGGGTGGCCGTCGAGCCGGGCCAGGGCGCACACCACGTTCTTCGCCCAGCCTTCGTGGACCTCGAAGTACTCCCCGTCGTCGACGAGTTCCTCGATGACCCCGCGGACGTCGTAGGCCCGCGAGGGGTCGGCCGGCACCAGGTCCGCCAGGGCGTCGGTGCGCCGGTCGGCCGGGTCGCCGGAGCGCTCGGCGGGGGGCATCTCGCGGTTGTTGGACGGCAGGAGGGACAGCAGGTAGCGCACGTCCTCCAGGCAGGAGGCCTCGTCGTCGTACGCGAAGTGGGCGACGCCGGAGGTCTCGGCGTGCACATCGGCGCCACCGAGGCCGTTCTGGGTGATCTGCTCGCCGGTGACGGCGCGGACCACGTCCGGGCCCGTGATGAACATCTGCGCGGTCTCGCGCACCATGAACACGAAGTCGGTCAGGGCCGGCGAGTACGCCGCGCCACCGGCGCACGGGCCCAGCATCACGCTGATCTGCGGGATCACCCCGGAGGAGGCGACGTTGCGGCGGAAGATGCCGCCGTAGCCGGCGAGGGCCGAGACGCCCTCCTGAATGCGGGCGCCGGCGCCGTCGTTGAGGCTGACCAGGGGGGCGCCGCCCGCCTCGGCGAGGTCCATGATCTTGTGGATCTTGGCGGCGTGTGCCTCGCCCAGGGCACCGCCGAAGACGCGGAAGTCGTGGGCGTACGCGAAGACGGTCCGTCCGTGGACCGTGCCCCAGCCGATCACGACACCGTCGCCGTGCGGCTTCTTGGCCTCCAGGCCGAAGCCGCTGGCACGGTGCCGGCGCAGCGGCTCTATCTCGGTGAACGTACCCTCGTCGAAGAGGAGTTCAAGCCGTTCGCGGGCGGTGAGTTTGCCCTTGGCGTGCTGTCTGCGGGTGGCTTCGGGGTCGGGTCCGCGCCCGACCTCCTCCTTGAGCCGCAGCAGTTCCGCGCTCGCCCGGCGCAGATCGGGTTCGGGTGCAGCGACCTTCAGGTCGTCCAGGATCGTCATCGGGCGAACCTAGGAACGGCACCTCGAACGCGGCTAGGGCGTGTCTCTTGGATCAGGCCGGACCGCACGGGATGGGCGGGGTCCCCGGGCGGAGGCCCCGGGAACCCGCCGCGGCCCCGTCAGCGTGCGGCCACGGCGACCTCGAAGTCGAGCGCCGGGTCCGCGGACAGCACGGCCTGGTGCAGGCGCTGCAGCTTGGGCGAGGGGTCCAGGCCCAGTTCGTCGCTGAGCGTGCCGCGCAGCCTCTGGTACGCCTCCAGCGCACGCCAGGACCCGCCCGCGCGGTGCAGCGCCGTCATCAACTGGGCGCAGAAGTTCTCGTGCATCGGGTGGCGGGCCACCAGGACCTGCAGCTC
This sequence comes from Streptomyces sp. CB03238, assembly GCF_002099185.1. Classification (NCBI taxonomy): domain Bacteria; kingdom Bacillati; phylum Actinomycetota; class Actinomycetes; order Kitasatosporales; family Streptomycetaceae; genus Streptomyces; species Streptomyces sp. CB03238. The sequence continues at coordinate 53,068 of NZ_NBCN01000017.1, read as the reverse complement.
CGGCACGATCTCCGTGTGCCGGCCCAACCGCAGATCGGCGTCGATACGCCGCTCCAGACAGGCCATCTGCTCCTCGGTCAGCCGCAGCACCTCCAGCTCCAGCACGGTGCCGATCCGTACGTCGACCAGGGCCGGCCCCTGCCACAGGGCGAGGGCGGCGCCGATCAGTTCGGAGGCCGCGCGGTGGTCGCCCGCGTCGTAGGCCGCCCGCCCGGACGCGGCCAGCGCCTCGAACTCGCGGACGTCCACATTGCCCGGTTGCAGGTTCAGCAGGTACCCGCCGTGCCGGGTGACCAGCACGTCCTTGGCTCTGCGGGTCGGGTCGCCGTCGAGTGCCATGGCGAGCTTGCGGCGCAGTTGGAGGATGTAGGTCTGCAGCGTGGTGGCCGCGCTGCGCGGCACGTCCTCGCCCCAGATCTCCTCCATCAGCATCGGCACCGTGACGACGTGGTCGGCCCGCAGCGCGAGCAGGGCGAGTATCTGCCTCGGTTTGGCGGCCGTCGGCACGACGGACTGGCCGTGCTCGTGTGCCGTGAGCGGCCCCAGTACTTTGATCTCCATCTCGCTCCCCTTTCGCTCTGCGCCGGTCGGTCCGCCGGCGGTGGGTGCCGACGGCTGGTTCCCGAGCGTCATATGAGCCTGGCACCAGGAGCGGTGGAGTCACAGTGAGAGCGTCATGAACCGGTTCATGAAAATGTCATACCCGGATGGTGACTGAAGCACTGTGATGCTGTGTCGAAGGAGCCCCACAATCCTCCCCAGCGAATGGTCGAACGCGAGCACGTCCGACACTGGAGGGGATTCCATGAATGTCAGAGCAGCTTCCCACGGCCTCAGAACCGCGCCGGTGACCAGCACGTTCACCGAGGAAACGCACCGTTTCGCGCTGCTGGCCGCGCGTACCGGGCTGGAGTCGGACCTCGCCCAGAACTACGCCGACGACCCTATCAGCGTGCTCTGCGCCTTCGGAATGTCGGCGTCCGAATCCGCCTACGCGGAACCGGGTATGACGGACCCGGTCGCCCTGCTGGCGGAGTTCGGGCTCTCCGCCTCCGAACCGGTGTACCTGGACGCGCCCGTGGTGATCGAGGACCTGGGCTCCTCCGGGCCCGAGGCCATGGTGCTCAGTTGCTGGCCCCGGGAGTGCTGGGCCGACGCCCCGCGCGCCCTCTGATGGGCCTCCCGTTGTCCGCGGCGCCCCTGGTCGGCTTCAAGCGCCACCTGCGTGTCGAGGTGGTTCCGGGTGAGGGGGTGTACCTGCTCTCCGAACACGGCGTGAAAGTGCTGCGGGGGCAGGCCGTGGAGGTACTGGCGCCGCTGCTGGACGGCACCCGGACGCTGCCCCGCGTGATCAGGGAGGCGGAGCCCCTGGTGCCTCCGGTGTCCACCGGCCGGATCCTGGCCAAGCTGGCGAAGACGGCGCTGATCCGGTACTACGACTCACAGCCCACCGGGCCCTGTGACCAGGCCGCTTCGGCGTACTGGGATCTGATGGGCCTCGACGGGGACGGCGCGTCCAGGGCCCTGTCCCAGGGCCGGGTGAGGCTCGTCGCGGTGGGCCAGGCGGACGTCGGGGCGGCCCGGCACGCCTGCCGTGAGAGCGGGGTGATCGTCAGCGAGGAGGACGACGAAGCCGCGCTGACCCTCGTGCTGTGCGACGACTACCTGGCACCCGGCCTGGCCGCCGTGGACGCGTGGCACCGCGCCGCGGGGCGGCCGTGGCTGCTGGCCAAACCGTACGGGACCACCCCCTGGGTCGGCCCTGTCTTCACCCCCGGCGCGGGGCCGTGCTGGTCGTGTCTGGCGCATCGTCTGCGGGCCCACCGGACCGCCGAGGTCCCGGCACAACGGGCGATCGGCAGCACGGAACCGGTACGACGCCCCGCGGCCTCACTGGCCGCGGGGCGCACCATCGGCCTGCAACTGGCGGTGCTGGAGACGGCGAAGTGGCTGGCCGGGGCCCGTGGTGACATCACCAAGGGCCTGTGCAGCCTGGACACGTTGACCCTGCGGTCCCGGACCCACCCGGTCCGGCAGCGGCCGCAGTGCCGGGAGTGCGGGGACACCGGACTGGTCCGGGAACAGGTACGCCGGCCGCTCACCGTTCGTTCCCGTCCCAAGGCCACGCTGAGCGGCGGCCACCGCGCCCTCACCCCGCACGAGATGCTCGGCCGGTACGAGCACCTGATCAGCCCGATCACCGGCATCGTGGGCGAGATCGTGCGTGACCACAGGCTCCCCGAGGGCCTCAACGCGTACATCTCGGGCCGGAACCTCGCGCTGCGCTGCACGACTCTCGCCGAGGTACGAGGCGGACTGCGCAGCCTGAGCGGCGGCAAGGGCGTCACCGCCACCGAGGCCCGGACCGGCGCCCTGTGCGAGGCGGCCGAACGGTACAGCGCGACGTGGCAGGGTGATGAGCCCACGGTGCGCGACACGCTGCTCGGTCTGGGCGGCGACGCCGTCCACCCGAACGACTGCCAGCTCTTCGACGAGCGGCAGTTCCGGGACCGCGAGCGGTGGAACGCCACCCACTCGGCCTTCCACCAGGTGAGCGCGCCCTTTCCGGCCGACCGGCCGGTCGACTGGACGCCGGTGTGGTCACTCACCGCGGGCGTCCACCGGATGCTGCCGACCTCCATGCTCTATTTCGGCCATGACCGGGACGCCTCGGCGTCGACGCCGTGGGCCGACTCCAACGGCAACGCGGCCGGCAGCAGCGTCGAGGACGCCATCGTGCAAGGGTTCCTGGAACTGGTGGAGCGGGACGCGGTCGCCGTGTGGTGGTACAACCGCACCCGGCAGCCGGGGGTCGATCTGGACGCGTTCGACCAGCCGTGGCTGGCCGACATCCGGGACGCGTACGGCCGGGTCGACCGGCGCGTATGGGCCCTCGACCTCACGTCGGACCTGGGGATTCCGGTCATGGCAGCCCTGTCGCGGCGGATCGACAAGCCCACCGAGGACATCGTCTTCGGCTTCGGCGCCCATTTCGACCCGCGCATCGCGCTGCGCCGCGCGATCACCGAAATGGGGCAGTTCCTCCCGGCGGTGGCCCTGGCCACGGCGGACGGCGGCGGGTACGCCCTCTCCGAGCCCGAGCTGGTGTCCTGGTGGAGGACGGCAACCGTACGGAATCAGCCGTACCTCACGGCGGATCCGGCCACCCCCTCGCGTGCGCCGCGCGATTTCGACTACGTACCGCGATCGGATCTGCGGGATGACGTGGAGGCGTGCAAGGCCCTGGTCGGTGCTCACGCCATGGAGTTGCTCGTACTCGATCAGACACGGCCTGACGTCGCGATTCCCGTGGTGAAGGTGATCGTTCCCGGAATGCGCCACTTCTGGACACGGTTCGGCCCCGGGCGCCTCTACGACGTGCCGGTCACTCTCGGTCACCTCAGCGCTCCGCGGTCGTACGAAGAGCTGAACCCGATTCCGCTGTTCACTTGAACATGACGACCACTCAGGCAGGTGGCTCCACCGGGAGGTTGGGCTTAGGCTTTGCGCCATTCCACGTCTGTGTCGAGGAGTCAGTACGTGAACGCTGCATCGGGCGGAGGCAGAGCGGATGTCTCGACCGGCCGCGCTTACGCCGGCGAGATACCCGCTCCTCGCCTGGCGCGGGGCATCACCGTCTTCGCGGTGATGTGCTTCGTGCTCATCCTGGTCACGAACATGGTGTCCGAGAAACCCGGCACGTTGAAGCTCGTCGTGTTTCTCGTGTGCATCGCCGTCATCGGCGTCCTGCAGTTCCTGCACTCCTCTCGCGGCGCCCGCAGGTGGCCGCTGAAGGTCAGGGCCGCGACGCTGGGGGTGCAGGCCGCCGCGACCTTCGTGCCCCCGCTCGCCTTCGAGTTCACCTGGGGCTCGATGTGGGGGTGCCTGGCCGGTTCCCTGCTGCTGTTGCTGCCCCGCCGGGCGGGGCTGAGCCTGTTCGCCCTGTGCGTGGCCACCTCGGTGGCGTTCGCCGTCCGCTCGGCGCCCGACGTGCTGTACATCGTGTACCTGGTCCAGTCGACCATCCTCTCCGCCCTGGTCATCTACGGCTTCACCAAGCTCGCCGACCTGGTCGACGAGGTCCACTCGTCGCGGGCCGAGCTGGCGCGGATGGCGGTCACCCAGGAGCGGCTGCGGTTCTCACGGGACCTGCACGACCTGCTCGGGTACAGCCTGTCCGCGCTCACCCTCAAGGGTGAGCTGATCCACCGGCTGATCCTCACCAGGCCCGGGCAGGCCCGCCAGGAGACCTCCGGGCTGCTGGAGGTCGCCCGGCAGGCGCTCGCCGACGTGCGGCTGGTCGCCAGCGGCTACCGGGAGATGTCGCTGCGGGGCGAGGCGGAGTCGGCGGTCGGCATCCTCGAGGCCGCCGACATCCGGGTGGAGCTGGCGATGGACCACGGCCGGCTGCACCCTCTGGTGGACACGGTGCTCGCCACCGCGCTGCGCGAAGGCGTCACCAACGTCCTGCGCCACAGCAAGGTGCAGACGTGCCGGATCGCGGCAGCCGTGGACGGGGAGACGGTACGCCTCTCGCTGGTCAACGACGGCGTGGGTGAGCAGGACCGGAACGGGGTCCCCCCGCTGCACAGCGGAAGCGGACTGAACAACCTGCGTACGCGTACGGAGGCCGTCGGCGGGCGTCTCGACGCCGGAGTACGTGAGGACGGCTGCTTCCACCTCGAGGTCACGGCACCCTTGAGGCCGTGTGGCAACGAGACGGCCGGGGGAGGGCCGGCCGTGAGTCTGGGCGGTGCCGCGGCATGATCTGACCGCGGGAACGATGGGTGGGGGGACTGACGTTGCTGGATGTGAAGATCCTGCTCGCCGAAGACGTGCACATGATCCGGGGTGCACTGATCGCGCTGCTGGAACTGGAAGCCGATCTGAAGGTGGTGGCCTCGGTCGACCGGGGGGACAAGATCGTGGAGGTGGCTCTGGCGTCGCGCCCCGATGTGGCCGTCATCGACATCGACCTGCCCGGCATGGACGGGCTCACCGCCGCCGGCAGGCTGCGCGAGCAGCTGCCCAGCTGCCGGACCCTGATCCTGACCAGTCTGGGCCGCCCGGGCACACTGCGCAGAGCCCTGGCCCTCCAGGTCACCGGTTTCCTGCTGAAGGACTCGCCGTCGGACCAACTCGCCATGGCCGTACGGTCGGTGGCCGCGGGCCGGCGCGTGGTCGACCCGCAGCTGGCCCTGACGGCCTGGGACTCCCCCGAGAACCCGCTCTCGCCCCGGGAGGTGGAGGTGCTACGCCTGGCCGCCGGGGGCGCGGACGCCGCCGAGATCGCCGGGTGCCTGTTCCTCTCCAAGGGCACCGTCCGCAACTACCTGACGGCCATCGTCAGCAAGCTCGGGGCCCGCAACCGCATCGACGCCGTACGGATCGCCGAAGAGGCCGGCTGGATACCCTGACCCCGGTCCGCCGAGCAGGACGTCGAGGAAACCTTTATCCAGGGTGGTGCCGACCGACAGGTCCCGCACCGCGCCGAAACCGGTGTCGTGCACGGCCACACTCACCACATAGCGTCCGCCGACCCCGAAGGTCCGGAACGACCAGACACCCGTACTGGTCACCGGGGTGCCGTCCGGCCTGACCAGCCGCGCCCCGCCGCCGTCCTCCAGGCCGAAGCCGAACTCGGTGAAGCGGAACCGCAGTCCGGTGCCCAGCGCCTTGCTGTACGCCTCCTTCAGCGTCCACAGGCGGACCATGCCGTCGTTGCGTGCGGCGTCTCCGCCGGCGTCCAGCTGTGCCCGCTCGTACGGCGTGAGGGCCTGCGACTCGGAACCGGTGCCCGCCAGTCTGCGGTCGGCACGCTCGACGTCCACGCCCAGCCGGCCGCTGCGGGTGATCCCTACGACGATCAGCTCCTCGGTGTGGCTGAGGCTGACGTCGATCTGGTCGCAGCCGCGCACATACGGCCTGCCGCCCTGGAGATAGGCCAGATCGACCAGCTCCGCCTCCGTCTCGATGGCCATGGCCGCCGCGCGGCGCAGGAGCAGCCGGGAGGCGGCGAACCGCTCCCGCAGCCGGGGCTGGGCGAAGCTCTGGTAGCGGTGCCAGTCCCGGCCGAGCAGTGCGCGCAGCCGCTCGGGCGGCATGGCGCCGGGCAGCCAGTCGTCCAGCCAGCCGTGGACGACCACCGTCCCGGTACGGGTCAGCTGCCCGTACGCCTCCTCCCAGGGGCCGTCGCCGGCCCGGACCCGCAGCGGTGTCCCGACCGCCGCGGCGTGGCCCGTCATCTCACGCCCCCGCGAACGACGAGGCGAACGGGCTGGCACCCAGCTCGACCAGCATGTCCGCGAAGTGCAGCGCCCCGGTCTGCGGACCGCGGCAGGCGCTGAGGCAGACCGGTCCCGCGGTGCCTCCCATCCGCCGGACGAACGGGGTGAGGATGGTGCGCGGGCCGATCTCCACCACATGGGTCGGGGTCTGCTGGTCGAGCAGCAGCCGGGCCGTCTCGGCGAACCGCACCGGCGCGGTGATGTGCTCGGCCCAGTACGGACCGTAGAGCGGTTCGGTGGTGAACCGGCCGCGCACCGTGGAGTAGAACGGGACGCGCGCGGCCGTGCCGGGCAGCCGCCTGGCCACCGCCTCGAACCGGGGCACCATCGGCTCCATCTGCGGGGAGTGGAAGGCGTGGCTCACGGCCAGCCGGCGGCAGGCGATCCCCCGGGCCTCGAGGGCGGCCCGGATGCGTTCCAGTCCGGCGTCGTCACCGGACAGCACGGTCGCGCGGGCGGCGTTGACCGCGCCGATGCCGACGCCCGGCTCGTTCCGCATCAGCCGCGCGGCCTCCTCCGGGGTGGCGCAGGTGGCCATCATCCCGCCGCCCGAGGGCAGGTACTGCATGAACGCGCCGCGCAGCGCCACCAGCTTCGCGGCATCGTCCAGGGTGAGGGCGCCGGCGACGGTGGCCGCGGCGAACTCGCCGATGCCGTGGCCCAGTACGGCCACCGGGAGGACCCCGGCGTCCTCCAGGCAGCGGCCCATGGCGTACTCCACGGCGAACACGGCGGGCTGGGTGAAGGCCGTCCGGTGGATGCGCAGGTCCCCGCCGAGCATCATGTCCACCACCGACAGGCCGGTGTAGGGCAGCAGCGCCTCGCACGCCTCGTTCAGATGGGTCCGGTACGCCGTGTGCTCCCGGTAGAGCCCCGCGGCCATGAAGGGGTGCTGGGCGCCCTGGCCGGCGAAGACGAACGCGGCCCGGACCTGGTTGAGGCTGCCGGGGTGGGTGTCACGCGAGGCCAGGCAGCGGGCCAGGGCCGACACGGTCGGGTACTCCCAGAGGTCGGTGGGGTCGAGCAGCGGCCCGAACTCCTCCTCGATGTCCCCGTACAGGTTGAGCGCGGCGACGGAGTCCAGCCCTTGCGAGGTCAGGGGTACGTCCTCGTCCACGGGCCCGCCCCGGTAGCGCTCCAGGCGCTCCCTCAGCCACGCGGCGTAGGCCTGCTCGGACGGGTCCGGATGCTGTTCGGACATGGTCTGTGTCCCTTTCCTCGGTTCGGGCGGGTACCGCCCGGGTCGTCAGGCCAGTGCCGAGCCGTACAGGTCGTAGCTGCGCCGCCCGGACAGCCGGGCCAGTGCCTCGGCGAGGACCCGCCGCTCGCTCTCCTCCGGCCGGTCGGGCAGCGGCAGGCCCAGGCGCCCGCAGGTGCGGTACAGGGTGGCCGTCGGCCAGGCCGGGTCGGCCAGGAAGGTGCCGTCCCGCTGCTCCTGCCAGACGCCGAGGCAGGCCGCGGCGGCCAGCACCAGCGTGTAGCGGTCGGCGAGGCTGAAACTGCGCGGGCTCGCCAGGGCGGCCCGGTCGCCGGGGGTGATCCGGATGAACAGCGTGCGCAGCTCGTCGAGTTCGGTGGTGAGCCGGCGGACCAGGAACCGCAGGGCGCCCAGGCAGTCCTGGTGCCGGGCGGACACGGCCATGGTCTCCAGCCGGTCGGTGCAGGCCACCAGGGTCGCCGCGAGCGGATCACCGTCGCCGAGCAGCGCGGGCGCGGCGAGGTCGAGCGGCGGCAGGCCGCCGTCCGGCCGGAACAGCGCGGGCGGCGGCTCGGGGTCGGCGAACCAGGCGTGCCGGGCGAAGAAGGGCAGCTGCGGAAGGATGCTGACCTGGCGCCCGGCGCTGCCGGCGTGCCCGAGGGAGGTCACGGGCAGGTCCCGCAGCTGCTTCTGGAACATGCCGTACGTGCCGTCCTCGGCGAAGCTCTCACCGCCGAGGACCGCCGACATCTCGTCCATCGCCTCGGTGACGATCTTCGGGGCGATATAGGCCGCGGCGGCCGCGTACGCGCTCATCTGGCGGGGCAGCAGGTGCAGTGCGCGGGTGGCCACCAGCGCCAGGCAGTCGCTGAGGAGCAGATCGAGGAAGGCTCCGGTCAGGACGGAGCGGACGTGCCTGACGTCCAGCGAGGACCGGCCGTCGGGGCGGCGGCGCACCGCGAAGCGCATCACGGTCCGCAGGGCGGTGTCCGCGCCGGCGAGCACGATGGACGGGATCAGTCCGCGGACCACCAGCGAGGAACGCAGGCTCAGTTCGTAGCCGTCGCCCGGCCGGCCGATCAGCGCCTCGGCGGGCACCGGGCAGTCGGTGACCTTCAGACCGCCGAACTCCGCGCTGCGCATGCCGCTGGTGCTGTGCCGTCCCGTGCCGGTGATCCGGTCGGCGGGCAGCCGGCCGCGGTCGAGCAGGAGCACCGAGTGGCTGCGGCCGGCCGCGTCGTCCTTGTCGGTGAGGGCGAAGACCACCAGACCGGCGGCCCGGGAGGCGTTGGCGATGACGGACTTGCTGCCGTTGAGGACGTATCCCCCGTCGCCGGTCGGTACGGCCCGGAACTCGTCGCGGTGGAAGTCGTTGCCGTGGCCCATCTCGTGCCGGACCACGGCCAGGCGCCTGCCCTCCAGCAGCAGCCGGGCGGCCAGTTCACGCTGCGCGTGGTCGCCGGCGGTCCACACCGGCGTGGCGGCGAAGAAGCAGTTGAGGCCGTAGCCGAAGCCGAGGGAGGCGTCGCGCCGGAAGACCGGGCGCAGCACCCGCCCCAGTACGTCGAGCCGGTCGAGCCGGCCGCCGTGCTCCACGGGGACGAACTCGGCGTTGAAGCCGTGGTCGTCCAGCACCTTCTCCGCCTCGGGGAGCACCGTACGCAGGCTGTCGGCGTGCAGCAGGGCGTCCTGCCCCAGCGGGTTCCCGGGGTCCTCCAGCGGTCCGAAGGCGCGTTCCAGGGCGTCGATGCGCCGCTCGGCGCCGCCCATCACCGGTTCTCCGGCAGCAGCCGCGCCACGTCGTGGCCGATCCGCTGGTGCAGGGGCTGGATCTCCCCCCGCAGGAACAACTCCCGCATGGCGCCTCTCTCCACCTTGCCGCTGGTCGTCTTGCGCACCGTCCCCGGGCGCACCAGCAGCACTCCGCCCGTCTGCACCTCGAACTCCTCGGCCAGCCGGCTCTCCACCTCGGCGGCGAGTCCGTCGAGATCGATGTCGTACCGGCTGCGGGCCCGCAACTCCTGTACCACCACGATGTGTTCGCGCTCACCGGGTACGCCGAAGGCGGTGGCCGAGCCGAACAGGGAGCTGACCCGCTGGACCGTGCGCTCCAGATCTTGCGGGTAAAGGTTCCTGCCCGCCACCAGGATCACGTCCTTCATGCGGCCGGTGACGTAAAGCAGCCCCTCTTCGACCACTCCGAGATCCCCGGTGCGCAGGAAGCCTTTCCGGCCGTCGGCGGTCTGCGCGCCGAAGGTCACGGAGCTCTCCGCGGGGCGGCCCCAGTAGCCGCGTACGACGCTGTCGCCGCGGACCCAGATCTCCCCTATGCGGCCGTCGGGCAGGACCTCCAGGGTCGTGGGGTCGACGATCCGCAGATCGCAGGAGGCGGCTCGGCCGCAGGCGGCCACCGTCCGCTCGGGGCCGCCGCGGCGCGGCGGCCGCAGCCGGTGCGTCTCCAGCGCGGCGGCGTCCACCGTCCGCCGCGCGGCGGGGACCTCCGGCTTCGCGGCGGCGACGAGCAGGGTGGCCTCGGCCAGGCCGTAGCAGGGGGTCAGGGCCTCCGGGCGCAGGCCGGCCGGTGCGAAGCGTTCGGCGAACGCCTGGACGGTCTCCGGCCGGATCGGCTCCCCGCCGTTGACGGCGGTCTGCCAGCAGGACAGGTCCAGGTCCGCGAGCTGCTCGTCGGTGACCCCCCGCACGCAGAGGTCGTACGCGAAGTCGGGGGCGCCGCTGAGGGTCAGACCGTACCGGGAGATGGTCTCCAGCCAGCGCACGGGCTTCTTCAGGAACGACAGCGGCGAGAGCAGGACGGCGGTGCCGCCCAGCCAGAGCGGATACAGCAACTGGCCGATCAGGCCCATGTCGTGGTGGAAGGGGAGCCAGCCGCCGAGGCGGGCTCCCGGCGGGGTACGGAAGGTCCGGCCGATCGCGTCGAGATTGGCCAGGAGGTTGCGGTGGGTCACCACCGCGCCGCGCGGATCGCGGGTGGATCCGGAGGTGTACTGGAGGAACGCGATGTCGTCCGGACCCTGGTCCGGCTCGGTCAGTTCCGCGTGGTCGGTGGCCACGTCGGCGAGCAGGCAGGTGACATGGCCGTACCCGGTGCGGGCCAGCACCTGGGACACCTCGGCGGCCTCACGCGCGGAGGTGAGCACGCAGGAGGCCGTGGAGTCCTTCACGATGCCGGCGACCCTCTCGTCGTGGTGGCCCCGGCCGCCGGGGGGCGCCGCGGGTACGGCGACGACTCCCGCGTACAGGCAGGCCAGGAAGCTGGTGGCGAAGAGCCTGCGGGAGGAGTCCAGGACGACCACGCGGTCTCCCGGGGCGGTCGCCGTCTGCAGCCGGGCGGCGAGCGAGCGGGCGGCACGGTCCAGTTCCGCGTAAGCGATCTGCTCGGGCAGCAGCTGTCCGTTGTGCTCGGTCAGGAGCACCAGCGCCTCCCGGCCCGGCGCTTCGGCCGCTCGGGCCTGGACGCGTTCGGTGAACGTCCGGTAACCGGTCACGCCTCCCCCTTGGATGTCGTGCGGCGGGTCACCCGGTGGGGGCCGGCCGCGGATGGCTGGACGGTAGGAACACCTGCTCGAAGGCGGCTCGACCGCCCCCGGACCGTCACCGCCCCGACCAGTCCACGGCAGGCCGGCGTGCGCGGCCGCGCACACTCCAGTCGGCGTACGCGGCCGGAGCGCCGGCCTCCTGCTGCTCGGTTGCGCCGGCCCGGTTCAGCAGGGCGAGCAGCACCGTGGTGAGGGCGGCGAGTTCCTCCGCGTCGGGCTGTCCGCGCACCACCCTGAAAGCTGTCTGTTCGTCCATGCAGGCAGCGTGCGCCGGGTCGCTCGAGGGGGGCTCGGGCTGGGAACGCACGGAAGCCGGGGACGTCTCGTCCCCGGCTTCCCTCCCGCTGGACCGCGGCCGATCAGCGGATCAGCCGATCACCCGCTCGTACGCCACGTGACGGGTGCGCTCGGTGGTGACCTCGGCGACCTCGGCGAGCGCGCGGAGCGCCGCCTGGTACTCGGCGTCGGCCAGCGCCCGGTCGCAGTCCTCGGTGTCCCGCCACCACTGGATGCCGGTGTAGGTCATCGGGCGCAGGGTGGAGCGCATCAGGTCGCTGCCGCCGAAGCCGCCGAGTTCCGTGCAGCGCTCCCCCACCTCGTCGAAGCGCTTCTCGAACGCCCGCCGGTCGCTGGTGACCCGCGCCCAGGTCAGTACGACGTTCTCGGCGCCGACCACGGCGTTCTCGCGCAGCACCCGCTGGACGCTGAGCGCCTGGTCGGCCTCGGTCTCCACCGTCGCGCCGAGCCGCTGGACGTGGTCGAGGAAGGTGTCGTCGTGCACGGTGCCGAGGAATCCGCGCAGACTCCGCCAGTGGCCCATGTGGACGTACTCCTGGGGCCGGTCGACCAGGCGGACGGTCACCAGGAAGTGGAAGTCCTCCCGGCGCCGGATGAACTGGGAGTGGTCGCGGAACTCCCGCTCGAAGGTGCCGGTGTCGCCTTTGACGGTGAACCGGTTGATGACGGTGATCGGTCCGCCCAGGTCACGATGCGGCATGCCGTTCCTCCGCGAACTGCTTGGCGTGGCGCAGGGTCGTCGAGCTGTTGGTTCCCAAGGTCTTGCGCACCAGTGCGCGGGCCTCGGCGAGCGTGGCCTGCGGACCGAGGGCGCTGCGCACACCCTCGGGGTCCAGGGTGACAGTGTGCCAGGAGGTGGCCAACACCGTGCCGTCTCCTTGCGGTTCGATGTCCCAGCGACCGGTGTGGCCGCTCATGGCGACCGGTACCCGCAACTGCTTGTAGACGATGGATCCGCGCTCCGGGAACGTGACCCGGATGGAGGTGGTGTTGTGCGCGGAGCCGTCCGGGCTGCGGGTGTCCATGTCCATGTGCTGGATGCCGGGTTCGTCCTCGGTCAGCGCGAGGCGGGCGACGTGCGGCAGCCGTTCGGGCCACAGGTCCGCGCGGTCGAGGAAGTCGTAGACGTCCTGGGCGGAGCCGTTGACGGTGAGCGAGTCACGGAAGGTGAAGTGGAGTTCGTCGCGGTCCGCGCCGAGCTCGGCCGCGTTCCTCAAGGCGGCGAGTTCGGCACGGCTGTTGTGGTCCACGGCCTGCTCGATCTGCTGGACGGCTTCCGGGTCGTCGTTCACGGCCCGGTAGTCGTGCAGCAGCACCACCCGGGTGGTGCCCCCCTCGACGGGGTCGACCCGCCACTCGCCGCCCATCGAGGCCACCGGGTCGGCGGAGACGACCTGGCGGAACCGTATGGTGCGGGCCTGGGGGTCCAGGGTGCGGCGGGAGGTCCAGGTGCGTACCTGGCCGTTGGCGGTGGCCCAGATCCGGATCAGCTCCTCACCGCCGGTGCGGGGGTCGGCCGGTTCGACGACCTCGGCGTGCACCGTCGGGCCGAACACTTGGGGCCATGCGGAGACATCGGCGACCAGCCCGTAGACGGTCTCCGGTGCCGCTCCGACGGTGATGACGTGCTCGGTGACATGGGTCGCGGACGCAGCGCTCGGCACCACAGCGGACCCCCTCCCTCCGCTCCCGGCCGCAGCCACGGCTCTGGACGACGTTTCCGACTGCCGAGTGTGGTGGACCCGCCTCGCGTACCGCTCGAGGCAGGATCCGTCGCGGTCCGAGGGCGCCGGCGCACCGTGTCCGGGACAGGCCCGCACGGGGCCGCCGACGTACCGGGAGATCGCCCATGTCCCATCTGCTGCACATCGACTCCTCCGCCCTGTCCCAGGGTTCGGTCTCCAAGGAACTGGCCGAGACCTTCCGCCGGGTGTGGGCCGAGAACAACCCCCAGGGCACCGTCACCCACCGTGACCTCGGCACCGTGCCGGTGCCGCACCTGACGGAGGCCGGGGTCACCGCCGGGTTCACCCCGCACGTCGCGATGAACCGGGAGCAGCAGGCGGCGACGCTGCTGCGCGACGTACTGATCGAGGAGCTGCTGGCCGCCGACGCCGTGCTGGTGAGCACCCCGATGTACAACTGGTCCATCCCCTCCACCCTCAAGGCGTGGATCGACCAGGTCCTGGTCAACGACCGCACCATCACCTTCGACGGCAGCCCCGGCCCGCTGGCCGGCCGTCCCGCGACCGTGGTGGCCAGCTACGGGGGCGGCTACTCGCCCGGCGCGCCCATGGAGCGGGCCAACCACTGCGGGCCGTACCTGGAGACCGTGTTCTCCACCGGCCTCGGCATGCAGACCGAGGTGATCAGCGCGCAGCTGTCGCTGGCCCCGCGGGTCCCGGCGATGGCCGATCTGGTGCCCCTCGCCGAGCAGTCCAGGGCCGCGGCGCACCAGGCGGTCGCCGAGCGCGCCCGCACCCTCGCCACCGCGCTGGTCTCCGCCTGACCCCGCGCTCCCCGGGCGCGTTCCCCGGCCGGCTCCCCGGCGCGTTCCCCGGCCGGCTCGACCGGCTCCCGACCGGCCCCTTCCGCAGGCAGCGCGGCGGAAGGGGCCGAGTCGTTCCCGGGGCCCGTCGGGCGTCCTCGCCCGGCGGCTTGAGCGAGCCTCCAGCGGACGGCCCCACGGTCTGGCTGTCCGGCAGCAGGCCGTGCGTGCCATCAACGCATCGCGTCAAGAGGAGATGCCCTCATGAAAGCCCTGGTGTTGTCGGGAGGTGCGGGTACCCGCCTGCGTCCCTTCAGTTACTCCATGCCCAAACAGCTCATTCCGGTCGCCGGCAAGCCCGTACTGGTCCACGCGGTGGAGAATCTGCACGCCCTGGGCATCACGGAGATCGGGATCGTCGTCGGGGGCCATGCCGCGGAGATCGCGGCGGCCCTGGGCGACGGGAGCCGGCTCGGCGTGCGCATCTCCTACATCCGGCAGGACGTGCCGCACGGTCTCGCCGACTGCGTACGCCTGGCCCGTGACTTCCTCGCCGACGACGACTTCGTGATGTACCTCGGTGACAATGTGCTGCCCGGTGGTCTCGCGGAACTCGCCGAGGGCTTCCTCGCCCGGCGCCCGGCGGCCCATGTCGCGGTCAAGAAGGTCGGCGACCCGAGCTCGTTCGGGGTGGTGCAGGTCGACGGGGAGGGACGTGCGGTACGGCTGTGGGAGAAGCCCGCGCATCCGGTCGGCGACCTCGCGATCATGGGTGTGTACTTCTTCACCCCGGCCGTGCACGAGGCGGTCGCGGCGATCCGGCCGAGCGCCCGCGGTGAGCTGGAGATCACCGACGCCATCCAGGTGCTGGTCTCCACGGGCCACGAGGTGCGGGTGCACGAGCACCACGGGCAGTGGTGGGACACCGGGAAGCTGGAGGACCTGCTGGAGTGCAACCGGGCCCTGCTCGACATCCTTCCGCCGCCGGTGGCGGGCGCGGTGGCGGGCGCGGTGGACGACCACAGCGAGCTGGTCGGCCCGGTGGTCCTGGGACCCGGAGTGCGGATCGTCCGGTCCCGGATCGTGGGACCGGCGGTCATCGGCGGCGGCAGCGAGGTGGTCGACAGCGCGCTCGGTCCGTACACGGTGATCGGCGAGGAGTGCCGGCTGTCCGGAGCCGGGGTGGAGGACTCCATCGTGCTGGACCGGGCGCGCATCCGGCAGGTCCGCGGTATCCGGCAGTCCGTGATCGGCCGGGCCGCCCTCGTCATTTCCTCCCCCCGTGGCGGGCACCGGCTCGCGGTGGGGGACCACACCACGGTGGAGGTTGCAGCGGCATGAAGATTCTGGTGACGGGTGCGGCCGGGTTCATCGGCTCGCACTATGTGCGCACGATGCTCGACGGCGGCTATCCGGGGTACGAGCACACGTCGGTGACCGTGCTGGACCTGCTGACGTACGCGGGGAACCGGGACAACCTGCCGGGCCACGATCCGCGGCTGACGTTCGTGCAGGGCGACATCTGCGACCTGCCCCTGTTGCTGGACCTGCTGCCGGGTCATGACGCGGTGGTCCACTTCGCCGCCGAATCGCACGTGGACCGCTCCCTGGACAGCGCGGCCGAGTTCATGCGGACCAATGTGACCGGCACCCAGACCCTGCTGGAGGCCTGCCGGCTCAGCGGGGTCTCCCGCGTCGTGCACGTCTCGACCGACGAGGTCTACGGCTCGATCGAGACCGGGGCGTGGGACGAGGACTGCCCGCTGCTGCCCAACTCCCCGTACTCGGCGTCCAAGGCGGCCGGCGATCTGGTGGCGCGCTCCTACTGGCGTTCGTACGGGCTCGACCTGTCGATCACCCGCTGCTCCAACAACTACGGCCCCTACCAGCACGTCGAGAAGCTGATCCCGCACTTCACCACGCGGCTGCTGCGCGGCGAGACCGTGCCGCTGTACGGAGACGGCGGCAACGTCCGCGAGTGGCTGCACGTCGACGATCACTGCCGGGCCGTCCACCTGGTCCTCACCGGGGGCCGGGCCGGTGAGATCTACAACGTCGGCGGCGGCAACGACTACACCAACCGCCAGATCACCGACCTGCTGCTGGAGTTGTGCGGGGCCTCCCCCGATCTGGTGCGCAGGGCACCGGACCGCAAGGCGCACGATCTGCGCTACGCCATCGACGACACCAAGATCCGTGAGGAGCTGGGCTACGCGCCCCGGGTGCCGTTCGAGCGCGGACTGGCCGAGACCGTGGAGTGGTACCGGCTCCGTACGGACCGGTGGGCGGCCGCCGGCGAACTCACCGTGCCGGGCCTGGCGCTGGCGGGATCCGGGGTGGCATGACCCGCCTGGCGGGCGGGAGCCGGGAGGCACACGCGGTGGGGGCCGGAGGGATCCGGCCCCCACCGCGCTGTGCGGTGCCGGCCGCGCTCAGCCGGCCTGCTCGAACCTGATGTCGCGGCTCTGCGAGTCCGGCGCGGTGAAGGCGAGCAACCGCTCGCCCTCCTCGGTGAGCGAGGCCCTCTGCTGTGCGGTCAGCCGGGCGAAAGGGGTGATGGCGAGGGTGGCGGCGGAGCGCTTCTGGTCGATCTTCCAGGTGCCGGCGACGAAGCCGTCCACGAGGAACGTCGGCTTCATCCCGTTGCCCGTGTAGACGAGCTTGCGGTGTTCCTCGGCGATGACCCGGGAACGGTCCGCGTGCGAGAGCAGGAGATTGTCGTACTCCGGCAGGAACCGGACGGGGGCGGGTGTCCCGGCGTCGGGGCGCGGCGCGTCCGGCAGGTCGTACAGCTCCTCCCCGCCCTCTCCGCGCAGCACCACCAGCCGGTCCTCGATCTCCTTGACCACCGGGCGCAGCCGGGTGATGCCCGCCCAGGTCTGGACGTCCTTGACGGTCGCCGGGCCGAAGGCGGCGAGGTAACGCAGCACCAGGTCGGCCGGGGAGGGGCCGGGGTGCAGGTCGCGGCCGAGCCAGGTCTGGACGGTGGTGCAGGTGGTCTGCCCGCCGACGCCCCAGATGCCGCGCGGCGGCACCTGGACGAGCGCGGCGAGGTTGCGCAGTACGTAGGCGAGTGCGGCGGGCTCGCGGTCCGGCCAGCGGGCCCCGAGCTGCTCCCGCAGCTCACCGGTGGACAGCGGGCGCTGGGCCATCAGCGCGCTGCCGGCCTCCACCACCGCGTCGAGGTCCAGTCCGTCGAGGCGGTGCCGGCCGTAGAGGTTGTTCGGGTACAGGTCGCGGTCCAGGGCCGGCTGGACGAGCGGCCGCAGCCACAGGCAGTCCTCCGCGGTCACCAGGTGGACGGTGGAGCGCATCAGCGCGATACGGACGACCCGGCGGTCGGTCAGCAGCCCGGACAGCTCGTCCTGGCCGAACCGGGTCATCCGGGTCCATAGTCCGGTGTAGGGCGCGTACGGTGCCTGCGCCTGCATGCCGACCAGGTGGGCGATGGTGTCGTGGGCGGACACCGGCGACCGGCGCAGCAGCATCTGGCGGTCGAGCAGCGCCCGGTTGAGCGCTCGCGTGGTGAGGGTCTTCGAAGACGGTACGGGCATGGCCTCTCCCCTGAGGTGGACCGGGCCAACGTATCCACCGGGCCTACAACGCGGCTCGACTCGGGCGGGTCACTGTTCGAGGGCCTGTTGCGCACCATCCATCCGGTCGAGAGCAAGGAGTCTCCTCCCTCATGAGCACCCACACCATAGAGACGGCCCCCGGCACCGGCACCCTGGTCGGCACCTGGACGGTCAGCTCCGTCATCAACGGCGAACCCGCCCCGTTCAGCAGCACGCTGACCTTCAACGCCGACCACACCCTGGACGTCGGCGGGCCGAAGGGGCCGGACGGCACCCCTTCCTTCACCGGTCAGGGCCACTGGATCAACCGGCCGGACGGCACCTTCACGTACTACCTGACGCACCCGATCCCGGACGGCCGGGGCGGGACGATGGGCGAGATCCACAGCATCCAGGAGGTGACCGTCGACGGGGACGGCCACTCGTCCACGGGCAGCGCGGTCTTCCACAAGACGGACGGTTCCATCATGCCGCCGACCCCGGTGACCCTCATCGGCGCCCGGTGACCTGTCCCGCCCGCAGGAAGCCGAAAGGCCCCCATCACCTCGATGGGGGCCTTTCCGCGGGCCTCAGCGGCCGGCGAGGGCTTCCAGTACCGGCACGGTCTCGGCGGGCGAGGGCAGGCTCGCGACCTCGGCGGCGAGCTCGGTGGCCCGCTCCTTGTACGAGGGGACCTCCAGCAGCGCCCGGCAGGCGTCCAGCACATCCTTCGGCTCGACGTCCTGGTCGGTGATCTGCCGGGCGGATCCGTAGTCCTCCAGCAGCTGGGCGTTGACGGTGTGTTCGGCGTTGCGTGACAGCAGCAGCTGCGGCAGGCCGTTGATCACTCCGGACATGGTGCTGCCGGAGCCGACGTGGTGGACGATCAGGTCGCAGGAGGGCACCACCGAGGTCAGCGAGATCCAGCCGGCCGCCACCACGCTCTCGGAGAGCGTGCCGAGCTGCTCGACCACCGGGTCGGCCGCCGCGATCACGAGGTCCACGCCCGCCTCGGGCAGGACGCGGACCAGTTCCCTGAACAGCGGGACACCGCTGCCGAAGTTCCTCTTGACGCCGACGGACTCCGGCTCGACCGTGCCGAGGGTGAGCAGCAGCCGGGGCCGCCGGCCCTTCTCGAAGGACCAGGAGGGAACGGTGCCGGCCGGGTCGTAGGGGACGTAGCGCAGCGGCCGGCCGGGGTCGCGGTCCTTGTGGCCCACCGACGGGGGGCAGTTGTCGAGGAACATGTCGGGCTCCGGCAGACCGTCCAGCCCGTTCTCCTCCAGCTCGGGGTGGAACTCGTCCGCGCCGTACTTCTCGACGTCGGGGCGGAAGTGCATGCCCACGCCGTGCTGGGCCCACGGTATGCCGCGCAGCCGGGCGGCGACGCCCGCCGAGTAGGCGCGCGGCTCGGAGATGATCAGGTCGGGCCGGAACCGGTCGACCGCTTGGAGCATGCCGGGCAGGGTGCGCGCCGCGAGCCGGCCGAAGCCACGGCCGATCTGCTCCAGCTGCCCGTCGTCGGTGGTGGCGTTGGGGAACTCCTTGCCCGACCGGTCGTGTCGCATGACCTCCTTCATGTGCATGGGGCCATAGGTCGGGACGAACGGCAGGCCGGATGTCCTGGCCATGGCGGCCAGCGGCTCGGGGCCGGCGACCAGTACCTGGTGTCCTGCCGAACGCAGTGCCCAGGCGATCGGGACCACAGGGTTGTAGAGCCCGTAGGCCGGGCCCGTGCTCACGAGAATCCTCATGACGGCACCCTAGGAACGGCGGCTGGGGCGGGAGTGGAGCTGCGCTCGTCACCCGCCGCGCGGCGTGCCGCTGCCCGGCGTGCCTCGGCGTACAGCCGGAGGCACTGGCCGTAGTCGGGCAGGATGCCCGCGTCGATCGCCTCGGCCAGCGAGGGTGCCGTGGCGTCCTTGTCGGAGATCACCGGAGGCTCGGTCAGGGGCCAGGGGATGGCCAGTTGGCGGTCGAAGGGATTGATGTCGAACTGGGTGCCCGGGACGTACTCGGTGGAGCAGAGGTAGTTCATCCAGGCGTCGTCGGTGAGCGTGAGGAATCCGTGGGCGAGCCCCTCCGCGATGTAGAGGGAGGTGCCCGACCGCTCGTCGAGGACGGTGGTCTCGTAGGCGCCGAAGGTGGGTGAGCCGAGCCGCAGATCGACCACCACGTCCAGGACGGCGCCTCTGACGCAGGTGACGTACTTGGCCTGACTCGGCGGATGGACCACGCCGTGGATGCCCCGAAGCGTGTTGCGTTTGGACACCGAGTAGTTGACCTGCCGCGGCACGAACACATGGCCCGTCGCCTCGGCCAGCCGCCCTTCCTTGAACGATTCGAAGAAGAGGCCCCGGCTGTCGTCCCGGAGGTGTGGCTGGACCCGGAAGAGATCCCGTACCGCCGTCGCCTGGATGTCCATGTCGTCGCCCCGCCGGCCGTCAGACGTGGGCCGAGACGAACTCACGGATGGAGTCCACGGCGTAGTCCAGCATCTGTGCGGTCAGCTTGGGATAGACGCCGATCCAGAAGGTGTGCTCGGTGATGATGTCGGCGTTCCTCAGCTCGCCCACGACACGGTGGGGCTGGTCGAGGTAGGCGGGCTGGCGCATCAGGTTGCCCGCGAACAGCCTCCGGGTACCGATCTTGCGGTCCTCCAGGAAGTCCACCAGGTCCTTGCGGCTGTACGGGGCGTCGGGCTCCACGGTGATCAGGAAACCGAACCAGCTGGGGTCGCTGTTCGGGGTGGCCTCGGGCAGCAGCAGGCCGGGTACGCCTTCCAGGCCGTCGCGCAGCCGGCGCCAGTTGGCCCGGCGGGCGGTGCAGAAGTCGTCGAGCTTGTTCAGCTGGCTCATGCCCAGGGCGGCTTGGATGTCCGTCGCCTTCAGGTTGTAACCGACGTGCGAGAAGATGTACTTGTGGTCGTAGCCCTTGGGAAGGGTTCCCATCTCGTAGTCGAACCGTTTGAGGCACTTGTTGTTCTCGCCGGGTTCGCACCAGCAGTCCCGGCCCCAGTCGCGCATCGACTCGACGATCCGGGCGAGCGCGAGGTTGTTGGTCAGTACGCAGCCGCCCTCGCCCATCGTCAGGTGGTGGGCGGGGTAGAAGCTGACCGTCGTCAGGTCGCCGAAGGTGCCGGTGAGCTTCCCGCCGTACGTCGATCCGACCGCGTCGCAGTTGTCCTCGATCAGGAACAGGTCGTGCTTGTCGGCGAGTGCGGCGACTTCGGCGACGGGGAAGGGGTTGCCGAGGGTGTGGGCGATGCAGATGGCCCGGGTGCGCGGCCCGATGGCCGCCTCGATCGCCTCGGCGGTGGCGTTGTAGGTGCCCAGTTCCACGTCCACGTAGACCGGCACCAGGCCGTTCTGGAGGATCGGGCTGACGGTGGTGGGCCAGCCGACGGCGGCGGTGATCACCTCGTCGCCGGGGACGAGCCGCCGGTCCTCCAGATGGGGTGAGGTGAGCGCCGAGACGGCCAGGAGGTTGGCGGAGGAGCCCGAGTTGACGAGATGCGCCTTGCGCAGCTTCAGCTTCCTGGCGAAGGCGGACTCGAACTTTCGTGAGCTCCAGCCGGCGGCGATCCGCATGTCCAGGGCGGCCTCCACCAGAGCGGTGCGGTCGTCCTCGTCCAGGACCGCACCGGACGGCCAGATCTCCGTGGTCCCGGGTTCGAACTCCTTCCCGGCGTTTTCCGCTTCCACCGCCTGGTGGTATTTGCGCACCTGCTCCAGCAGCAGCGCCTTGGCTTCAGCAGTCATGTTGGTCTCCCCTGGGTCGGCGGGACCCGTGCCCCGCTCACTGGTCGGTCGGCCGTGCTGTCGGTTCGCCCGCCGGTCACATCCGGCGCAGGCTGAACTGGTCCCAGACCCCCTCGCCCCCGACCAGCCGGTCCGGGCGGCCGCTGACGACATAGGTTCCGAAGGGGGTGACGGTCACTCCGGTGGGCGCCGGATCCGGCCACGGCTCGACGCGCCGTACCGTGCGGGCGCTGCGCCAGCCGTCACCGGACTCCAGCACGGAGACACCGTCCTTGCCCGGGCCGATCAGGGTGTTGGTCACGGCCGCGACGGACCCGTCCGCCCGCAGGGCCAGCGCGGCGCCGCCGACCAGCGCCCGGTCGAGGGTGACCTCCTCCATGGCGGCCGGGTCGTTGAGGGGGACCCGGTAGAGACCTCCGTCGTCGTGGCGCACGGTGAGCAGGAACCCGTCCGGGTGCCACATGACGCCCATGAAGCCGACGTTGGGAGGTGCGACACGTGCCCCGGTGCGCAGCACCCTCGCGCGGCCGTCGGGGTCGATGCGCAGGATGCCGTCGTTGGGTGTGTCCGTGGCGTAGATGTTGCCCTCGTCGTCGAAGGTGAGGTCGTTGATGAGGTTGGCGCCGAGGGTGGTCTCACCGAGCTCGACCAGGTGCCGGCGCTCTCCGGTGGCCAGGTCGAAGACGGCCACGCCCGTGGTGCGGAAGCTGGTCGTGGGGCCGGAGCGCTCGGCGAAGCCCGCGTCGGCGTAGACGGCCAGCAGCCGGCCGCGCGCGGTGTCCACGCGCAGCCCGACGGTGGCCACGATGTCGGGGGTCTCGCCGATGAACTCGGTGGTCCCGCCGTCGGGGCGGACGAGCGAGACGGTGCCGCGGCGCATCGAGCTGACGAGGAACGCGCCCCGGGTGGGGTCCCAGGCGACGCCTGGCGGATGAAGTCCCGGGGTGCGGACGGCGATCGACGCGGGCAGGCCGGCGGGAGCGGCGCCGGGGGCGCTGGCGGCCCAGGTCTGCTGCGACATGTGACTCTCCTCCGGGGCGGGGTGCTGATCTCCCCGAGCATCGCCGAACTCCCTTGAGGAGCACTCGCGTTGCGAGCTCGCTGCGGCAAGGGCGCGGCAGGGCGGTCCAGCCCGGCTCCTCCGGGCGACGAGCGGGGTGCGGCACCCTCGGCCGCGGCAGTGCACCGGCAACTGGGCCGGTCACCGCGGGAACTTCGAGGGCCGGGCACGGCCCCCGGGAGGGAGCGAGGACATGGCAGGCGAGGAAGAAGCGAAGAGGTATCCCTTCAGCGCCCCGCACCGGCTGGACATGGATCCCGCATACGCCGAGATCCGCGCCAACGAGGGCCTCATACGGGTACAGCCGCCGTTCGGGCGTGCCGCCTGGCTGGCCACTCGGTACGAGGACGTCAAGACCGTGCTCGGAGACCCGCGGTTCAGCCGCGCCCGGGCGCTGGAGAACGGGGACGAGCCGAGCCTGATCCCCATGGGGCCGGGCCCGAACACCATCGTGACCACGGACCCGCCGCACCACAGCCGGCTGCGTCGGGTGGTGGCGAAGGCGTTCACCCAGCGCCGGATCGAGCAGCTCCGGCCGCGGGTTCAGGAGATCGTGGACGGCCTCATCGACGACATGGAGGAGAAGGGTCCGCCGAGCGACCTGGTGCACGATTTCGCCCGCCCGCAGCCGGGCAAGGTCGTCTTCGAGCTGATGGGTGTGCCGTACTCGGACCGCGAACAGGTCCAGGAGTGGACGGAGATCGCCCTGTCGACGCCGTTCTCCGGTTACACCCCGGAGGAGAAGAAGGCCGCCTTCGGGAAGATGCGGGCCTATATGCCCGGGGTGATCGCCGCCAAGGCGGAGAACCCCGGGGAGGACCTGCTGACCGTCCTGGTGACGGCCCGCGACGACGAGGACCGGCTGACCGAGGAGGAGACCGTCGATCTCGCCGTGGCCGTGCTGGTGACGGGCAACGAGACCACGGCCGACCAGATCCTCAACCTGGCCTGGCTGCTGCTGTCCCACCCGGAGCACCTGGCCATGCTGCGGGCGGCCCCGGAGAAGATCCCGCAGGCGATCGACGAGATGCTGCGGTACGTACCGCTGGCGACGGGCGCGATGTTCCCCAGGGTGGCCACGGAGGACGTCCGCCTCGGCGACGTACTGGTGCGCGAGGGGGAGGCCGTCCTGCCCTCCATGGCCTCGGCGAACCGTGACGAGGCGGCGTTCCCGAACGCCGGTGAGCTGGACTTCGACCGGGAGAGCAACCAGCACCTGGCGCTCGGGCACGGCGTGCACCGCTGCCTGGGCGCCCAGTTGGCCAGGATGGAGCTCCAGGTCGCCTTCGAGTCGCTGCTTGACCGGTTCCCGGACCTGCGGCTGGTCAAGCCGGCGGAGGAGGTGCCGTGGCGCAAGGGCACTCTGCACCGGGCTCCCCAGGAACTGCTGGTGACCTGGTGACCGGGGTGGAGAGGAGAGGCGCGATGAGCGAGAAGCGCTGGTCCGTCGACGCGGACCGGGCCGCCTGCGCCGGCTCCGGCATGTGCGTGGGCACTGCTCCGGAGCACTTCCGGATGGAGGACGGCAAGGCCCTTGCCCTGGCGGAGACGGTCGATCCGGACGACGCGGTGATCGACGCCGCCGAGGTCTGTCCCGTGGAGGCCATCACGGTACGGGAGCTCGCCACCGGGAAGGTGCTCGCGCCCGAGGTGTGAACGGTACGGCGAACGGCTGGGCCGCCTCTCTGCCATGACAGAGGCGGCCCAGCCGTTGGCCGTACCGGGCGGGTGGCGGGCGCCCGGGACGCCCGTCAGCCGGGTCCGGGCTCCCTGGCGGGATGCCGGACCCGGCTGCTGTGCGCGGTTCGTCAGTGGACGGCCGGCGCGGGCGCCGGCTCGCCGGCCTCCGCGGCGTCCGGGTCGAAGTGCGCCGCTCCGCCCTTCGGCAGGGTGAACATGAGCAGGAACGCCAGCACGGTGGTTCCCATGAAGGTCAGCAGGGAGACCTGGAAGGCGTCGGCGAACGTGAGCGCGGTCTGCTCCTGGCCGTGCTTGTCGATCACCGCGAGTACCTGCGGGTCCTCCTTCTGCAGGGCCTGGCAGCTGGCCGGGGCGGCGCCCGGCTCCTTCTCGTTGGCCCGGTCCACCGAGCAGGTCCGGAAGGACGCCACGAGCTCGTCGATCCGGTCGGCGGGCACGTGTGCGGCCAGTTCCTTGCGGAGGTCGTCGCCCACCCGGCCGGCGCTGTCCCCGGCGTACGAACCGAGTACGCCGAAGAACACGACGCTGACCAGGGCGGCACCGATGCCCGCCCCGACCTGCTGCATGGTGTTGATCAGCGCGGAGGCGGAGCCCGCGTCCTTGCGGGGCGCCTGGCTGAGCACGACCGCCGGGATGGGTGCGGTGACCCAGCCGAAGCCGATACCGAAGAGCAGCAGCGGGACGGCCATCTGCCAGGTGCTGACACCGCTTCCGTAGTGGCCGACCACCCAGACGTAGCTGCCCAGGCCGAGCAGCGCGAGCACACTGCCGACCTGCATCAGCTTGCGCCCGTACTTCTCCGCCAGGAAGCCGAAGGACGTACCCGACGCCACGAAGGCACCGATGCAGAACGGCAGGGTGGTCAGACCCGCGTGCAGCGGGGTCCAGCCGAGGCCGAACTGCATGTAGATCGTCCAGGACAGGAAGAACACGCCGACGCCGCTGTAGAAGACGATCTGGACGGCGAGTCCGGAGACGAAGCTGCGGGCCTTGAACAGGCCCAGCGCCACCAGCGGCGAGCCGTCCTTGTCGGTCTTGACGCGCTCGTACCACAGGAAGAGGACGAACGCGGGGATGGAGACCACCATCAGGACGA
Source organism: Streptomyces sp. CB03238 (assembly GCF_002099185.1). NCBI lineage: Bacteria > Bacillati > Actinomycetota > Actinomycetes > Kitasatosporales > Streptomycetaceae > Streptomyces > Streptomyces sp. CB03238. The sequence goes on along the minus strand of NZ_NBCN01000017.1, from coordinate 28,069 downwards.
AGCCCCAGACCGGCCAGTCCAGTTCGCGGCCCTGCATCAGCGGGTAGACGAGCATCAGCAGCGCGACGGTGGCGATGACGACGCCGATCAGGTCGAGCCGGAGCGCCTGGGGAGACTTGGACTCGCGGATGACCCGCGCGCCGACCAGGAGCCCGATGATGCCCAGCGGAATGTTGATCAGGAAGATCAGCCGCCAGCCGAGCCCGAACAGGTCCCACTGGACCAGGACTCCGCCGAGGCTCAGGCCCGCCACCGCGGCGAGACCGGCGACGCCGCCGAACATGCCGAACGCCTTGCCGCGTTCCTGCGGCTCGAACGTGACATGGATGATGGCCAGGACCTGCGGCACCATGACGGCGGCCATGACGCCCTGGATCAGGCGCCCGGACACCAGCACTCCGGGGCTCTGGGCCACCGCGCACATCAACGACGAGGCGGTGAAACCGGCGACGCCGGCCATGAAGACGCGCTTGCGTCCGTAGATGTCACCGAGCCGGCCACCGGTGATCAGGCCCACGGCGAACGCGAGGCCGTACCCGGCGGTGACCCACTGGAGCGCCGCGTAACCGGCGCCGAGGTCTTCCTGGATGGAAGGGATGGCGACGTTCACGACGGTGCTGTCGAGCAGATCCATGAACGCGGCGACCAGGATCACGGCAAGCGCGATCCATCGCTTGGGGTCCGGGAGCGTGTCCCCGTTTTCCGGGCCTTTTCGATCCGCTGACCTGGAGTCAACAGACATGGCATACCTCTCATCTTGTCCTTGAACGGTGAACAACCAATGGTGTGCGGCCGCACACCGCTCCTCAGCCCTGTCGAATTCAGCCTAGGGAGATGAACTCGACGTTCGGTCGAATCTCACTGTGGGCCTTTTCCCGCCACTGTCCGACGGGTTGACTTATTTCATTCCCCCTGCAAGACCGCACGCAGATACCGGGCGGTGTGGCCGGAGCCGGCCGCGACTGTTTCCGGCGAGCCCACGGCCGACAGCCGGCCGCCCCCGCTGCCCCCCTCGGGGCCGATGTCGATGACCCAGTCCGCCGTCTTGATCACATCGAGGCTGTGCGTCACCGTGACCACCGTGTGGCCCTTGTCGACCAGTTGGTGAAGGATCCCCAGCAGCCGGTCGATGTCACTGGAGTGCAGTCCGGTCGTGGGCTCGTCGAGCAGATAGAGCGTGCTGCGTCCGGCGCGGCGCTGGAGTTCGTTCGCCAGTTTGATCCGCTGCGCCTCGCCGCCCGACAGCGTGTTCGCCGGCTGCCCCAGCCGCAGATAACCCAGACCGACATCACACAGCACATCGAGCGGCTTACCGATCGCGGGCACGTCGGCAAAGAATTCCGCCGCATCCTCGATGGGCATTTCGAGCACATCTCCGATATTTTTCCCGCGGTAATGCACCCGGAGCGTGTCCTCGTCGTACCGGCGGCCTCCGCACTCGTCGCAGAGCAGGAACACATCCGGCAGGAAATACATTTCGACCCGTACGTGCCCGTCGCCCGCGCAGACCTCGCAGCGGCCGCCCGGGGAGTTGAACGAGAACCGGCCGGGCTTGTAGCCCAGCGCCTTGGCCTCGTCCGTCTGGGCGAACAGCTTGCGGACGTTGTCGAGGATGCCGGTGTACGTCGCGGGGGTCGACCGGCCCGAGCGGCCGATGGGGTCCTGGTCGACCTTGATCACCCGGTCGATCAACTCCAGCCCGGCCACCGCGTCGTGGGCGCCCGGAGCCGGGGCCTCACCGCCCAGGGCGCGCTCGGCGCTCCGGTAGAGGATCGAGTCCACCAGGGTGGACTTGCCCGCTCCCGAGACCCCGGTGACGGCGATGAAGGAGCCCAGCGGGAAGGAGACGTCGAACCCGGTCAGGTTGTGCTCCCGGGCGCCGCGGACCACGATCTCGTGGCCGGGGCGCGGCGTACGGCGCCGGTCGGGCACCTGGATGCCGCGGCGGCCGCTGACGTACCCGCCGGTGGGCGAGGTGTCATGGTCGAGCAGTTCTTGTACCGTGCCGGAGAAGAGCAGTTCACCGCCGTGCACACCGGCGCCGGGCCCGAGCTCCACCACCCAGTCCGCGGCCCGGATCAGATGGTGGTCGTGCTCCACCACGATGACCGTGTTCCCCTGGTCGCGCAGGGTGCGCAGGCTGGACAGCAGATGCTCGCCGTCCTTGGGGTGCAGACCCGCCGTGGGCTCGTCGAGCACGTACAGCAGGCCGAACAGCTGGGTGCCGAGCAGGCCTGCCAGCCGGATGCGCTGCGCCTCGCCGCCGGAGAGGGAGGCCGCGGGCCGTTCCAGGGTCAGGTAGCCGAGCCCCACCTCGTTGAGGAAGCCCAGCCGTGCGGTGGTCTCGTCGACGGCCTGGGCGACGACCGCCCGGTCCCGGTCGGCGACCTCCAGGCCCCGGAAGAACTCCAGGCACTGCGCGAAGGACATCGCGCCGACCTCGGCGAAGTTCCGGCCGGCCACCCGCACACCGAGCTGGGCCTTCGACAGCCGCGCTCCACCGCACTCCGCACACCTCACCGGGTGCATGAAGCCTTCGAGCCGGCTCGCGCCGCGTTCGGTCACCACGTTGCGGTAGCGGTGGCCCAGCCAGGGCACCACGCCCGTGAACTCGACCTCCTTGACGCGCTCCACGCCCTTGCCGGGTCTGCGGAGCTTCACCTGGATCCCGGCGCCGTGGAGCAGGGTGTGGCGCAGCTCCTCGGGCAGCGTCCGCCAGGGCTGGTCGACGCTGTGACCGGACTCCGCCACCAGCACCGCCACCACCTCGCGGATCTGGTCGGCGATCGGATGCATCCAGGGCTCCACGGCGCCGCCCGCGATGGTCCGCTCCGGATCGGGCACGAGGGAGTCGAGGTCGACCTCGGCCTGCGTTCCCAGGCCCTGGCAGCCCTGGCACTGGCCGAAGGGCAGGTTGTAGGAGAAGCCCCGGCTGGTCATCTCCGGGACCGCGGTGTCATGGCCGTCCGGACAGCGCAACCCCTCGCCGCCGCCGGTCAGGACGGCGTCGCAGACCAGGCAGTGCGGGATGCCGATACGGGCGTACACCACGCGCATCAGGTCGTAGATCTCGGTGACGGTGCCCACGGTGGAACGCGGGCTGCGCGAACCGGAGGAGCGCTGGTCCACCGCGACGGCGGAGCACATCCCGGTGATCCGCTCCACCTCCGGCTGAGCCATCTCGTTGAGGAACTGCCGGGCGTACGAGGACATCGACTGGACCTGGCGGCGCTGCCCCTCGGCGAAGATGGTGCTGAAGGCCAGCGACGACTTGCCCGACCCGGAGACCCCGGTGAACACGGTGAGGGTCCGGTGCGGGAGTTCGACGTCGACGCCCATCAGGTTGTGCTCCCTGGCGCCGACCACGACGAGCTTCTCCGGGAGTTGCCCTGATGCGGGCCGCTCGGTGGCGAGCTGTCCCAGCGGGTCGATTACCGTCATAGACCTCTTCCTTCCGGTTGAACCACCACCGTGGCAGCCGGCCCTCGACACTCACTCGACCCGCTGCCCAGCCGCCCGGCCACCCGGACTCCAGTACGGATCCACTTCTCCGGGCGATCCTCGTCCCACGTACTGAGGAGGGTTCCGCCATGACCACAGAGGCCGTCACGTCCGGACCGGAAGCCGGTACTCCGGTGTTCCCGTACAAGCGCAAGTGCCCGTTCTCCCAGCCCGAGGAGTACGGGCCGATGATGGAGAAGGCCGCGATATCCAAGGTCAAGCTGATCACCGGCATCGAGGTCTGGGCGGTGACCGGGTACGAGAACATCCGTCAGCTGCTGATGGACCCGAGGATCAGCTCCTCGCGCAAGCACGAGAACTTCCCCTTCTACTTCCAGGCACCGCCGGAGTTCCGCACCGAGACCTCCTTCATCGGGTACGACGCGCCCGAGCACACCACCACCCGCCGCAAGGCCGCGGTCACCTTCACCAACCGCCGGGTGCAGCGGCTGCGCGAGAACATCGCCAAGAACGTGGACGAGCGGCTCGACGCGCTGATCGCCGCCGGCTCCCCGGCCGACCTGCACGCGATCGTCTCGCTGCCGGTCCCGATGACCCTCATCTGCGAACTGCTCGGCGTCCCCTACGAGGACCACGCGTTCTTCGCCGAGCACGGCACCAACCTGCTGGGCGGACACAGCTCGGCCGAGCAGCGCCAGGCGGCCATGGTGGAGGTCGGCGCGTACCTGGAGAAGCTCGTCGACCTCAAGGAGCGCGAGCCGGCCGACGACCTGATCAGCCGGGCGATCGTCGCCTACAAGGAGTCCGGTGAGGAGTACACCAGGCGGGACCTGGTCAACCTCTGCCGGCTGCTGATGAACGGCGGCCACGAGACCACCGCCAACATGATCTCGCTGTGCACCATGGCCCTGCTGCGCAACCCGGAGCAGCTGGAGCAGCTCAAGGCCGATCCCGAGCTGATCGGCCCCGCCATCGAGGAGTTGGTCCGCTACATCACCATCGGCGACCTGGCCATCCCGCGGGTCGCGCTGGAGGACATCGAGATCGACGGCGTGACCATCAAGAAGGGTGACGGCATCCTCTGCCTGAGCCTGACCGCCAACCGCGATCCGAAGGTCTTCGACCGCCCCGACGAGCTGATCCTCTCCCGGGGCACCCGCCGCCACCTCGGCTTCGGCCACGGCGCGCACTACTGCATCGGCGCCGATCTGGCCCGCGTGGAGCTGGAGATCGCCATCAGCAAGATCTTCGAGCGGCTGCCCAACCTCCAGCTGGCGGTGCCCTTCGAGGACATCAGGACCAAGGAGGGCTCGGTCGTCTACGGCGTGTGGGCGCTGCCCGTCAAGTGGTGAGCCCGCCCACGGGGCAAGGGAGAGGAGAAGCCCATGGGGGGCCCGCTGCGAGGAGTGCGCGTCGTCGAGCTGACCGGCATCGGCCCCGCGCCGTTCGCCTGCATGTTCCTGGCGGACCTCGGCGCTGACGTGGTGCGGGTGGACCGGACGGACGGCGTACGGCCGTACGCCGACGAGCACCGGGTCTTCGACCGCGGACGCCGCTCGGTGGCGCTGGACCTGAAGGACCGGCGCGGGGTGGATGCCCTGCTGCGGCTGACGGCTCGCGCCGACGTCCTGGTGGAGGGCTACCGGCCGGGGGTCGCCGAGCGTCTGGGCATCGGCCCGGAGGACTGCCGGGCCGGCAATCCCGGCCTGGTCTACGCCCGGATGACCGGGTGGGGGCAGGACGGGCCGCTGGCCCAGGCCCCCGGCCACGACATCAACTACCTGGCCCTGTCCGGCGGGCTCGCCGCCATCGGGCGCGGTGAGGGGCCGCCCGCCGTGCCGCTCAATGTGATCGGGGACTTCGCCGGGGGTGGCCTGCTGCTCGTCGCCGGTGTGCTCGCCGCACTGCTGGAGCGCGGCCGCTCCGGGCGCGGCCAGGTGGTGGACGCGGCCATCACGGACGGCACCGCCGCGCTGTTCGGGATGCTGATGTCGATGACGGCATCGGGGAACTGGCGTCCCCGGCTCGCCGGCAACCTGCTCGACGGCGGGGCACCGTACTACGACGTCTACACCTGCGCCGACGGGCGGTACATGGCCGTCGGTGCCATGGAGGAGCCCTTCTACCGTGAGCTGCTGGCCGGTCTGGGGCTGGCCCCCGAGTCGCTGCCGGACCGTGCCGACGCGGCCAACTGGCCGGCCCTGCGGACGCTGTTCGCCGAGCGGTTCGCCAGCCGTACGCGAGACGAGTGGGCCGCGCTGTTCGACGGGACGCAGGCCTGTGCGACGCCCGTCCTGGACGTCACCGAGGCCGCCGCGCACCCGCACCACCGGGAGCGCGGCACCTATGTGACCGGGGACGGCCGGCTCCAGCCCGCCCCCGCCCCACGGTTCTCCGCGACCCCGCCACGGCTCCCGGACCCCGCCCCGCGGCCCGGCGGGCACACGGAGGAGGTCCTGTTCGAGTGCGGGCTGACGCCCGCCGACGTCAGACAGCTGATCGCGGACGGGGTGGCCATGAGCCCCGCGACGACGACGAGGTGAGCACCGGTGAAACTGGACGACATCTACCTACGGGCCACCGGCGTGCGTTTCCCCGCCCTGCTGCCGGTGGCCGACGCCATCGCCTCCGGTGCGTGCACGCCCCAGCTCGTCGCCCGTACGGACGTCGAGTCGGTCTCGGTCTCGCTGGGCGAGTCCGCCGCCGAGATGGGCGTGGCCGCGGCGCGCAGCGCGCTGGCCCGCGCCGGGTCCACCGGTGCCGAGGTCGGCCTGATCCTGCACGCCGACACCTATCACCAGGGGCACGACGCCTGGCCCGTCGCCTCGTACATCCAGCGCGAGACGCTCGGCAACACCTGCCCGGCCATCGAGATCAAGCAGATGTCCAACGGCGGTATCGCCATGCTGGACCTGGCCGCCGCGTATCTGAAGGGTCTGCCGCGCACCGGCGACGCGCTGCTGAGCACCGCGGACCGCTACTGCCTGCCCGGCTTCGACCGCTGGCGGACCGACCCCGGAACCCCCTACGCCGACTCCGGCACGGCCGTGGTGCTGTCCCGGCGCGGCGGCTTCGCCCGGGTGCGCTCGCTGGCGATGTACTCCGACTCGGCGCTGGAGCCGATGCACCGGGGCGACGACCCGTTCGGTGACGCGCCGTTCGCGAACCGGATCCCGGTGGACTTCGAAGCCGCCAAGCGGTCGTTCATGAAGGAGTTCGGCCTCTCGTTCGCCATCAGCCGGGCCAATGCCGGCCAGCAGGTGGTGGTCAAGGAGGCCCTCGCCGACGCCGGGCTGGAACTGCCGGACGCGGACTGGGTGCTGCTGCCGCACTTCGGGCGCCGCAGGCTCAACTCCATCTACTTCGAGCAGTTCGGCATCGACCCGGCGAAGACCACGTGGGAGTTCAGCCGTACGGTCGGACATCTGGGGGCGGGCGACCAGTTCGGCAGCCTGGACCACCTGATGGTCTCGGGACGGGCCAGGCCGGGCGACCGGGTGGTGCTGGTGGGTGTGGGCGGCGGCTACAGCTGGGGGGCCGCGGTGCTGGAGATCCTGGACGTCCCCCGCTGGGACATCTAGCGGCGGCACGCGGAAGGGGCCGGTCACGGACGACCGGCCCCTTCCGCGTGCCCGTACGGGTCAGTCCTCCGGGATCGCGGGGACGGGATGGGCGCCGGGCACGCTCACCCGGGCCGGCGGGAGGACCCCGTCCACCAGGTAGCCCTCGACGTACGCCTCCAGCTCGGGATTGGAGCCGCTGAGCACGTAGACCTCGTGGTCGCCCGAGTCCTCCACCGTGATCAGGTGGTGGCCGAGCAGCTCGGCCATGGCGACCCCGCCCTCGTGGTCGTCCAGCGGGTCGCCGTCGGCCTGCACGATCAGGCCCACCGGATAGCCGTCCCGGGCCGGGACGGTCGGCGGTTCGGGGGACTCGAAGGTACGGAAGGCACCCACCCAGGGCGCCGCGCGCAGCACCCCGTGGCCGAACGGGTACTTCTCCCGGCACTCGCGCATGTCCGCGTAGTACGTCTCCAGATCGGCCGGCCACTCGGTCTCCAGCGTGACCGCCTCCAGCACGCTCTGGCGGACCTGCTCGTTGGCCCGCGCGCCCCAGCCGCCGGTGCTGTGCCGGGCCAGCAGGGTGCCCGCCCGCTCGGCGTCGCCCTCGGCGGTCGCGGCCAGCAGCCCGCCGACCAGCAGGCCCAGCTTCTCCCACGCCGAGCGGTCGGTGGCCAGGCTGCCCACGGTGCCGTCGAAGGAGGTGCGGGCGTGCGTGCCGTGCGGCTGGGCTTCGAGCCGGGCGGCTACCCGCTCCACGGCCGCGAACACCTCCCGCGCCGTGGTGCCCAGGCCGAAGTGGCCGTTGCGTCGGGCGGTCCACTCCGACCACCGGTCCACATTGGCGCGGACCGCGGCGGCCTGGGCCAGGAACTGCCGGCGCCAGGTCCAGCCGGGGTGCACGCACGAGTCGAGGACGCTGCGGTCGAGGCGCGCGGGGAACATCGTCCCGTACACCACGCCCACGTAACTGCCGTAGGCGTAGCCGAGGAAGCTGAGCCGGTCCTCCCCCAGGGCCGCCCGGATGGCGTCCATGTCCCGGGCGGTGTTGCGGGTGTTGATGTGCGGGCGCACGGTGCCGCCCGCGCGTCGGCAGCCCTGCTCCCGCTCGTACATGTCGGCGGCCATCGCCGCGAACACCTCGTCGGGCGGCCGCGAGTCGAAGGGCGCGGTGGTCGGCGTGACCTCGATGGACAGCTGGGTGGAGGCGCCGGTGCCGCGGGGGTCGAAGCCGATGAGGTCGTAGACATCGGCCAGCGGGGTGTCGTACAGCCGGCCGGGCAGGTCACGGCCCTGGCCGCCGTCGCCCCCGGGACCGCCGCTGACGCCCAGCAGGATGCCGCGCCGGCGTACCGGGTCCTTGGCCCGCAGCCTGCTGACGGCGATCGAGATGCGCTCGCCCTCCGGGTCGGCGTAGTCCAGCGGGACGTCGAGTGTCGCGTACTCCAGGCGCTCGTCGGGCCCTGCGGCCGTCCATTCGAGCCGCTGGGTGGTCTGCAACATGGGGCCTCCGTCGGGGTCCAAGAGCGTCATGTGTACGGCCCAGGGTCGGGTGGTGCTCTCGAACCGGCCTGGAGCGGCGCTGTCCGGGCCCGGCCCGGTTCGAGAAGCCCTCCAGCACCTCCCCAGCGTCCGGCCGCACGGTGGGGAGGTGGTACGGCTGCCAGACATCGCGGAGGACCTCACATGGCCAAGATCACTTACCGGCATCCGGACGGAACCGTCACGGTGCTCGAAGTCCCCAACGGCAACTCGGTGATGCGCGGCGCGGTCATCAACGGCGTCCGGGGCATCGTGGGCGAGTGCGGTGGCGGGGCCATGTGCGGGACCTGCCACGTCTACATAGCCGAGGACTCCACGGCACCGCTCCCGCCGATGCCCGACATCGAGCACGAGCTGCTCTACACGACCGCCTGCGAGCGGCGCGACAACAGCCGTCTGAGCTGCCAGCTCCCGGTCACCGACGACATCGACGGCCTGGTCGTGGACATGCCGGAGCGGCAGCTGTGAGCGCCCCCGGGCCCGTGGTCGTGGTGGGGGGCGGCCAGGCCGCGTGCACGGTCGCCGCCGCGCTGCGCGAGGGCGGCTGCCGGGCCCCGGTCACCCTGGTCGCGGGCGAGGGGGTGCTCCCCTATCAGCGCCCGCCGCTGTCCAAGGACTTCCTGGGCGGGTCCGGGGGCGGCTTCGAGGACGTGGTCCTGCGTGCCCGTTCGTACTACGACGAGCAGGGCATCGACGTGATCGCGGGCGATCCGGCGGTCGCCGTCGACCGGGCAGGGCGCGGGGTCGTGCTCGGCTCGGGCCGGCGGCTGCCGTACGAACGGCTGGTGCTGGCCCTCGGCGCGCGGCCGCGGACCCTCGACGTGCCGGGGGCCGGACTGGACGGCGTCGTGACCCTGCGTACCGTCGCCGACGCCCGGGAGGTACGCCGGCGGCTGGAGCCGTGCCGGCGGCTGGTCGTCGTCGGCGCCGGGTTCATCGGCCTGGAGGTGGCCGCGGCGGCGACCAAGCGGGGCGTGCCGGTGATGGTGGTCGAGACGCAGCCCCGGGCCATGGCGCGGGTACTGAGCGAGACGTCCGCCGCGCACCTGGTCGGGGAACACCGCGCCCACGGCACGGAGTTCCGCTTCGGCCGTGGGGTGACGGGCTTCCTGGGCGACCTGCGGGGGCGGGTACGCGGGGTGGCGCTGGACGACGGTGTGGTGCTGCCCGCCGACCTCGTGGTCGTCGGTGTCGGCGTACGGCCGCACACCGCTCTGGCCGAGGACGCGGGGCTGGTCACCGACGACGGGATCGTGGTCGACGCGTACCTGCGTACCAGTGATCCGGCGATCAGCGCCGTCGGGGACTGTGCCCGTCATCCGGGCGATCCGGCCGGACGGCCGGTGCGCCTGGAGTCGGTGCGCCTGGAGTCGGTGCAGAACGCCACCGACACGGCCCGTGCCGTCGCCGCCGACATCTGCGGGAACCCGGTGCCGTACCGGGCCGTTCCCCGGTTCTGGACCACTCAGCACGCCGTCAGTGTGCAGATCGCCGGGCTGACGGCGAGGCACGAGGAGACGGTGGTCACCGGCGCCCTGGCGGCCGGTCGGTTCTCCGTGCTCTGCTTCGGCGGGGGCCGGCTGCTGGGGGTGGAGTCGGTGAACCGGCCCGCCGACCACATGGTGGCCCGCAGGCTGCTGGCCGCGGACGCGGGGCTCACCGCGCGGGAGGCCTCGGCCGAGGGCTTCGACCTGATGGCCTGGTCCCGGGCGGCGGCGGCCATGGTGTGACGCCCACACGGAACACAGCGGGGGCCGGTCCGAAGCGGACCGGCCCCCTTGGCGTCGTGGCTCCCTACGCGTCGGCGAACAAGGCCGCGGAGTAGTTGCGGGCCGCCTTCGTGATGTCGAAGCGCAGCGCCACATGGCTGGTGGCCGCCGTGACGTCCCGCCAGAACCGTTGCAGCGAACCCGACTCGGTGAGCCCGGCGGTTCCGGCCGCCCGCAGCAGGCCGGTCAGCGCGTCGGCGACCAGCTCCCCGGAGAACGAGGCGTTGCGCTGGTTGCGGGCCATGAACTCGGGGGTGAACGCCCGGGCGTCGATGACCTGGGCATTCTGTTCCACGAGGTGGCGGGCGGCGTCGATCCGGCCCGACGCGCGGACCAGTTCCACCTCGGCGGCGTCGAAGCGCTTCTTGTTCGCCAGCCCGGCCGCGGCCGCCTTCAGGGCCCCCTGGGCCGCGCCGACGGCGGGACCGATGAAGGTCAGCGCGCCGGACGCCTGGAAGGGGACGTTGTGGGTGGGCTGGGTGGACCAGCTGTTGCGGCCGGTCTCCATGTCGGCGCGGGCGAAGGAGCGATGGGAGGGGACGTATGCCCCGGAGACCACCACGGTGTGGCTGCCGGTCGCCCGCATCCCCGCGCAGTCCCAGGTCTCGATCGTCTCGAACGAGCCCCTGGGGAGGGCGAAGAAGCGGAGTTCCGGGGGGCCCTCGCCGGCCACCGCGCCACAGAGCAGCACCCAGTCCGCGAAGTCCACACCGCTGATGTACGACCACGAGCCGCTCAGCCGCCACCCGCCGTCGGCGGCCTGCGCCTTGCCGGAGGGCACGAGGCCGGTGGCGATGAAGGCGTCGGGGCCGCCGCCCCACAGCTCCTCGTGCCCCGCCTCGGGCAGGTGGGCGGCGAACCGCGAGGAGGCGGCGAGCAGGGAAGCGCACCAGCCGGTCGACGCGCATGCCTGGGAGACGGTCAGCACACCGCCGACCAGTTCGGTGAAGGTGCCGTCGGTGCCGCCCCAGCGGGAGGACACGAAGTGGCGGGCGAAGCCGGCCTCGCGCAGCCCCGCCACCACCTCGGGGGCGAGCCGGCGGGTGGTGTCGGCGTCGGCCGCGTGCTGGGCCGCCAGGTGGGAGAGTTTCTCGGCCACCGCCCCCAGTCCGGTGTCGAGTTCAGCAACAGGCATCGGTGTGTCCTCCTCGCGGGATGGGTCGTGCGGAACGTCCAACGCCGTCGGTGCCGTACCGGGTACGGCACCGACGGCGCGGGCCGGGTGAGGCGTTCACGAGAGCCGGGCCACGGCCGTGCCGGTGTGCTTGCCCTTCAGCAGCGCGATCATCGCCTCCGGCAGCGCGGCCACCCCGCCTTCGACGACGGTGTGCGGGAAGCTCGCCTTCCCCTCGCTCAGCCAGGTGCTGAACTGCGCGTTCCAGCCCTCGATCTGGTCCGGGGTGTGCAGGGTGGCGAAGCCGCGCAGGGTCAGCTCCCGGGGGATCAGGCCCGGGAGGTCGAGACGGGGCGCGGCACCTTCGTGGTCGCCGTGCTGCCCGGCGAGCGAGCCACAGAGGGCGAATCGGGCGCCGGGGGCCGCCACCTGCACGGCCGCCTCGAACTGTTCGCCGCCGACGTTGTCGAAGAAGACGTCGATGCCCTCCGGGGCCAGCTCACGCAGCCGCTCGGCGACCGGGCCGTCGTGGTAGTCGAAGGCCGCGTCGTAACCGGCCTCCTGGGTCAGGAAGTCGATCTTCTCCTTGGAGCCGGTGCTGCCGATGACCTTCCCGGCGCCCAGGGCCTTGGCTATCTGCCCGGCCAGGCAGCCGACGCCGCTGGTCGCACCGGACACGAAGACCACATCGCCCTCCCGCACCTGGGCGATGTCGACCATGCCGCGCCACGCCGTCGGGCCGTTGGACAGGAAGTACTCGGCGGACGGAAGCTGTGCCCGGTCCCGCTTGAAGAAGCCTCCGGCGTGGCCCACCGCGTACTCGCGCCAGCCGTTGAAGTGCTCCACCAGGTCACCGACGGCCAAGTCGGGGCTGTTGGACAGGATGACCGTGCCGACGGTGCGGCCCCACATGGCCTGTCCCGGCTGGAACACCGGGATCGGGATGTCGGTGGCGGGCCGCATCTGGTCGCGGTAGACCGTGCCGAGCGACATCCAGTCGTTGCGTACGACCACCTGTCCCTCACCGGGCTCACCGAGTTCGACCTCGGCGACCTCGAAGTTTTCCAGGGTGACCTCGTCCCCGGGATAGGAGACCAGCCGTACTTCCCGGCTCTTCGGGGGGATGACCTCGCTGGTCATGGACTCTCCTTCGAGTTGACGTGCGCCTCGGCTGCCCTGGTGCGCAGCCCGCCCGACGACGGTAGGAGCGGGTCCTCGAACAGGGGTCGCCCGGAACTCGACCGCGTGGGAGGAGCGATGCCCGGCCCGCTGGAGCGCGGCTCCAGCGCCGCTGTGGGCGCCGCCCGCACGGTGGTCCCGTGCGGCCGCTGTCGGGATGCGGCACGCCGTCCCAGCCGAAGGAGTTGTGCCGTGTCGCAGACCACGCAAGGCCCCGCCGTGGCCCCCGTCGTCAGTGCGGACCTGTACGTGGAGGTACAGAGCTTCTACGCCCATCAGATGCCGCTGCTGGAAGGACGCGATCTGGTGTCGTTCGCCGGCACCTTCACCGACGACTGCGTCTTCGGTTACGAGGGCGCCTGGCAGCTGGAGGGCCGTGAGGCGCTGATCGGCGGGATGCGGGCCGCCATCCCCCGGTACGGGACCAGCACGATCCGGCACTGGTTCGACGGCCGGCGGATCGAGCCGCTCGCCGACGGCACCGTGCGGGTCACCGCCACCGCGCTGGTCAGCGTCACCGACGAGGAGGGGGCGGTGACCTTCGAACCGAGCTGTACGGTCACGGACGTGCTGGTACGCACCGAGGACGGGCTGCGCACCCGGTCCCGCCTCATCCGCCACGACCTGGACGACCCGGGCCGCTACTTCGCCCGGCTGGCCGCGAGCCAGGCGTAAGCCGCGGACCGGCAAGCCCCCGAGGGGCGGGGACGCGCTCCCCGCCCCCGGGAGCCCGGCGGATCACGCCGGGCACAGCAGGCCCGTGCCGACGTAGTTCTCGGCCAGTGCGGTCGCCGCGGCCCTGGACCGGCACAGGTACTCCAGCCGGGAGAGCTGCGCGCGGTCGTCGAACTCCCCGGCCGCGCCCTCCTGCCGGTGCAGCAGGGTGGTCATCCAGGAGGAGAAGTCCTGGGCCCGCCAGATGTGTTCGAGGCAGGTGGCGGTGTACGAGTCGAGCGGGCCCGGGTCGCCCGCGCGGTAGTGGGCGGTCAGCGCGCGGGCGAGCACCCGGGCGTCGGCGACGGCCAGGTTGAGTCCTTTGGCGCCGGTGGGCGGGACGATGTGCGCCGCGTCCCCGGCCAGCAGCAGCCGCCCGTGGCGCATCTCGCCGCAGACGAAGCTGCGCATGCCCGTGACGCTCCGGTCGACGATCTCGCCCTCGTCGAGCCGCCGGCCGTCGTCGGTGGCGAGCCGGGTCCGCAGCTCCTTCCAGATCCGCTCGTCGGGCCAGTCGGTGGCCTTGGTGCCGGGCTCCACCTGGAGGTAGAAGCGGCTCATCTGGGGGGAGCGCATGCTGTGCAGGGCGAACCCGCGCTCGTGCCGGGCGTAGACGAGCTCCTCCGCGGACGGCGGCACGGCCGCCAGGACACCCAGCCAGGCGTACGGGTAGTCGCGCTGGTACGTACGCAGGGAACCGGGCCGTACCGCGGCTCGGCTCACTCCGTGGAAGCCGTCGCAGCCGGCGATGAAATCGCACCGCAGCTCGTGCTCGCCCGTCGCCGTGCGGTAGGTGATCACCGGTGAGGCGGAGTCGGTGCCCGCGACGGCGGTGACCTCGGCGCCGAACTCCAGGGGAGCGCCGACGGACCGGCGCAGATCGATGAGGTCGGCGACGACCTCCTGCTGCCCGTACACGGTGATGGCCCGGCCACCCGCCAGCCGGCTCACCGGGATGCGGTGGCCGCGGCCGCCGAAGCGCAGTTCGATGCCGTGGTGGACCAGGCCCTCACGCAGCAGGCGCTCTCCGGCGCCCGCCTCGCACAGGGCCTCCACGGTGGCCGGTTCCAGCACGCCCGCGCGTATCCGGCTCCGTACGTATGCCTCGTCCTGGCGTTCCAGCACGACGGAGTCGACGCCCTGGCGGTGGAGCAGCTGCGCCAGCAGCAGTCCGGCCGGGCCCGCGCCGATGATTCCCACCTGGGTACGCATACGTCCTCTCCTTCGGTTCATGCGCCGGCCACCGCGAACACGGCACGGCCGGTGGACTCCTCCGCGGGGGTCCGCGCGAAGCTCTGCCGGATCCGGCCGGCCGCGGCGAGCAGTACCGGCAGACAGCCCTTGGCGTCCGAGAAGGCGGCGACGCTCAGCCCCACGGCGGCGACGGCGGTGCCGTCACCGCCCATCACGGGTACGGCCACCGAGCACATGCCGGGCCGCACCGCGTCGGCGAGGACCGCGCAGCGGCGCCGCCGGATCTCGGCGAGCCGCGGGCACGGTCCCGGCTCCTCGTGGCGGCCGTGCGCGAGCAGTACCAGGCCCGCGGCGGAGCGCTTCAGCGGGACCCGCATGCCCATCACGCCGGGCGGGCCGCCCGTGCGGCGGCTGCCCAGGTGCTCGATGTAGACCACGTCGGAGCCGTCCGGCACGGCGAGGTGCACATCGGTACGGGTGACCTCGTACAGCATCTGCAGGTACGGCAGCGCGCTCTCGCGCAGCCGGGTACGGGTCACCGAGAGGGTGCCCAGTTCCCACAGCCGCAGCCCGACCCGGTAGCGGCCGTCCGGGCCGCGTTCGAGCGCGCGCCAGGCCACCAGCTCGGCGAGGATGCGGTGCGCGGTGGCCAGCGGCAGGCCGGTGCGCCGGGCGATGTCCGACAGCGACAGATGCTGGTGGGCCATGTCGAAGGCCCCGAGGATGGCCAGTGCGCGACGGGTGACCGAGGCGCCCGCCTCCCGTGTGTTTCCCGCCATCCTGGCCCCATTTCCGCAGCACGCCCCGACGATTTGGCGGCACTCATCGTGGGGCGCGGTCCTCAAGACCCGCTGGGGCAGTGGTCAATACGCCCCGTGCACTCGTCATGGGGCCTCAAGCAGCGCTCCAGGAACGGCTGTTGTTCTGCCCTGCGAATCGACCCAGAACGCTACGGAGGGCTGGCATGACCGTTGACACAGGCTTTCTTCGTGAACGTGCGCCACAGGGTTCGCCGATTCCGGACGAACTGGCGTACCGGTGTCGCGCACTCACCGCCGGTCAGCAGCCCGAGTGGCCGGACCAGCAGGCCCTCGACACCGCCGTGGGCCGGCTGGCCCAGGCCCCCGGTCTGGTCACCGCGGAGGAGGTGCGGCAACTGCGGCTGGTCCTGGCCGAGGTGGCGGGCGGCGCCTACCACGTCATCCAGTCCGGGGACTGCGCCGAGGACCCGGCCGAATGCACCCCCGCCCACCTGTCCAGGAAGGCCGCCCTGCTGGACGCGCTGGCGGGCGTGATGAAGCTCGGCACCGGCAAGCCGGTGGTGCGGGTGGGCCGGGTGGCGGGGCAGTTCGCCAAACCACGGTCCAGTCCGGTGGAACAGGTCGACGGCCAGGAACTGCAGGTCTTCCGCGGGCACCTGGTCAACAGTCCGGGGCCGGCGCCCCACCTGCGCGTCCCGGACCCGGCCCGGCTGCTGACCGGTTACCACGCCGCCAAGGACGCCACCGCGTACCTGCGCGGCGTCGGCGGACGGCAGCCGCGGGTGGACGCGCCCCTGTGGACCAGCCACGAGGCGCTGCTGCTGGACTACGAACTCCCGCTGGTACGCCGCGAGTCGAGCGGCCGCCTGCTGCTCACCTCCACCCACTGGCCGTGGATAGGTGAGCGCACCCGGCAGCTGGACGGCGCCCATGTGGAGCTGCTGGCCTCGGTGGTCAACCCGGTGGCCTGCAAGGTCGGTCCGTCGATGACGCCGGACGAGCTGCTGCGGCTGTGCGAGCGGCTCGATCCCGACCGTACCCCGGGAAGGCTGACGCTGATCTCCCGCATGGGCCACCAGGCGCTGCCGCAGAAGCTGCCCGTGCTGGTCGACGCGGTGCGCTCGGCGGGGCATCCGGTGATCTGGCTGTGCGACCCGATGCACGGCAACACCGTGAAGGCTCCCAACGGGTTCAAGACCCGGCTCGTGGACAGCGTGGTCCGCGAGGTCCGGGCGTTCCGGGCCGCCGTGTCCTCGATGGGCGGGGTGGCCGCCGGGATCCACCTGGAGACCACGCCCGACGCGGTGCACGAGTGCGTCCGTGCTGAGGCGGAGCTCGACGGGCTCGGGTCCGCGTACACGAGCCTGTGCGATCCCCGGCTCAACCCGCAGCAGGCGCTCGACGTCGTCGCGGCCTGGCGCTGAATTGCCGGCCGCAGGTGAGGAGAGGGAGTCATGACCATGGAGCGGGTGGGCTTGGAGTCGGGCACGCCGGCGGCGGGGTCCGCGGCGACGAAGATGCTGCTGGCCGCGGACGGTTCCACCACCGTCCTCCTGGAGGCGTGGTTCTCCACGGACCTCAGCACCGTCATCGACTTCCAGGGGCCGCGCGGAGCGATCGGTCTCGCCGAGGAGATCCGTGACGCCCTGGGGCTGGTGGCGGACGAGCCCGTCATCGAGCGGTTCTCGCGGCTCATCACCCCGGAAGGGGAGGTGATGAGCGTGAACCGCGTCATCCTGACCGAGGAGAACGCCGGCCTGCTGCTGCCACCGCCCGGGGTGCCGATCGGGCACCACCTGGCCCGCAACGGGCTGTCGGGCACCCGCCGGATGATCGACGCGGGGGACGGGCGGTGGAATCCCGGCAACATCCCGTGCTCCCGCAAGGAGTACGTGATCAGCTGCAATCCGCGGATGCACATCTATGTGCACGAGCGGTTCAACCCGCTGTGGGTGCCCGCTCCGGAACCGGCCCGCGTCTGAACCCTCGTCCCGCGGGTCCCGGACGGACACCGGCGCCCCGGCCCTCCCTCCCAGGGAAGACCGGGGCGCCGGCGGCTGGGTCCCTCCCGTCAGCGCGCGCCGTCGATCTCCATGACCACGGCCTTGGGCTCGGTGAAGAACTCCCGGCTGAAGGTGCCGCCTTCACGGCCCACACCCGAGTCGCCGGCCCCGCCGAAGGGCGCGCGCAGATCGCGGACGAAGAAGCAGTTCGTCCAGACCGTCCCCGCCTTCAGGGCGCCCGCGACCCGGTGGGCGCGGTGCAGATCGTCGGTGAACACCATGGCGTTCAGGCCGAACCGGGTGGCGTTGGCCTCCCGTACCGCCTCCGCCTCGTCCGTGAAGGGGGCGACGGTGACGACCGGTCCGAAGACCTCCTCGTGCCAGATCGCCGCCGACCGGGGAAGTCCGGTGACGGTGGTCGGCAGGACCGTCCAGCCGTCACCGCCACCCGTGGACATCAGCTTTCCGCCGGCCCGCTCGGCACCCTCCAGGTACGAGCGGACCTTCGCGTGGTGCTCGGCGGAGGACAGCGGGCCGATCCGGGTCGCCGGGTCCTGCGGATCTCCCGGGAGGAGCCGCGCGGCCGCGCCGGTGAACCGGTCCAGGAACTCCTCGTACACCTCCTGCTGTACGTACAGCCGGCTGCCGGCCAGGCAGACCTGCCCGGCGTTGGCGAAGGCGGCCTGGACCGACCAGCGCACGGCCCGTTCCAGGTCCGCGTCGGCGAAGACGAGGTTGGCGCCCTTGCCGCCGAGTTCCAGGCTCACCGGGGTGAGGTTGCGGGCCGCGTTCGCGGCGATGGCCCGGCCGGTGCCGGACTCGCCCGTGAAGGTGATCCGGTCCACGCCCGGATGGGAGACGAGCCGCTCGCCCACCGACCCCGGGCCGAAGCCGTGCACGACGTTGAGCACACCCGGCGGGATGCCGGCCTCCAGGGCCAGCCCTGCCAGCAGGGTGGCCGACGCCGGGGACTGCTCGGCGGGCTTCAGGATCACCGTGTTGCCCCACGCCAGCGCCGGAGCGACCTTCCAGGAGGCCAGCATCAGCGGGAAGTTCCACGGGGAGATGGCCACGACCACGCCCGCGGACTCGTACCGGGTGTAGATGTGGTGGCCGCCTTCGGCGGGATAGGTCTCGGCGGGGGTGAGCCGGGCGTGGTCGGCGAAGAAGCGGAAGTTGGCGGCGGTGCGCGGGACGTCCTTGGCCAGGGCGTCGGCCACCGGCTTGCCCATGTCACGGGAGTCGGCGAGGGCCAGGGCGTCGGCGTGCTCCTCGATCAGGTCCGCGAGCCGGTGCAGCAGTCGGCCGCGCTCCCCGGCGGACATCCGGGGCCAGGGCCCTTCGTCGTACGCCTCGCGGGCGGCGGCCACGGCCCGTTCGACGTCTTCGGCGCCTCCCGAGGCGGCCTCGGCCCACGGCCGGCGGGTCCAGGGGTCCACGGAGGCGAACCGGGCGCCGTCCGCCGACTCCGTCCGCTCCCCGCCGATGACATGGGGGAACCACTCCACAGCAGCGTTCATGCGCTCGCCCTCCGCTCCTCCATCGTCATGTCGCCCGCGGACCAGTGCGCGGCGGGCACTTCCCTGATGACCACGCGGATGGCGTCGTCGGGCGCGCCGACCGAGTCCCGCACGGCCGCGTGCAGCCGGTGCAGCAGTTCCCTCAGCTGCTTTCCGTCGCGCCCCTGCACCAGCGTGACCTCCACCAGCGGCATCTCACGCCTCCAGGGTCACGGCGCCGAGGGAGGTGTAACGGGCGGTCACCCGGCTGCCCGGCCCGACCGGGACGGCGTCGGTCAGCGCGCCGGAAAGCACGATCCAGCCGGGCTCCAGAGCCAGCCCGCGGGAGCCGAGGGAGTTCGCGGCCAGCGCGAGGGCGGCCGCGGGGTCGCCCTGTACGGCGGCTCCGGTGGCCCGGTCGACGACCCGGCGGTCGACCTCGAGCTCGCAGCCCTCGCCGACCAGGTCCGTGCCGCCGGGGGCGCGTACCCGGGAGCCGACGACGAAGGCGGCCGACGAGGCGTTGTCGGCGACCACGTCGGGCAGCGTGAAGCGGAAGTCCCGGTAGCGGCTGTCGATCACGTCGAGCCCGGCGCGGACCTCGCCGACCGCGCGCAGCGCGGTCTCGGGGGTCACCCCCGGCCCGGCCAGCCGCTCCGCCATCACGAACACGATCTCCGGCTCGACCCGGGGGTGGATCAGCCTCTTCAGCGGTACGGGGTCGCCCTCGGCCAGCATCATGCTCTCGGTCAGCCAGGCGGTCAGCGGGGCGTCCACACCCATCCGGCGCTGTTTGGCGGCGGAGGTCAGGCCCAGCTTCACCCCGACCAGCCGGTCTCCCCCGGCCTCTCGGCGGCGCAGGGTCTCGTCCTGCACGGCGTAGGCCGTCGCCAGGTCGAGCTGCGGCCACTGGTCGGTCAGCGGTGGCCGGTCGGTCGCCGACCGCTCGGCGTCAAGCAGCAGGCCGGCGGCCTGCTCGACAGTCAACATGGTCGGTCCCCTCCGGGGTTCGGCGCACAGGTCCGCCCCGATCCCAGCACGCACGGGTCGACCGGCGGTGGAGCTCTTCCACTGAGTGCAAGGCCCGGCAGCGCACGTCCGGTGGGCTTCGACTCAGTGGAACCGTCGTGGCCCCGGGCCGTGCCGGCTGCCTAACGTCGGCGTATGAGCGCCTACACCTTGCAAAGAGCAGTCTTCGACCGGCTGCGGGCCGGTGAACGCGGGCGGCCGGAGCCGTCCGACGACGGGTACGAACTGTCCGGCGCCGAGCGGGCGGCCCTCCTGGGCCGGGACCTCCGCGCGCTCACCCTGCTGGGTGTGCACCCGGTGCTGCTGAACGCCTTCGCCCGGTCCTGCGGGATCACCCGCGACGGCTACCGGGCGATGCTGACCGGTACCGCCTCGGCGGTGGAGGGGAGCCCGCGATGGCGCGCGTCGTAGCGGCGTTCGCGGCCTCGCACGCGCCGATGATGCTGGCTGCCCGGGACATCGCGCCGGCCGCGCAGCGGGACCGCTTCTTCGACGGCCTGGGGCAGGCGGTGCGGCGGGTCCGGGAGGGCGGCGCCGAAGCCGTGGTGGTGATCTCCAACGAGCACTTCACCAACTTCTTCCTGGGGAACTTCCCGCAGCACTGCGTGGGCCTGGCCGACCGGCACACCGGGCCCGCCGAGCCCTGGCTGCCCATGCCGCACGGTGACGTACCGGGCCACTCCGCCCTCGCGCACGAGCTGACCCGCCATCTGCTCGGCCAGGGCTTCGAACCGGCCCTCTCCCACGACCTCCACCTCGACCACGGGGTGATGACGGTCTACCACGCCGTCGACGAGACACTGCGCCTGCCGCTGGTGCCCATACTGCAGAACTGTGCCGTCGCCCCGATGCCGGCGCTGCGCCGCTGCCACGAGCTGGGGGCTGCGCTGGGCAAGGCCCTCGCGGAGTGCACGGCGGTGGACCGGGTCGCCGTGGTCGCCGCCGGTGGCCTCTCGCACACGATCGGCACCGAGCGGGTCGGCGAGATCGACACCGAGTTCGACCGCTGGTTCCTCGACCGGATGGCCGCCAACCGGTTCGACGACGTCCTGGACATGGCGGACCGGGAGCTGGAGGCGGCCGGCAACGGCGCGCATGAGATCCGCAGCTGGCTCACGCTGGCGGGGCTCGCCGACCGGCCGGCCCGGATCCTCGCCTACGAACCGGTCCAGGAGTGGATCACCGGCATGGGCGTGGCCGACTACGACCTGTCCCCGGCGTGGTCGTGACCGGCCGGGGCCCTGCGCCCGGCACCCGGGGGGCCGTGGACATCCACACCCATGCGATGCCCCTGCCCCTGCTGCGCTGGCTCGGTGACCGCTCACTGGCCGCGCTCGACGGACTGGACGAGGCCCATGTCGTACGGATCGACCCGCGGATCTCAGGGGTGGCCAAGGACGCCCCGCTGCCCTGTCCACCGGCGCAGGTCGAGGTCGGGGCGCGTCTCGCGCTCATGGACCGGACGGGGGTGGGGTGCCACGCGGTGGCCCTGCCACCGTTCCTGATGGGTTCGGGGCTCACCGACCCGGTACTGCTGCGGGAGCTCATCCGTCGCGGCAACGACGCCCTGGCCGGGTACGCCGCCGGGGCCCCGGACCGGCTGTGCGCCCTGGGCACGGTTCCGGTGGGGGACCCGTCCGCCGCCGAGGAGGCCCGCCGCTGCCTGGACGACCTGGGCATGGCGGGGGTGGCCATCGGCAGCCAGGGCCTGGGACGCGAGCTGGACGACCCGGTCAACGAGGAGCTGTGGGCCTTCCTCGCCCGGCGGCAGGCCTTCACCTTCCTGCACCCCAGCGTGCCGGTGGAACCGGAACGCACCCGCGCCTACTGGATGGCCCAGCTGGTGGGCTTCCCGATGGAGACGGCCCTGGCGGTGTCCCGGCTGGTCCTCGGCGGGGTGCTGGAACGGCACCGCTTCCCGCTGTGCCTGGCGCACGGCGGCGGCTGCCTGCCGGCCCTGGCGGGCCGCCTGGACCTCGGGTGGGCCCGTAAACCACCGGCCAGGGCCTCCTCGTCCCCGCCCAGCACCTGGCTGCGAGGGCTGTACTACGACACCGCCGTCTTCTCCCGCGAGCAGCTGGCCCGCCTGGTCGCCGACGTCGGGGCGGAGCATGTGCTGCTGGGCACGGACACGCCCTTCGACCTGGCCGACGAGGACCCGGTGCGGACCGTGCGCGAACTGGGGCTGGACGAACGGGAGTCGGAGCTGATCCTGGGCGGCAACGCCCGCCGGCTGCTCGCTCATGCGTTCCTGTCCCCGGGCTCTAGCCGGCGTCAGGAACCTGGCGTCGCGTCATGACGATCGCCCCAGGGAGGTAGCCCGTGTCACCCTCACTCACAGCATCGCGCGGCCCGGCGGAACCGGCCGCCGGGCAGGCCCCGCTCACCGAGCGGCTGGCCCGGTCGGCCGCAGCCAGGGACGGGGTACGGCTGCCGACAGCGGAGTTCGACGCCTGGCTGGAGGCCCGCCGCACAGCGCATGTGTTCTCGTCGGAGCGGGTACCGCTCACGGAGATCGACGGGTGGCATTTCGCGGCCGACACGGGGAACCTGGTGCACCGCAGCGGGCGGTTCTACTCGGTCGAGGGGCTGCGCGTACAGACCTCCAACGGGCCTTATCCGCAGTGGCACCAGCCCGTCATCAACCAGCCGGAGACCGGTGTCCTCGGTATCCTCTGCCAGGAGTTCGACGGGGTCCTGCACTTCCTGATGCAGGCGAAGATGGAGCCGGGCAACCGTCCGCTGCTCCAGCTCTCCCCCACCGTCCAGGCCACCCGCAGCAACTACACGCGCGCCCACAACGGTGCCGCGGTCAGACACATCGAGTTCTTCCTCGGCGCGCGCGGCGACCGGACCATCGCGGACAGCCTCCAGTCGGAGCACGGCTGGTGGTTCTACCGCAAGCGCAACCGCAACATGATCGTCGAACTGGTCGACGAGGAGATCGCGTACGACGAGGACTTCTGCTGGCTGACCCTGGGACAGATATACGGGCTGCTCGCCCGCGACACCGTGATCAACATGGACTCGCGGACGGTGCTGTCCTGCCTGCCCTCGGTCGGCGCGGCCGTCGACGGGCCCGCCGACCGGTTCCAGCGGGCACTCGCGGCCTCCCGGGAGCCCTCCGCCGGCGCCCTGACCACCCTGCCCGAACTGCTGCGCTGGCACACCGACCAGCTCTGCGAACACTGGGTGGACGCCACCCGGATCCCGCTGCGCGACCTGCCCGGCTGGCGGCACACCGACGAGGCGATCGTCCGCGACGACGGCCGGCACTTCCGGGTGGTCGGGGTCAGGGTCGAGGCCGGCAACCGCGAGGTCACCTCCTGGAGCCAGCCTCTCATCGAGCCCCACGGCCCCGGCCTGGCGGCGCTGCTGGTGCGGGAGTTCGACGGAGTCCTGCACGCCCTGGTGCACGCCAAGGTGGAGGGCGGTCTGGTCGACGCGCTGGAGCTGGGTCCGACGGTGCAGTGCCGCCCGGGCAACTACGACGACGACGAGCAGCCCCTCTTCCTCGACCAGGTGCTGGGCGCCGGTCCCGGCCTGATCCGCTACGACGCCGTCCAGGCGGAGGAGGGCGGCCGGTTCCTCGGCGCGGACTTCCGCTATGTGATCGCCGAGGCCGGCGAGACCCTGACCGAGGAGCTGCCCCCGGGGTACGCCTGGCTCACCGCGTCCCAGCTCGGCGACCTCATCCGGCGCGGCCAATACCTGAGCGTGCAGGCCCGCACTCTGGTGACCTGCCTCAACACCCTGGGGTGAGCGGCATGAACGGAAGCAGCGCTGTCACCCCACCGGGCGGCCCGGAGCCGGTCCGGATCGCCGTCCTGGGCTGTGCGGACATCGCCCGGCGCCGGATGCTGCCCGCCTTCGCGGCCGATCCCGGCAGCCGGGTGGTGGCGGTGGCCAGCAGGGACGGGGCCAAGGCCCGTGATCTGGCCGGCCGTTACGGGGGCGAGCCCGTGACGGGCTACGCGCAGGTGCTGGCGGACCCCGGCGTGGAAGCGGTCTATGTGCCGCTGCCCGTGTCGCTGCACGCCGAGTGGATCGAGCGGGCGCTGCGGGCGGGCAAGCACGTGCTGGGCGAGAAACCGCTGACACCCGACGCCGGCTCCACGCAGCGGCTGTTCGCACTGGCGCGCTCCCGCGGGCTGGTGCTCGCCGAGAACTTCATGTTCCCGTACCACCGACAGCACCGCCGGGTGCGGGAGCTGCTGGCGGACGGCGCGATCGGTGAACTGCGCGGTTTCACCGGCGAGTTCACCATCCCGGCACCGCCACCGGGGAACATCCGGTACCGGCCCGAGCTGGGCGGCGGCGCCCTGCTGGACATCGCCGTCCACCCGCTGCTCGCCGCCTGGCTCCACCTGGGACCGGAGCTCGAGGTCCGCGGGGCCCGGCTGCGCCGGCACCCCGTGCACGGGGTGGACACCGGCGGCGCGATCCTGCTGTCGGCGCCCGGCGGGACGACCGCGCAGGTGGTGTTCGGCATGGAGCACGCCTACCGGTCGGCGTACGAACTCTGCGGCAGCGAAGGGCGGCTCCGCGTCGAGCGGGCGTACGCCCCGGCCGCCGGCCACCCGACCGCGATCCGGCTGGAACGGCCGAACGGCTCCGAGGAGTTGACCGTGGAATCCGACGACCAGTACCTCAACGCGGTACGCTCGTTCTCACTCGCCGTCCGGAACGCGCCGAACGACCTGCGCGAGGACCAGTCACTCGCGCTGGCCCGGCTTCTGGCCGACGTCCAGGCGGCGGACGCCGCCGCCGCGGCGACGGCGTCCACCACCACGCCCTGACGCGCCGTCCCGGCCGACCCGGCGCGGTGGTTACGCCCCTTTGCGCCGGCGTCACCGGCACGGCTCGGTGACCGCCCTGCGCCCCGGCCGGTACCCGCCCGCGCGCAGGGCACCGCCTGGGGCAGTTCCCGGTCTCCGGGCCGCCGGCCGCCCGGAACAGCCGACGGCCCGGCGCCCCGGGTGGGCGTACGGCCGGCGGCCATGCGCCGGCCGGGTGTCACTGGCCGCAACGCGGGGCCGTCCGGCAGCCCATGGGCGGCCCGGACGTGCGCACCGGGGGCCGGGCATCCCGGCACGGCGGAAGGCCCCGTCGGGGACGGGGCCTTCCGCCGGCGCTCCGGTGCCGCCGCCAGGGCTCGGCGGGTTCAGAAGAGCTTCTCGTAGCGGCCGAGGGTGTCACCCGGGCTGGGCCCGTCGAGGGCCTGGTGCATGCGCTCGGCGCCCTCACCGACCCGCCAGATCTGAGTGTGCGCGAGCTCCACCCTGGTGTGGTGCTCGTCCACGGGCGTGAAGTAGACCTCGATGAAGCCGGCCTTCTCGTCGTCCGGCAGCGGCTGCCACCGCGCGTCGATGCGCCAGGTGAGGATCAGCTTCTCACCCGGCACGTACTCCCGGATCGTGCCCCAGGTCATCTCATTGCCCTCGGCGTCCCACTCGTAGTAGCGGCCTCCGGCCTCACGGTCGAAGGCGATACCCACCCGCGGGGTCTTCAGCAGGACGTGGTGCGGCGGGAACCAGTCCTGCGGCCGCTCGACGAACACCTGGAAGGCGTCCTCGGGCGTGGCCGCGACAGTCACCGACTTCCGTACGTCCGAAATCGTCTGTTCGGGCACGGGCCCTCCTCGCTCACTGTGCACGCGGGAGCGCGCACGGGATTTCGCCATACCCCGCTACGCTCCCGCGCCCCGCTCGACGCCCTGTCGGGCTCGGCTGGAGGACGACCGCGAGAGGAAATCGAGGCGGCTGCGAGGTGGCGTTGGGACGGTCGCTACCGACCGGACGGCCCGGTCACAGACCACAGCGGGGAGAGCACGATGACAGACGCGGGACGACGAGTCGCATTCGTCACCGGCGCGACCAGCGGGATCGGCCTCGCCGTGACCGAACTCCTGGCCCGCCAGGGCGCCGCCGTCTTCGGCGTCGCGCGGAGCGAGGAGAGCGTGCGCACGGTCGTGAAGCGGCTGCGTGAAGAGGGCCTGGAGGTGGCCGGCACGGTCTGCGACGTGACATCGCCCGAGGAGATCCGCGCCGCGGTCGAGGCGGCCGTCGCCGAGTTCGGGCGGATCGACATCCTGGTCAACAACGCGGGCCGGGGCGGCGGCGGTGTCACCGCCGAGATCGAGGACGCGCTCTGGAACGAGGTCATCGAGACCAACCTCAACGGCACCTTCCGGGTCACCCGCGAGGTCCTGAGCACCGGCCGGATGCGCGAGGGCGACTGGGGGCGGATCGTCAACATCGCCTCCACCGGCGGCAAGCAGGGCGTGGAACTGGCCGCCCCGTACTCCGCCTCCAAGCACGGCGTCATCGGTTTCACCAAGGCGGTGGGCAAGGAGCTGGCCAAGACCGGCATCACCGTCAACGCGGTCTGCCCCGGCTACGTCGAGACGCCGATGGCACAGCGGGTGCGCCAGGGTTACGCCGGCCACTACGGGGTCAGCGAGGAGGAGATCCAGGACAAGTTCAACGCGAAGATCCCGCTCGGCCGCTACTCGACCCCCGAGGAGGTCGCCGGCCTGGTCGGCTATCTGACCTCGGACCTGGCCGCCTCCATCACCGCGCAGGCGCTCAACGTCTGCGGCGGCCTCGGCAACTACTGAGGCCCGTACCACCGAGGCTTCGACCCCGAAACGGAGCAGGCGCCATGACCCACGCGGCAAGCACATTGCTCGCCCGGCCCGATATCGCATCCTTCCGGTCCGCGATGGGCCGCTTCCCCACCGGAGTGACCCTCCTCACCCAGGGCAGCGGTGACGAAACCCTGGTCACCACCCTCAACAGCTTCGTATCGGTGTCCCTCGACCCGCTGCTGGTACTGGTGTCCGTGAAGGCCGACGGCCAGATCCGCCCCCGGGTGATCCGGCGGCAGAGCTTCGCGGTGAACGTGCTCACCGAGCCGCAGCGGGACCTGGCCCAGGAGTTCAGCCGTTCCGACCGCTCGCAGGGACAGGCCGCGATGCTGCGGCTGGCCGCCGTGGACGGTGTCACCGGCAACGCGGTGATGCCGGGCGCGGAGGCGTACTTCGAGTGCGGGTTGCACCAGGCGTACGACGCCGGTGATCACGTCCTGCTCATCGGCCGGGTCGTCGCCCTGCGGGCCGGTGCAGGTGAGGCCGACCCGCTCGTCTTCCATCAGGGCCGCTTCCGCCGGCTGCCCGCCGAGCTCGGGGAGGCGGCGTGAGCGCCCCCTCCGTCCATGCCTCCGCCTCCGTCGCCCCGCCCGGCACGTTGCGGGAGGTCGCACCGGGTGTGCACGCCTTCGTCCAGCCCGACGGCGGATGGTGTCTGAACAACGCCGGCCTGATCGCCGTCGAGGGCATCGGTGTGCTGGTGGACACCGCCGCCACCGAGGCCCGTGCCCGGCGGCTGCGCGAGGAGGTCGAGCGGGTCGTGCCCGGCGGCCCTGCCTATGTGGTCAACACCCACTTCCACGGCGACCACACCTTCGGCAACGGCCAGTTCGTCCCCCGCGCGGTGATCGTCGCGCACGAGGGCACCCGCTCCGACACCGCCGAGGCGGGTCTGGGTCTGCGCGGTCTGTGGCCCGGCGTCGACTGGGGCGACACCCCGCTGACCCTGCCGGGACTCACCTTCCGTGACGCGCTGACGCTGCACGCGGGCGATCTGCGGGTGGAGCTGCTGCACGTGGGCCCCGCGCACACCGCCAACGACGTGGTGGTGTGGGTGCCGGAGCGCTCGGTGCTGTTCACCGGCGACGTGGTGTGGTCGGGCGTCACACCGTTCGTGCTCATGGGTTCCGTCACCGGTTCCCTGCGGGCGTTGGAACGGCTGCGCGGCCTGGGGGCCCGTACGGTCGTACCGGGGCACGGCCCGGTCGGCGGCCCCGAGCTGCTCGACGCCACGGAGGCGTATCTGCGCTGGGTCCAGCTCCTGGCCGAGGAGGGCCTGCGGGACGGCCTGGGACCGCTCGCGGCGGCAGAGCGCGCCGAGCTGGGCGCGTTCGCCGACCTGGTGGACTCCGAGCGGCTGGTGGCCAACCTGCACCGGGCCTACGCGGAGCTGGAGGGGCTCTCCCCGGGCGCCCGGATCGACGTACTGGCGTCCTTCCAGGAGATGGTCGCCTTCCACGGCGGACTGCCCGCCTGCCACGCCTGACGGGATGCCCGCACATTGACCGGCGGGCGCCCGGGGAACCGCCGGGCAGGGCCTAGGTGTGCTGTCCGGAGACGTTGGTGACACGCGTGCTGGGTTCTTGAACGGGTG